>CAZECZ010000241.1:0-5115 GCA_964510815.1 uncultured Aestuariivirga sp.
TACAGTTCCTCGCGCGTCTCCGTCGCGAACTCGAAGTTCGGTCCCTCGACGATGGCGTCCACCGGGCAGGCTTCCTGGCAGAATCCGCAATAGATGCACTTCACCATGTCAATGTCGTAGCGGACCGTGCGCCGCGTGCCGTCATTGCGGCGCGGTCCCGCTTCGATGGTGATGGCCTGTGCCGGGCAGATCGCCTCGCACAATTTGCAGGCGATGCAGCGCTCCTCGCCGTTCGGATAGCGGCGCAGCGCGTGTTCGCCGCGAAAGCGCGGGGAAACCGGCCCCTTCTCGAAGGGGTAGTTGATCGTCGATTTCGGTGCGAAGAAGTAGCGCATCGAAAGGAAGAAGGCGGAAACGAATTCGGCCAGAAGCAGTGATTTTGCCGCGCGTGCGATCGTGCTCATCGTCTTGCTCCCTATGCCGCCCAGCCGGTGATCTGCAGCACCGTCGCCACCGCAACCACCATGAACAGCGAGATCGGCAGGAATACCTTCCAGCCCAGACGCATCAGCTGGTCGTAGCGGTAGCGCGGCACGAACGCCTTGACCATCGCGAACATGAAGAACACCAGCAGCGCCTTGCCGAGGAACCAGAAGATGCCCGGCACCCAGTTGAGCGGCGCTATGTCGAGCGGCGGCAGCCAGCCGCCGAGGAACAGGATGGTCGTCAGCGCGCACATCAGGCAAATGGCCGCGTATTCGCCCAGCATGAACATCATGTACGGCGTGGAGCCGTATTCGACCATGAAGCCGGCGACGAGTTCGGATTCGGCTTCCGGCAGGTCGAAAGGCGGCCGGTTCGTCTCCGCGAGCGCGGAGATGAAAAACACGATGAACATCGGGAACAGGCTGAGCCAGTGCCAGTCGAGCGCGGACGCGGGCAATCCGGCCATGGTGCCGAGCCCGTCGTTCTGGCTCATCACGATGTCGGTGAGATTGAGCGACCCGACGCACAGCAGCACGGTGATGATGACGAAGCCGATCGAGACCTCGTAGGACACCATCTGCGCGGCCGACCGCAGGGCCGAGAGGAACGGATATTTCGAGTTCGACGCCCAGCCGCCCATGATGACGCCATAGACGCCGAGCGAGGACAGCGCGAAAAGATAGAGGATGCCGACATTGATGTCGGCCACCACCCACTTGCCATCGAGCCAGCCGAACACCGGTCCCTCGGAGATCGGCACCACGGCCCAGGCAGCAATGGCGAGGATGGAGGTCACCAGCGGCGCGATGATGAAGATGCCCTTGTTGGCGCCATCGGGGATCACCTGCTCCTTGAACACGAACTTGAGCAGGTCGGCGAAGGACTGGAACAGGCCCCAGGGGCCGACGACGTTCGGGCCGCGGCGCATCTGCACCGCCGCCCACACCTTGCGGTCGACGAGGATCAGGTAGGCCACGATGATCAGGATGGCGACGATCAGCGCCACGCTCTGCAGCAGGATGATGCCAAGGGTGATGAGGATCTCGGTCATGGGCTCACTCCGCCGCCTCGAGCTTGCCGGCATTCCGCATGGCCGAGCACTCGGCCATGATCCGCGAGGCCCGCGCGATCGGATTGGTCATGTAGAAATCGGTGATCGGTGAACGGAAGGCCTCGCCTGACATGGCGCCTGCCGCGTTGGCCAGATCGGCAAGGGCCGCGGCATCCGCAGGCGTCACCTGCTCGAGGCGGGCCAGATGCGGCGCTACCTTGTACATCGCGGCACGCAGTTCATCGAGATTGTTCCACGGCAGCGTGGCGCCGAGGTGCTCCGACAGCGCGCGCAGGATCGCCCAGTCCTCGCGGGCATCGCCCGGCGGGAAGGAAGCCCGTGCCGTCATCTGCGGGCGGCCCTCGGTGTTGACGTAGGTCACCTGCTTTTCGACATAGGCAGCACCCGGCAGGATGACGTCGGCGCGGTGCGCACCGGCGTCGCCGTGAGTTCCGATGTAGACCACGAAGGTCGAACCGAGGTTCTGGGTGTCGATCTCGTCGGCTCCGGCGAGGATCAGCACGTCGAGTTCGCCGTTCTTCGCGGCGTCCAGCATCTGCCTGGCGGTCTTGCCACCGTCCTTGGACGGCAAGGCGCAAACGTCAAGTGCTCCGACGCGGCCTGCCGCGGTGTGCAGCACGTTGAAGCCGTTCCAGCCGTCCTTGACGACGCCGATGGACGCCGCCGCCTTGTAGGCCGCAGCCAGCACTGCCCCGCCATCGGGGCGTGCCAGGGCGCCCTGCCCGATGATGAACATTGGCTTTTCGGCCTTGGCCGGCGGATGGTCCACAAACTTCGCAAGCGAGTCAGGTCCAGCACCCAGATAGGTGTAGGGATAGGTGAGGTCGGCCTGCTCGCCGATGACGCCGATGATGCAGCCGCCCTTCAGATAGCGCTTGCGGATGCGGGCGTTCAGCACCGGCGCTTCGAGGCGCGGGTTGGTGCCGATCAGCATGATGGCATCGGCCTCTTCGATGGCGGCGATGCCGGAGTTGAAGAGATAGCCGGCGCGGCCGCCCTGCTCGCCCAGCGGCGTGCCATCCTGGCGGCAGTCGATATTCTTGATGCCCAATTGATCCGCCAACTGACGAAGCGAAAACGCTTCTTCGGCGCCGACGAGATCGCCGAGGATGATTCCGATGCGGTCCGGCGTCGTCGCCTTCACCTTGCTTGCGACGTGCTGGAACACCTCCGGCCATGTGGCGGCGCGGAGCTTGCCGATCTCTCGCACATAGGGCTTGTCGAGGCGCTGGGTCTTGAGCCCGTCCCACACGAAGCGGGTCTTGTCGGAGATCCATTCCTCGTTCACGTCATCGTTGGTGCGCGGCAGGATGCGCATCACCTCGCGGCCGCGGGCATCCACGCGGATGGCAGAGCCTACCGCGTCCATGGCGTCGATCGTCTCGGTCTTGCGCAGTTCCCAGGGACGCGCCTTGAACTCGTATGGCTTGGACGTCAGCGCCCCCACCGGGCAGAGGTCGATGATATTGCCTTGCAGTTCGGAGTGCAGCGCCTTGTTGAGGTAGGTGGTGATCTCCATGTCCTCGCCGCGGCCGGTGGCGCCCATCTGTTCGATGCCGGCGACTTCGGTGGTGAAGCGCACACACCTCGTGCACTGGATGCAGCGGGTCATCTCTGTCTTGACCAGCGGCCCCAGATACTTGTCCTCGACCGCCCGCTTGTTCTCGTGGAAGCGGTTCTTGTCGATGCCGTAGGCCATTGCCTGGTCCTGCAGATCGCATTCACCGCCCTGGTCGCAGATCGGGCAATCCAGCGGGTGGTTGATGAGCAGGAATTCCATCACGCCCTCGCGGGCCTTCTTCACCATCGGCGAAGCAGTGAAGACTTCCGGCGGCTCGCCGTTGGGGCCGGGACGCAGATCGTTGACGGAGAGCGCGCAGGAGGCCTGCGGCTTCGGCGGGCCGCCCTTCACTTCCACCAGGCACATGCGGCAGTTGCCGGCGATCGACAGGCGCTCGTGGTAGCAGAAGCGCGGCACCTCGGCGCCGGCCTGCTCGCAGGCCTGCAGCAGCGTCATGCCGTTTTCGACTTCGATCTCTGTGCCGTCGATTTTGAGTTTCGGCATTCTATTGTCCTGCCAGACTGCTTGTTGTGGTTTGCATCGAGTTTGCTGGGCTAGATTCGAATGTGTTCTTAACGCGCTTCGAGATAGCGAAATAAGGAATCCAAATTGCCGCCGCGATGAAACTCCTAACCATGTCCCTCACAGCCGTAGGATCTGGTGGTATATCCGTGAAGGTTGAACTGATCACGCGATCGCCCCAAAGTTCGACGACTCCCGACAAGGCGAGAATTGCAAAGTGAACTATACCAACGTTCATCACGTTGCGCCTAACCACGAATATTCTGTAGAGGCAGATTGCCGCCGTAACCACCGCTGCCAATCCAAAAACAAGCGATAGCGATATTGCCAGCAACAGCATATTGAATTCGCCGGATTGGTCGCTAAGGAGTGCGTAGATCCCTTCAAACTCGGAAACAGCAACGAACAAGGTAAGCATCGTCAAGACGATGGTTACTGCCATGCCCAAGATTGGCAATATCAACCATCCGCCTATGCCCACTGGTTCCCCTTGGCCATTCCTGGCGAGCTTTCCCGTGTAAATAATCACACCAATGATCGCTAGCACGACCAGAATGAGCCCCCAATGCCAATACGATATGGTCGTCATGGCGACTTACTCCGCGGCGATGCGGCGGACCGCATCGTCAGGATCGGGATTGGCCGTGTACTGATCGATGCGTGCTTCGATCACATGGCGGAAATGGGTGATGAGGCCCTGGATCGGCCAGGCGGCAGCGTCGCCGAGCGCACAGATGGTGTGGCCCTCGATTTGCTTCGACACGTCGAACAGCATGTCGATCTCGCGCTTTTCAGCGCGGCCCTCGACCATGCGGGTCATGACACGCCACATCCAGCCCGTGCCTTCGCGGCAGGGCGTGCACTGGCCGCAGCTCTCGTGCTTGTAGAAGTAAGCCAGACGCGCGATCGCCTTGATGAGGTCGGTCGACTTGTCCATGACGATGACCGCCGCGGTCCCGAGGCCCGAGCGGAGCTTCATCAGCGAGTCGAAATCCATCGGCGTGTCGATGATCTGTTCAGCCGGCACCATGCGCACCGACGAGCCGCCGGGAATCACCGACAGCAGATTGTCCCAGCCGCCTCTCACACCGCCGCAATGGCGCTCGATCAGTTCGCGGAAGGGAATGCCCATTTCCTCTTCGACGACGCAGGGCTTGTTCACATGGCCGGAAATGCAGAACAGCTTGGTGCCGGTGTTGTTGGGCTTGCCGAGGGCGGCGAACCACGAGGCGCCGCGCCGCATGATGGTGCCGGACACGGCAATCGACTCGACGTTGTTCACGGTCGTCGGCGCGCCATAGAGGCCGACGTTGGCCGGGAACGGCGGCTTCATGCGGGGCTGGCCCTTCTTGCCCTCGATACTCTCGAGCATGGCCGTCTCTTCACCGCAGATATATGCACCAGCGCCATGATGCACGATGATGTCGAAATCCCAGCCGTGGACATTGTCCTTGCCGATGAGGCGCGCCTCATAGGCCTGGTCGACAGCGGCCTGGAAATGCTCGCGCTCGCGAATGAACTCACCGCGGATATA
>CAZECZ010000242.1:0-5089 GCA_964510815.1 uncultured Aestuariivirga sp.
GCCCAGCACGAATTGCGGCCAGTAGGTGATGCGCTTCATGAAAGGGTAAATGGCGACGATGGCGAGCGAGGCGGCCCCAGTGACGATCGTGTACCAGTTGAACTGAACGAGAACGGCCAGCCCGATGAGGCAGAGGATTACCAGGAAAATGAAGGCCTGGGTGACGGAGACGGCACCCGACGGGATGGGCCTGAGCCGGGTGCGCTCCACCTTGCCGTCGAAGTTCCGGTCGGCGATGTCGTTCAGCGTGCAGCCGGCACCGCGCATGACGATGGCGCCGATGAGGAACAGCAGGGCATACCATGGACTGGGCACACCGCCGCCAAGCCCGGTCTGGCCCAGCGCCAGGCCCCACCAGCACGGCAGCAGCAGCAGCCACCAGCCGATCGGCCGCTCGATCCGCATCAGCCGCGCGTAGGGCCGGAATCCCAGCGGCAGAAACTGGTCTGCCCAATGGCCGGGCAGGGCGTCCGCCACCTTCCTGTCTTGGTTGCTGACATCGCTCATGGTCGCGGTGTACATCAGCCCTACCATGAAGACTACCCCCCGCCTCCACGTCGCGGACCGGCTTGCCGAAGGCCGCGACATCGAACTGCCGCAGCCTCAGGCGCACTATCTCACAGGCGTATTGCGTCTGGCGAGTGGCGATCCCGTGCGAGTGTTCAACGGCGCAGATGGCGAGTGGCTCGCCTATCTCGCCACCGTGGCCAAGAAGAGGTCGACGATCCGCTGCGAGCGGCGGGTGGCAGACGTCATGCCGCCACCCGACATCGACTATGTCTTTGCACCGCTGAAGCACGCCCGCCTCGACTATGTGGTGCAGAAGGCAACCGAACTGGGCGCCAGGCGCCTGCTGCCGGTGCTCACCGCCCGCACCGTCGCCGAGCGCGTCAACCTCGACCGTATGCGCGCCAACGTCATCGAGGCCGCCGAACAGTGCAATCTCGTCTTCGTGCCCGAGGTGGCGGAGCCGGTGAAACTGGCGAAGCTGCTGGAGGGGTGGGAGCCGGGCAGGGCACTCATCTATTGCGACGAGACGGCCGCCATCGCCAGCCCGCTGGAGGCACTTGCGGCCCTCAAGACCCCTGCCGCCGTGCTGATCGGCCCCGAAGGCGGCTTCACCGATGACGAAAAGGCCATGCTCAAGTCGAGCGCCTTCGTCACCGCCATCTCGCTCGGCCCCCGCATCATGCGCGCCGATACCGCCGCCGTCGCCGCCTTGACGCTGGTGCAGGCCGTTCTTGGCGACTGGCATCACAAATGTTGATGGTTCCCCTGCAAATCTTTGGCTTGCCGGATGAATTCGGCCCGCCTACATGGTCCTTCCCACTGCAATCAGGAATCTACCCGTGAGCGGACCCGCGCCCGATACTCCCAAAGCCCGCACACCCATCGAATCCAAGGCCCAGCTCATCGAGGAGCTGTCATCCGGCTGCAAGCCGAAGGAGGACTGGCGGATCGGCACCGAGCACGAGAAGTTCGGCTTCCTCACGGATACGCTGGAACCGGTGCCCTATGATGGTGAGCGCTCCATCAGGGCGCTGCTCGAGGGGCTGCGCGACCGTTTCGCCTGGGCCGGCGTCTACGAAGGCGACAATATTATCGCGCTCTCCGATCCCGATGGCCTCGGCAACGTGTCGCTGGAGCCCGGTGGCCAGTTCGAGCTGTCGGGAGCCCCGCTTCGCACCGTGCACGAGACCTGCGAAGAAGTGCATGAACACCTCGCCGAAGTGCGCGAGATCGGCGACCGGCTGGGCATCGGGTTCCTCGGCCTCGGCGCCTCGCCGCTGTGGACGCGGATCGAGACGCCCGTGATGCCCAAGGGCCGCTACGGCATCATGGCGCCCTACATGGACAAGGTCGGAACACTGGGCCGTGACATGATGTTCCGCACCTGCACGGTGCAGGTGAACCTCGATTTCGCCTCCGAAGCCGACATGGTGAAGAAGCTTCGCGTGTCATTGGCGCTGCAGCCGGTGGCGACCGCGCTGTTCGCCAATTCGCCGTTCCTGGAGGGCAAGCCCAACGGTTTCCTGTCATTCCGCTCCGAGGTCTGGCGCCATACCGACAACGACCGCTCCGGCATGCTGCCCTTCGCTTTCGAGGATGGCATGGGCTTCGAGCGCTATGTCGACTATGCGCTGGACGTGCCCATGTATTTCGTCATGCGCAATGGCCAGTACATCAACACCGCCGGCGAGAGCTTCCGCGCCTTCCTCGATGGCAAGCTGCCGCAATTGCCCGGCGAGAAGCCGGTGGTGAAGGACTGGGCCGATCACCTCACGACCATCTTCCCCGAGGTGCGCCTGAAAAAATACCTGGAAATGCGCGGCACCGATTCCGGTCCGTGGCGGACCCTGTGCGCGCTGCCCGCCCTGTGGGTGGGGCTGCTTTACGAACAATCGTCGCTCGATGCCGCCTGGGATCTGGTGAAGGACTGGACGGCGGAAGAACGCCAGCAGCTCCGCGATGACGTGCCGCGTCTCGGCCTCAAGGCGAAAATCCGGGGGACGTCGGTTCAGGACATTGCCAAGGAGATCCTTGGCGTTTCACGCGAAGGGCTGGACGTCCGCAGCGAGCATGGCTGCAAGGGCCGCAGCGAGGCGGCGTTCCTCGACGTGCTGCAGGAGATCGCCGATTCCGGAATGACGCCCGCCGAGAACCTCCTCGACCTCTACAACACGAGCTGGGGCGGCGACGTCACACGCGTGTTCCGGGATTTTGCTTACTAAGCCAGAGCGCTTCCCGCATTGCGCAGGAGATGTTCGGCATCCCCGGCGATGCGGCGCACGATGTCCCCGGCCGGCTGGATGTCCCGGATGAGGTCGAGGCCTTCGCCGGCGAAGACCACGGCTTGCGATAGATCCTGGCTGCGCTGGGCGTTCCACCAAACGTCCCTGACCTCGCCCAGTTGCCGCGCGAGGTCGGCGTCCTTGCCGTGCCAGCGGGCCGTGAAGGCATTGGCGATGGCCCGCCCGCTGTAGCCGTCCGGCCAGTCGATCTCGCGCACCGTATCGAAAACCCGGGTCCGCAGGGTGTCATCACCAACGGCCCGTGTCAGGAGTGACTTTGCGGCGTCGGAGCCCAGCGCTTCCGGCGTCGCCCAGAACCGAGTGCCCACCAGAACGCCCGCCGCACCGAGCATCAGCGCCGCCGCCAGGCCGCGGCCATCGCCGATGCCACCTGCCGCCAGGACCGGAACGGAACCAACCGCGTCGACGACGGCCGGGACAAGCGCCATGACCGAGCGGCGCTCCTTGCCGTGGCCCCCCGCCTCGCTGCCCTGGGCCACGATCATGTCGGCCCCGGCATCGACCGCGCGCCGCGCGCCTTCGACGTCCTGTACCTGGCAGATCAGAAGCGATCCCGCGTCCTTGATCTTGGATGCGAACGGCATCTCGTCTCCGAACGACAGGAACACCGCGACCGGCTTGCGGGCAAGTGCCTCGTCAAGAAGATGCGGTGCCTTGGCCAGCGACCAGGTGATGTAGCCGACGCCCACCCGCGCATTGCCCGCGGCGCGGAACTCGCGGTCCATGAACTCCGTCCCGCCGTAGCCCAGCCGCGGATCGCCGTAGCCGCCGCCGATGATGCCCAGACCGCCGGCCTCGGTGACCGCCGCGGCGAGCTTGCCGCCCGCCACGCCACCCATGGGCGCCAGGACGATCGGGTGAGTGATGCCCAGAAGCCGGGTGGCGGCCGTGGCGATGGTCATGGCGCTACTCCGCCGCCATGAGGGCCGGATTGAGATTGGCGAGGCTTTCGGTGACGTGGCGGGCCAGCGCGTCGATGGCCGAACTGCCGCGCCCGGGCTTGCGCACCAGGCCGATGTCGAAGGAGCCCAGCGCCGGGTAGCCGTCCTTTTCGGTGAGGATCTTCATGCCGGGGCGCACGCAGAGATCGGGCACCGCGCCGACGGCCAGCCCCGCCTGCACCGCCGCGTTGACGGCATTGGAATTGGGGCTCGAGTACCCGACGCGGTATTTCCGCCCTGACGACTCCAGCGTCTGAAGGACCATCTTCCGCCACTCGCAGCCCGCATGCGAAACGGCAATCGGCACCACGTCGAGAAGATGCGTGCTGTGGCGGGCCGAGGTGACCCACACCAGGGGCTCGCGCCGCACGGGTTCATCGGTGATGATGTCGCAGCCGAAGGTCACGAGCGCCAGGTCCATCTCGTTGCGCTTCACGCGCTCGAACAACTGCGAACTCGACGTGCAGTCGACGTCCACCGTCACCAGCGGATGGGTGCGGGAAAAGCGCGCGAGGATTTCGGGCAGAAAGCGGTCGGCATAGTCGTCCGGCGTGCCGAAGCGCACCGTGCCGGTGAGTTCGGGCCGGGTGAAAGCCGAAACGGCCTCGTCATTCATCGCCACCATGCGGCGGGCATATTCGATCAGCCGCTCGCCGTCCGGCGTGAAGCGGATGGCACGGCCGTCGCGGGCAAAGAGTGGCCGGGCCAGCACATCCTCCAGCC
Organism: uncultured Aestuariivirga sp.; assembly: GCA_964510815.1. GTDB lineage: Bacteria > Pseudomonadota > Alphaproteobacteria > Rhizobiales > Aestuariivirgaceae > Aestuariivirga. The sequence continues at coordinate 4,478 of CAZECZ010000242.1, forward strand.
GCTTCATCTGCATGGACACGGCGGACTGGGTCTTGTGCACTTCATCCGCCGCACGGGTGAAGCTGCCCGTATCTGCGATGGCAAGGAAGGTCTTGAGCAGGTCGATGTCGAGGTTCGGGATCATCACAACCATCCATCATGTATCGTGATGAATATCATAAGATACATTCGTTAGACTGATCAATCGAAATCGATCAGAGTGTCTTCATCACAAACGGTGATGCCCATCCGGTTTCGGGTGGTTTGACACGGGAAGACAGGCTCTTCTCGCGACCAGGAGGACTTTGCCATGACCCATCTTGCCAAGACCGACCACAGCATCAGCGCCCGTTCTTCGATCGCAGAATCGGGCACCTTCGCCGCCCTGCGCCAGCTCTGGCGGAACTGGAAGGCCAGGCGCGCCGTCACACGCCTGGACGAGTTCGATGACTACATGCTCCGCGACATCGGGGTGACCCGCCTCGATGTGCGCTGGGCGTCCGAATTGCCGCTCAGCAGCAATGCGGCGCTGGAACTGGAAAAGCGGTCACTGCGCCGCCGGACGGGAAATTTGAGGGACTAGGCTCTGGACCTATAAATTTGCTATACAAATCAGCTGTAGGATGATTCAAG
>CAZECZ010000243.1:0-5058 GCA_964510815.1 uncultured Aestuariivirga sp.
AAGAAGCCAGGGAAACTGCAGCATGATGACCGTGAATGGCGCGATGAGCGCGTTGCGGAGTGCGTGCTTGATGACGACCTGCGAGAAGCTCATGCCCTTGAGCCGCGCAGTACGGATATATTGCGCGGTCATCACCTCCGACATGGAGGCTCTGGTCATGCGGGCGATGTAGCCGATGCCGTAAATCGCCATGGTCATCACCGGCAGGGTAAAGTTGCTGAAGGTAACGCCTTTGGAGATCGCTGTTGCCGCCGAGCCGTTGAGCCAGCCAAGCCAGGACGCGAAAATGGCGGTAAAGAGCACGCCCGAAACATATTCGGGCGTTGCAGTCGAGGCGATGGAAGCCACGGACAGGACGCGGTCAAGCCTTGTTCCTTCGCGCATGCCCGCCAGCACACCGATGAGGAGTGAAACCGGCACCATGACGACCATGACCCAGAACATCAGAATGGCAGTCGCCTTGAGCGATTCAGGCAGCCGCTGATTGACGGTGGTGCGGAAGGCGGTGGAACAGCCGAGATCGCCTTGCAACACACCGGTATAGGTGGCGACCGAGGGTTCTTCACAATAGCGGAAGCGTGGCGAAGGTTCCCCAGTCGTGGGGTCGACGACAGGTTGTTTGGGTAACACGCCGATCCATCGGCCGTAACGAACGAAGAAGTTGTCGCGGTAGCCGTTGCGGGCGAGCCAGCTTTCCTTTTCGGCGTCCGAGGCGCGCATCTCGGTCTGGAACGTCGCCAGCTTGGCCAGGTTCGGCTCGAGATTGACAAAGAAAAAGACGATGAAACTCAAACAGAGCATCGTCAACAGCATCACGCCCAACCGGCGCGCGATGAATGTCAGCATGGCGGCCCCCTCCACTTGCGACAGTTGTCGGCACCGGCGGATTCGCCTGGCGCCAGAAACGGGCGGGGGGCCTCATGGCCCTCCCGCCCAGGCGGCGTTACTGGTCGAGCCACACACCTTCGAGCTGAACTTCGAAGGTCTGGTGCATGAACATGCCCTTCACATAGTCCTGCGAATGGCGATACAGGGAGCGCCAGAAGGGCTGAATGATGACGCCGGAGTCCTGCAGGATATTCTCGATGTCCTTCATCAGTTCCCGGCGCTTGTCGGCATCGGCCACGGCGAGTGCGGCGTTGAGCTTGGCGTCGAAGTCCGGATTGGAATAGGCAGTTTCGTTCCAGGCCTCGCCGGTGCGATAGGCCAACGCCAATACCTGGACGCCGAGCGGGCGCATGTTCCATTCCGTGGTCGACCACGGATACTTGGTCCAGTCATTCCAGAAGCTCGAGCCGGGGATGACCGTACGCTTGATCTTGAAGCCTGCCTCGCGGCACTGGGCAGCGATCACGTCGCCCGGGTTCTTCACGTACTCGGCATCGTAGGAAATCAGCTCGAACTCGGTATCCATCTGACCGGCCTCGGTCATCAGGGCCTTTGCCTTCTCAAGATCGCGCGGCACCTTCGGCAGCTCGAAATATTCCGGATGGATGGGGCAGACATGGTGGTTTTCGCCCACCGTACCGGCGTCATTGTAACCGAGCTTCAGCACGGTTGCATTGTCGACGGCGAGCTGCAGGGCATTGCGCACCCGCTGATCATCATACGGCTTGTTAGCGACGTTGGTGCGCAGCACGATGGTGCTTGCCGTGGTCACGTCCGACTTCTGCAGACCCATGCTATCGAGCAGGGCTACCGTCTCGCCGACCGTCTGGTAGTTGCAGTCGACTTCCTGGGCTTCGAGTGCCGAGATCACGGCATTGCCGCTGTCCGGGCCATAGTCGATGAACTCGACGCCGTCGAGGTAGGGTTCGCCTTTCCACCAGGTGAAACCTTCACGGCGCTTGACCACGGCACGCGAACCGACGGCGTATTCCGTCACTTCATAGGGACCGGTGCCGGGCATCTTCAGCGGATCGGGGTTCTTGTCGAAATCGCGGTGGACGACGAGGGCCGGATAGTCGGCCATGCCCGGAATGATGGTGATGTCGGAGGCATTGAGTTTCAACTTCACCGTATGGTCATCGACCTTGGTGATGGCGCCATCAGCTGCCTTGCCGGTCTGGGCATCGATCAGGGTGCCCATGCGGGCGGCCATGGAGTTGCCTTCGGCCGATTTGTCGCACCAGCGGGTCAGGTTGAACACGATGTCATCGGCGTTCATGTCGTCGCCGTTCGACCACTTGACGCCCTTGCGGACGTGGAGGGTATATTCGGTGGCGTCGTCGTTGACGTCCCAGCTCTCGATCAGGTGGCCCTCAAAGGTGAAGTCCTTTGTGTAACGCACCATGTAGTCGGTGCACTGGCGCATGACGTTCGCCATTTCCGACCAGTCCCAGCTGCGCGGGTCCTTCATCTCCTTGATGATCATCTGCATCTTGAGAACACCGCCCTTCTTGCCTTCCTGGGCAAAGGCGGGAGTCGGCAAAGTCATGTCGATCATGCTGTAGGCGGTTGCCGCAGATGCGCCAAAGGCGCTGGCCATGGCCAGAAACTCGCGGCGGTCCATCTTCCCGGATTTTGCTTCGCCGGCAAGCTCGCCAAAGAACTTTGGCATTGGGTTGCCGTTTTTCTTCAAGAATTTCATAAACTTCCTCCATTGGTTGCAGTTGGCCAAAAGGGCAAGATCAGGTTCTTGCGCGCCAGAGCTGGCTGGCCTGTAAATGCTCGTCATGTCTGACAGCGCTTGGGCGCGCCGCCGGAAGTCCTCCCCGTTTGTTCTATTATTGATTGTTATTGTTGACCCTTATTGCAGACGTTGCAAGCCCGTCGCGCAAATCTGTCTGCGTCCCTTCATGTGCCAAACGCGTCAACTCGACTGAAAAGCGAAGTTTTCAGAGCCAATTGGCCGGCAACGCGGACACGTGTACCGGCCACCTCATCTGTTTGATGGCAGAGGCCGCCTTGCTCAGCGGCCCGTTCGCTTCCGCCAGGCGGCGAAGTCGGTCAGCGTCTGTTCCTGTGTCGCCGGGTAGAGGCCGATGATCGAACGGCCCTTCTTCACTTCCTCTGCCACGAAGTCCTCGAAGACCGTCATTTCGGCGGTCTCGGCAGCGATCTCGTCGGCGATGTGGGCCGGAATGACGACGACACCTTCGTCGTCGCCGACGATCACATCGCCCGGCCAAACGGGGGCATCGCCACATCCGACCGGCACATTGATGTCGAGCGCCTGCTGGCGGGTGATGTTTGTCGGCGGTGCAGGGCGGTTGTGATAGGCGTGGAAGTCGAGACGTCCGATCTCCGGACTGTCGCGGAAACCGCCATCGGTGACGATGCCCGCGGCGCCGCGCACCATGAGCCGTGTCACCAGGATATCGCCGGCAGAGGCGGCACACGGATCCTTGCGACTGTCCATCACCAGTACATGATCCTGCGGACAAGTCTCGACAGCGGCGCGCTGGGGATGTTGCGGGTTCTTGAACACCTCGATGCCGTTCAGGTCCTCGCGGGCCGGGATATAGCGAAGGGTGAAGGCCTGACCCACCATGTTGCGGCCCTTGGGTGCCACCGGATGTACGTCCTGAATGAACTGGTTGCGGAGGCCACGTTTGAACAGCGCGGTGCAGATCGTCGCCACGCTGACGTTCATCAGCTTTGCCCGGGTTTCGCTGCTCATCTTGTAGGTGCTCATTGTCTGCTCTCCGGTCAGAAGATGTCCGGTTCCCTGGCGGTTTCGCCATAGGACCGCTTGAGGAAATCGAAGTCGCAACCAGTGTCGGCTTGTTCGATGTGCTGGGCGAACATCCAGCCATAGCCGCGGCCCGCCTTCGGCGCAGGCGGGATCCATGCGGCGCGGCGCTTCGCCAGTTCGGCGTCGTCAACCAGCATGTCGAGCGTGCGGTTGGGAATGTCGAGGCGCACCATGTCGCCATTCTTCAGCAGCGCCAGCGGTCCGCCGACATGGGCTTCGGGTGCGACGTGGAGCACGCAGGCGCCATAGCTGGTGCCGCTCATGCGCGCATCCGACAGGCGCACCATGTCGCGCAGACCCTGCTTCAACAGCGCCTTTGGCATCGGCATCATGCCCCATTCCGGCATGCCTGGCCCACCTTGCGGGCCCGCATAGCGCAGCACCAACACGTGGTCGCCGGTGATCGCGAGGTTTTCGTCGTCCAGCGCCTTCTTGAGGTCCGGGTAGTTGTCGAACACCATGGCCGGGCCTTCATGCACGTGGAACTTGGGATCGCAGGCGGCCGGCTTGATGACGGCACCCTGGGGTGCCAGATTGCCCTTCAACACGGCGAGCGAGCCTTCATGGTAGATCGGCTTGTCGAGCGGGCGGATGACGTCGTCGTTGTAGACTTCCGCACCCTGGAGGCCTTCGCCCAGTGTCTTGCCGGTAACGGTGGTGACGCCGCGGTGGAGCTTGTCGCCCAGCCGTTCCATCAGCGCGCGAAGTCCGCCGGCGTAATAGAAGTCCTCCATCAGGTAGGTCTTGCCGGAGGGGCGGATGTTGGCAATCACCGGCGTCACCCGGCCCTTGGCGTCGAGATCGTCAAGCGTCAATTCGATGCCGGCGCGCCTGGCCATGGCGATCAAGTGGATGATGGCATTGGTGGAGCAACCGGTGGCCATGGCCACGGTCACGGCGTTTTCGACCGACTCCGCCGTGATGATCTTGTCGGGCGTCAGGTCTTCCCAGATCATCTCTACAGCGCGGCGGCCGCAAGCCGCACTCATGCGCTGGTGGTTGGCATCGGCCGCCGGAATGGAGCTGGCGCCGGGCAGGCACAATCCCATGGCCTCGGCAATCGCCGTCATGGTGCTGGCGGTGCCCATGGTCATGCAGTGGCCGTAGGAGCGGGCGATGCCGCCTTCCACACCGGTCCATTGTTCCTTGGTGATGGTGCCGGCGCGGCGCTCGTCCCAGTATTTGAAGCCATCTGAGCCGGAGCCCAGCTGCTCGCCCTTGTAATTGCCGCGCAACATCGGCCCCGCGGGCAGATAGATGAAGGGATAGCCGGCGGAGACCGCACCCATGACGAGGCCCGGCGTGGTCTTGTCGCAGCCGCCCATCAGCACGGCACCATCGACGGGGTGCGAGCGCAGCAG
>CAZECZ010000244.1:0-5047 GCA_964510815.1 uncultured Aestuariivirga sp.
CGTGAATGTCGATGCCTTCATGCATGAGGGCGAGGTTGCCTATAATGGCAGGCAGCAGGTAGGGCGCGATCGTCGGGATCACGCCGATCCGCAGCCGCCCCACCAGTTGGTCGCGCGAGGCGCGTGCCAGGTCACCCAGATCGTAGACGGAGCGCAGGATATCGCGGACGCGCTCGACGAATTCCTCGCCGAAATTGGTCAGGCGAACTTCGCGCCCGCCTCTCTCGAAGACCTTCGTGCCCAGCGCTTCCTCCAATTCCTTGACCTGCATCGACAGGGCGGGCTGGGAGATCGCGCAGGCTTGCGCCGCGCGCCCGAAATGGCCGTGCCGCGCCAATGCCTCGACGTAGCGGAGCTGTTTGAGCGTCAGATTTATCATAAGTACAGATTATCATAATAATCAGAAAATAGAATTTTTATTTATGATGAGGTCTTGTTATCCTGTTGTCATTGGAAGTGGGGAAAAGCCGATCCCACACATATTCCGCGTTACGGCCGCTGACGGCGCGTGGGATACTGATGTGCAGGACATTCGCAACAACGCCGGCGCCCCGACCGTGGCCCACATCCACGGAGCTGGTCGGTCAACGCAGCCACGATGGGAGAGCAATATGGACGTAGAAGTTGCAGGCAAGTGCCCGGTAATGCACGGCGGGAATACGTCCCAGCGCAGCGACGTCATGGAATGGTGGCCGAACGCCCTCAACCTCGACATCCTGCATCAGCACGACACCAAGACCAACCCGATGGGCAAGGACTTCTGCTACCAGGATGAGGTCAAGAAGCTCGACTACGATGCGCTCAAGAGGGATCTGCATGCGCTGATGACCGACAGCCAGTCGTGGTGGCCGGCCGATTGGGGGCATTATGGTGGCCTGATGATCCGCATGGCCTGGCACGCGGCGGGCACCTATCGCCTGGCCGACGGACGTGGCGGTGGCGGCTCCGGCAATCAGCGCTTCGCCCCGCTGAATTCCTGGCCGGACAATGTCAGCCTCGACAAGGCGCGCCGCCTGCTGTGGCCGATCAAGAAGAAGTATGGCAACAAGATCTCCTGGGCCGACCTCATCATTCTCGCCGGCAACATCGCCTATGAGTCAATGGGCCTGAAGACCTTTGGCTTCGGTTTCGGCCGTGCCGATATCTGGCATCCCGAAAAGGATACCTATTGGGGCGCCGAGAAAGAGTGGCTGGCACCGTCAGACGGGCGCTACGAAGACGTCGAAAAGCCTTCGACCATGGAGAACCCGCTGGCCGCCGTGCAGATGGGCCTGATCTACGTGAATCCCCAAGGTGTGAACGGCAAGCCTGATCCGATGAAGACCGCGGCCCAGGTCCGTGAGACCTTCGCCCGCATGGCGATGAACGACGAGGAAACGGCTGCACTGACCGCAGGTGGACACACCGTCGGAAAGACCCATGGCAATGGCAACGCCGAAGCGCTTGGTTCCGATCCGGAAGGTGCCGGGCCAGAGATGCAGGGCATGGGCTGGGCTAACCCCAACATGAATGGTCTGGCCGCCAACGCCGTCACTTCTGGTCTCGAAGGTGCATGGACGTCGGAGCCCACCAAGTTCGACATGGGTTTCTTTGACATGCTGTTCGGCCATGAGTGGGAATTGCGGAAGTCGCCCGCCGGTGCCTGGCAGTGGGAGCCTGTGGACATCAAGGAAGAGGACAAGCCGCGGGATGCCTCGGATCCGAGCAAGCGCCACAATCCGATGATGACCGACGCCGACATGGCGATGAAGGTGGACCCGATCTACAAAGAAATCTGCCAGAAGTTCATGGCGGATCCGGAGTATTTCAAGGACACCTTTGCCCGGGCCTGGTTCAAGCTCACTCACCGCGATATGGGTCCGAAGGCCCGCTACATTGGTCCCGACGTGCCGGCCGAGGACTTGATTTGGCAGGATCCCGTTCCAGCCGGTTCGACCAACTACGATGTCGACGCGGTAAAGGCGAAAATCGCCGCCTCCGGCCTGAGCATCGCCGAGATGGTCTCGACCGCTTGGGACAGTGCGCGCACCTATCGTGGTTCCGACATGCGCGGCGGCGCCAATGGTGCCCGCATCCGCCTCGCCCCGCAGAAGGACTGGGAAGGCAATGAGCCGAAGCGCCTTGCCAAGGTGCTCAGCGTGCTCGAGCCTATCGCAAAGGTGGCCGGTGCGTCCGTGGCCGACGTGATCGTTCTGGCAGGCAATGTTGGCGTCGAACAGGCGATCAAGGCGGCTGGCTTCGATGTCAAGGTGCCGTTCTCTCCGGGGCGTGGCGATGCGACCGGTGAGCAGACGGATGCTGACAGCTTTGACGTTTTGGAGCCCTTGGCCGATGGTTATCGCAACTGGCTCAAGAAGGACTACGTCGTCACGCCGGAGGAGCTCATGCTGGACCGCACCCAGCTTCTGGGCCTCACGGCCAATGAGATGACCGTGCTGGTCGGCGGCATGCGCGCCATGGGCACCAACCACGGCGGCACCAAGCACGGGGTCTTCACCGACCGCGAAGGTGCGTTGACGACCGACTTCTTCGTCAATCTCACCGATATGAGTTACTCGTGGCACCCGGTGGGTGGCGGTTTGTACGAGGTTCGCGACCGCAAGACCGGCAAGGTCAAGTGGACGGCGACCCGCATGGACCTGGTGTTCGGATCAAACTCGATCTTGCGCGCTTACGCCGAGGTCTATGCACAGGATGACAATGCCGAGAAGTTCGCAAAGGACTTCGTGGCCGCCTGGACCAAGGTCATGAACGCCGACCGGTTCGATCTCGCCTGACGCACCAGATTGCGCGGCTGCCCTTGATGGATCGTCGGGGGCAGCCGGAGACTCCGACACGTTTTTCGCCTGAGGTGAGAGGAATACAATCATCTCAGGCGATTTGTTATGGCGCCAGTTGCCAGCCCGGGAAATCAGCGAGCCCTAGATGTGACCTTTCAATAGGTTGGTGCGTCATTGCTTCGCCAAGACGATTCCGTGTTGGCGCATTACGCACTAAGGTTCTGCGAGAGCAGCGACGAGCGATGCGTTACCCGATCTCATTGCAATCTTCATGGCTGTATCACGCATCTTGTTCCTGGCGTCGGGATCAGCGCCGGCAGCCACCAACAGCTGCGCGATTTCGGGCGACCGGGCCCTCACGGCGAGAATGAGGGCCGTATCGCCAAACCCGTTTTTCTCATCAATGGATTCCCGTGGGACAGGGAGTTTTGCGACACAAATCGCGCAGTCGTTAGCCGCGGCAAGCATCAGCGGCGTGTTACCGGACCGTGTCTTGCGCAAGCGATCAGCCCCGTTGACGACCAAAATCTGGAGCAGCGCGTCGTTCGCCGATTCAGCCGCCAAGTGAAGTGGCGAAACCAAGTCATCGTCGGTTGCGTCTACGCTGGCGCCCCTCGCAATAAGATGCTGCACGACGTCGGTATTGCCCATCGCGGCAGCGTACCAGAGCGGTGTGCGGCCGCGGTTGTCTTTGGCATTGATGTTTTGCAGCGTGATCAAAGGCTCGATGCTGGCAGCAGTGTCACAGGCGCTAGCCGCAATGTGCAGCGGCGTCTTGCCATCGGAATCTGCCTGTGTCTCCGCCAGCCGCCGCGCCAATACGATCATGGTTGGCGTCTGGCAGTTCCGGGCCGCGTGGTGGAGCGCGGATTGGCCATGCTTGTCGACAAGGCGAGGATCGGCACCGGCGGCGAGAATATCTTCAACGATCCGGGTCTGCCCGTCTTGTGCTGCAATCAACAATTGATGGTCGAGCTTGGGTTCGACGTCTGGGGGACTGCCAGGTTCAGGAGACAAGAGCACGCGCACAGAGTCGGCGGCTCCTGACTTGACCGCGGTGGAAAGAGCCGCTTGCCGCAACGCTCCTCCGGTCCCCTGGTGTCCCAAGGTCCCGAGCAGGGCTTTCACAATAGCTCCTTGGTCGCGGCCGGCGGCCCGCGCAAGCCAGGTCAATCCGTTCCGGTCAGTGCCGGTGGCATCGACGGGTGGTGTCGCGTCCGTTTTGGCCGGCTGGACGGATTTCGTCTTGGAGGTTGGTTGAATGGTCTCGCTCAGACGCGCCAGTACGGCAGCAGCGCGGTTGTCGCCTTTCGTTGCGCTCTCCGCCAACAAGCTGAGCGCACGGGCCTTGTCGCGTGGCACGCCAAGCCCCAGCCGATACAGGCCCGCCAGCCGGTACATGGCATCCGGGTCACCGCCACGTGCCGCTTCCTCCAGCGACTTGGCCGCTGCCTCGTAATTGCGCTTGAGTGCGGCTTTCGAAAAGCTCGCGATTGTCTTTTGCTGTGCCGCGTGGACCACGGGCACTCCGGCGACCAACTGCACCATCGCAAGTGCGGCGACGACTGTGCGAAGCCGAACATCAGGCCGTGCCATATTTCGTCTCCATCGCGATGCCGCATTGCTTGAGGAAGTCGGTTGGCAGCACGCCACCAGCACAGATGATGACGGCATCGTTGACGAATATGTGGCGTCGACCGCCGGCGTCGATCTCGACATCGTCATCACCGATGCGCTGAATCTGCGACGACATCAGCAGCTTCACGATTCCCTTCTGGACCAGGCGGTCAATCCGCTCGCGGTTTTTCGGTTTGGCACGCGAGAACGCCTCTCCGCGGTAGGAAAGCGTTACATGTGTCCCTGGCTCTTCGGCAATGCTGCCAGCTGCCTCAAGCGCCGAGTCACCACCGCCTACAACGAGTACATTGCGGCCGCGGTATTGTTCGGCATCGATCAACTGATAGACAACCTTCGACATGTCCTCGCCGGGAACATTGAGCTTGCGTGGGGTGCCGCGCCGCCCGATCGCCAGAAGCACTGACTGACAGGGCTGTGCTCCCTTGTTTGTGTGGACGATGAAGCTTGTGCCCTGTTGCTCGATCTTTTCGACCCGTTCCCGATAACGGACCTGAAGCTGTTGGGACTTCTCGACTTCGCGCCAGAAACCCAAAAGGGTTTCTTTTGTCGTCTCGCGGAACTTCACCTGACCGATGATGGGCAACACGGCAGGAGCCGTCATGACGACCTTGCCGCGCGGATATTTGAAG
>CAZECZ010000245.1:0-5027 GCA_964510815.1 uncultured Aestuariivirga sp.
GCCCCTCGCTTGGGCTCGGGGCGTTCGCCGCTCAAATCGATCCACCGGATCGATTTGACGGGTTTCACCCGTCGCGGCTCACCCCTCCACAAGGATCACCCATGTCTGCACCAGATCATATAGTAACCGGAGCGATTACCATTGAAATCCCCGCCCCAAGGACCGATATGGAAGGTTCCGGAGCGATGGGCTCCCCAACGCGAACACCGCCACGGACTGGCGTGCTGGATACGACCCCATGAACCTCAAGGGCTTTCACCATCTCACCGCGGTCACCGCCGATGCCCCCGGCAATCACAGGTTCTATACGCAGACGCTGGGCCTGCGCCTCGTCAAGAAGACGGTGAACCAGGACGACACCTCCGCCTATCATCTGTTCTATGCCGATGGCGTCGGTTCGCCTGGCACCGACATCACCTTCTTCGACTGGCCGGTGGGAGCTGAGACGCGCGGCACCCATTCGATCACCCGCACCGGCTTTCGCGTCGCCGATGAGGCGTCGCTCAATTGGTGGCAGGCGCGCCTTGCCGCCGAAGGCGTCAGCCACGATCCGATCCGCGAACAGGCGGGCTGGCAAACGCTGGCCTTCGAGGACTCGGAAGGCCAGCGCCTGGCGCTCGTCGCCGACCATGCGGGTGCGGCCAATGCCTGGAGCGAAAGCCCGGTGCCGGCCGAGCACCAGATCCGCGGCCTTGGCCCCATCACCATGAGCGTTCCCGACATCCGCCACACCGACATGGTGCTGACCAAGCTGATGAACATGGTGCCCACGGGTACGTTCTCCGGCACCCATGTCTACAAGATGAGTGCCGAGGGTGCCGTGGGCGAGTTACATGTCACCGTCGACCCGAGCCTGCCGCAGGCGCAGCAGGGGGCGGGTTCCGTGCATCACGTCGCCTTCAACATTCCGTATGCGGAGTATGAGGCGTGGGCCGAGCGCTTGCGCACCATGCGCATTCCGAACTCGGGGCCGGTCGACCGGTTCTGGTTCAAGAGCCTCTATTTCCGCGAGCCCAACGGCGTGCTGTTCGAGCTTGCGACCGATGCGCCGGGCTTTGCCACCGACGAGCCGATGGACAAGCTCGGCACCACGCTGTCGCTGCCGCCATTCCTCGAAGGCAAGCGGAAGGAGATCGAGGCGGGCCTCAAGCCGCTTTAACGCACGCTTTTCAGCGCGCCATAGAGCCTGGCATAGCGCGGCAGCATCTCTTCTTCGTAGAAGCGGGTGTTGGCCGCGTTCGGCTCGATCACCGCGGTCTTGCGCACCATGGCGCGGCAGCCCTCCTCGATGGTCTTGAATTTGCCCGCACCATGGGCCGCGAGGATGGCGCAGCCCAGGGCCGGGGCGTCAGCCACCTCCGTCAGCTCGATGGGGGCGCCGATGGTATCGGCGTGGATCTGCAGCCACAGCGGCGAATTGGTGGCACCTCCCGCCAGCACGATGCGCCTGGCGTCGAAGGCTTCGCCGAACGAATCGACGATCAGCCTGGTGCCGAGGCAGATGCCCTCGATGATGGCGCGGAAGACGTGGGCGGGCGTGTGTTTCAGCGTCAGGCCGGTGATGGCGCCGCGCGACAGGGCATCCGTGTAGGGCGTGCGGTTGCCCTGGAAGTGATCGAGCACCAGCAGGCCCTCGGCACCGGGCGGAAGGGCGCTGGCGCCGTCGTTCAGAGTCTCCCAGCCTGTCGCTTCAGCAAAGTGGCGCTTGAACCAGGCGATGACCGAGCCGGTCGACGTCTGGCCGCCCTCGATCACAGGCTTGCCGGGATAGACGCCGTCCATATAGGTGCCCCAGACACCCTGCTTGTGCACGACGCGGTCGGTGACACCGATGTGGAGATGGGATGACCCGGTAATGATCGCCATTTCGCCGGGCTCGGTGACGCCGAGGCCGATAACGCCGATGAAGGCATCGGCACCACCTTGCACGACAAGGAGGCCCGGATTGAGACCCAGATGTTCCGCCGCCTCGCGGGTCAAGGGGCCGATGGGGGCGCCGGGTGCGAGCATCTTCTCGGGCCATTTTCCTTCAAGGTCCTCGAGGCCGAGCGCCTTCAGGAGCGAGCGCGGCACACCGCCATGCTGGGTCTGATAGTGCCAGCGGATGCAGGAATTGCCGAGCGAGCCCACCCATTGGCCGGTGAGCCTGAAGTTGATGTAGTCCTGGTATTCGCCGACCTTTGCCGCCTTCCCGAAGATCTCCGGCTGGTGACGCTTCATCCACAGCGACTTGGGGATCATCCATTCGGCCGAGACGGGGCCAGCGCCACCGCCATTCACGCGCAGGTTGGCGTCCCTTGTGGCGGCGACGTCGTCGGCCTCCTTGGCCGAGCGCACGTCCATCCAGATCATGCAGGGGCGCAGCGGCTGTCCCGCCGCATCGAGGGCTACGACCGAGCAGCAAGTGGTGTCGACGCACATGGCAATGATGTCCGACGGGGCCACCCGGGCCGCTGCCAAGGCCCCCTTCACCGACTGGCCCATGCAGGCCCACCAGTCTTCAGGATTCTGTTCCGCCCAGGATGGATTGGGAAATTCGGTCTTGTAGGGTGTTGCATGCGAGGCGGCCGGCCTGCCGTCGAGGTCGAACACGAAGGCGCGAATCGACTCGGTACCGCCGTCAACACCAACTACATAAGCCATGGTTATTCCTTCCCGACTTCGACCCCAGACCAGGTGGCTTCCTGTTCGTCATAGGCATGCAGTTCGCCCAGCGAAATATCGAACCACACGCCGTGCAGCGATACCTCCTTGGCATTCACCTTGGCCCTGAGCCACGGGAAGGTGCGGAGATTGGCGAGGGAATGCTCGATCGAGGCACGCTCGATGTGGCGCTCATGGATATGGTCCGGCGTTCCCTCGCCGCGGGGCACGAACCGCACGACATCCTTGATGGCGCGCATCCAGCTGCCGATGAAATCGGTGTGCGTCAGAGGATCGCCGGATTGCACCGCGGCGCGGATGCCGCCGCAGCGGCCATGGCCCATGACGACCACATGCTTGACGCCAAGCGAGAGGACCGCAAATTCCAGTGCCGCGCTGGTGGAATGATGTCCGCCGTCCGGCGCATAGGGCGGAACGAGATTGGCAACGTTCCGGACCACGAAGATCTCCCCCGGTCCGGCATCGAAGATCGTCTCGGGTGCCGCGCGGGAATCGCAGCACGCGATGATCATCACTCTCGGCCTCTGCACACCCTCGCCGAGGCTCAGGTAACGCTCGGCTTCCGAGACATAGCGGCCGGAACGAAAGTTCGAATAGCCTTCCAACAGAATCGGCGGCAGCGTCATGGTCCCTCCTTCACATTGACCAGACGACGTTACCTCAGTCGGGAACGATGCGCACCGCTCCTTTGGCTGCGCTGGTGGACAAGGCCGCATAGGCCTTCAGCGCCATGGAGATCTTGCGTTTGCGCTGTTCCTCCGGCTTCCAGGCCTTGTCACCCTTTGCCTCCATGGCGGCGCGGCGCTTGGCCAGCACATCATCGGCAACGGCGAGGTGGATGCGCCGGTTGGGGATGTCGATCTCGATCGTATCGCCCTGTTCCACCAGCCCGATCAGCCCGCCTTCGGCGGCTTCCGGCGAGACGTGGCCGATGGACAAGCCCGACGTGCCGCCGGAGAAACGGCCATCGGTGACGAGGGCGCAGGCTTTGCCCAGGCCTTTCGACTTCAGATAGCTGGTGGGATAGAGCATTTCCTGCATGCCCGGGCCGCCGCGCGGGCCTTCGTAGCGGATCACCACCACGTCGCCGGCCTCGACGCCGCGGTTCAGGATGCCATGGACCGCCGAATCCTGGCTCTCGAACAGCTTCACCTTGCCGGTGAACTTGAGAATGCTTTCATCGACGCCCGCCGTCTTCACGATGCAGCCGTCTTCGGCGAGGTTGCCGTAGAGCACGGCGAGACCGCCATCCTTGGAGAAGGGATGGTTCACGTCGCGGATGACGCCGGTCTTGCGGTCGAGATCGAGGTCGTCCCACCGCCTGGACTGGCTGAACGCGACTTGAGTCGGAACGCCACCCGGTGCTGCGCGGAAGAACTCGCGCACGGCTTCGGAGTTTGTGCGGGCGATGTCCCAGCGGTCCAGCGCTTCGCCCAGTGTGCGGCTGTGCACCGTCGGCTGGTCGCTGTTGATCAGGCCGCCGCGATCGAGTTCGCCGAGGATGGCCATGATGCCGCCAGCGCGGTGCACGTCTTCCATGTGCACGTCCGACTTGGCGGGCGCGACCTTGGAGAGGCAGGGCACCTTGCGCGACAGGCGGTCGATATCCTTCATGGTGAAGTCCACTTCGCCTTCATAGGCGGCGGCGAGAATGTGGAGCACCGTATTGGTGGAGCCACCCATGGCGATGTCGAGCGCCATGGCATTCTCGAAAGCTTCCTTCGTGGCAATGCTGCGAGGGAGAACGCTCTCGTCATCCTGCTCGTAATAGCGGCGGGCGAGATCGACGATCAGATGGCCGGCCTCGACGAAGAGCCGCTTGCGGTCAACGTGGGTGGCGAGCGTCGAGCCATTGCCGGGGAGCGACAGGCCAAGTGCTTCGGTGAGACAGTTCATGGAGTTCGCGGTGAACATGCCGGAGCACGACCCGCAGGTTGGGCACGCTGCCTGCTCGATCGCCTTCACTTCGGCATCACTGTAGGAGTCATCGGCCGCGGCCACCATGGCGTCGATGAGATCGAGGGACTTTTCCTTGCCGGCGAGCACAACCTTGCCGGCTTCCATCGGACCGCCGGAGACGAAGACGCAGGGAATGTTGAGGCGCAGTGCGGCCATCAACATGCCGGGCGTGATCTTGTCACAATTCGAGATGCAGACCATGGCGTCGGCGCAATGGGCATTGACCATGTACTCGGTCGAATCCGCGATGATCTCGCGCGACGGCAGCGAATAGAGCATGCCGTCGTGGCCCATGGCGATGCCATCGTCAACGGCGATGGTGTTGAATTCCTTGGCGACACCGCCGGCTTTCTCGACCTCGCGCGCCACAAGCTGTCCAAGGTCCTTCAGATGCACGTGGCCGG
>CAZECZ010000246.1:0-4744 GCA_964510815.1 uncultured Aestuariivirga sp.
AGCAAAATCAGGCGATCTTGAAGTCAAGCGGCAGGCCACTTGGGGAATGTCGGCTAATGATAAGATTATTGGCTTAAACCTATCATAGATAATGTCTTGGGCCCGTATGCTTGCCGTTCCCCAGCCCGTCCTCCCACCCCTTCCGCCGCTCGTGACGCAGCGACGCCTGTCCGTCGGCGTGATCGGCGCAGGCGTGGTTGGGTTGTCGTCGGCGCTGTGGCTGCAGCGGGCAGGACATCGAGTGACGCTGGTCGATCCGGCGGCGCCGACCTCAAACAGGGGCTACGCCCAAGCGGCTAGCTTCGGCAACGCCTGCACCATGGCGTTCGGAGCCTGCATCCCGGTTGCGACGCCAGGAGTGCTGCGCGCAGTTCCGCGAATGTTGCTGGACCGACAAGGACCGCTCACAATCTCTTGGCGCGACCTGCCCGGCCTCGTGCCCTGGCTTGCAAGCTTTCTGCGCTCGGCCCACCCCGAGGCAGTTAGTCGCATCGTTGGGATTTTGGGGGAACTGCTGCGGCTTGCCGAGGCGGGCCATGCGCCGCTGTTCGCCGCCGCAGGCGCCGACGACTTGCGGCGGATGACGGGCTGCCTCTACCTCTATCGCTCCGCCGCCAGCTTTAACGCAGCGCAAGCCGAAATCATGCTGCGCCACCGCGAGGGCGTGCAGATGCGCATCCTCGAGCGAGAGGAAATCCAAGCGCGTGAGCCGAACCTCGCCCCACTCTACCACAAGGGCCTGCTCTTCGAGGACGCGTACTCCATTGACGATCCATTGACCTATGCACGCCGGCTGCTTGCACGCTTTCTAACGGATGGTGGAACGCTGGTCGCCGCGGGCGTCCGGGGCATCGAGCGCGACACTGAAGGCCTAACTCTACGCTTCGGCGATCACAATCTGCGGGTCGAGCGAGCGGTGCTGGCAGCCGGCGCCTGGTCCGCGCGGATTGCCCGCAGCTTTGGCGACCGGGTCCGTCTCGACACAGAGCGCGGCTATCACGTGCTGTTCCCTGCAGACGGCCAACTGCTGACAGCGCCGACCTGCTATCCCGAGCACGGCTTCTACATGACACCACTCGCGGAGGGACTGCGCGCGGCGGGAACAGTGGAGCTTGGAGGACTCGGCAAGCCGCTGCGTCCAGCTCGGACCGCGGCTATTGAACGCGTGGCCCGGAAGCTTCTGCCTGGCCTCGGCAATACTGGGCGTACCTGGCTCGGGTTCCGCCCCTCAATGCCCGATTCACTGCCCGTCATTGGCCCGTCGCCCGTCGATCCACGCATCATCTATGCCTTTGGCCACGGTCACATTGGCCTGACCCTCGCGGGAATCACCGGGCGGTTAGCGGCGGACATTATTGACGAGCGGCGGCCGCTCGTAGACTTGCGCCCCTTGCGCCCAGACCGGTTCTGAGGGCCTATAATGTACAACATGACGCTCAACCATCAGCACTGCGTCTCTGGGGACCTGAGGGCTCTGCTCGCCAAAGTGGGTCTGCCACACGCTGGTCACTGGCTGGCAGAGCTTTGCGCTAACTCGGTCGGGAAATGGACCGTTACGAGTTGCTGTTTCTTCGACATTCCGTCGCAAATCTTCCTTAAGAGGACACTCGCGCCTGGTAAGGTCGGCAATGGTAGGCGGCTGATCCCAGGGGGCCGCGATGCCATCGCCTTCGCACCGGTTGCTTATCTGACGGTCGGCGAGTTCCGCCGGGTATATTCCATCTCCGCACCCTGGATCGCCTGCAGTGACGCTGTAGGCAAGTGCGTGTCCAATATACGGATCCGTCCGCCTGGACTTTGTCGAGACCGACGTCCGGCTCGCCTAGCTGATCTCGGCGACCGGCCCGCAACGGGTCTAACGTCGCGCTTTGGACGAAAGCCCGAGGGGGCGGCCGTCCCGCCGTCACTGCAGATCTATTCACCATCACCCAACCCAAGGAGTAGACCGATGAAACATTGCAGGTTCACGATCATGGCTATCGCCGCGCTGGCGGGTGGGATCGCCCCCGCCGCCGCGCAAGAAAAGCCCGCGAGCATTATCGTCAATACCTCGGGTGGGGAAAACGGCCCAATGCTGCGCGAGGCCTATTTCAACGACTTCGAAGCTGCAACTGGAGTGAAGATCCTTGAATCCAGTCCTGCCGATTTAGGTCGTCTGCGCGCGATGGTCGAGAGCGGCAACGTTGAGTACACCGTGACGGAGGTGGAATCTGAGGACGCTGGCCGCGCGATCGAACTCGGCCTGCTAGAGCCAATAGACGACACCATCGTCGACCGCTCGAAGTTCCCGCCAGAAACGCTGAACCCGTATCTCTATCCAATCTCGAGCTATTCGACGATCATCGGCTATTCGACGGAGGCCTTTCCTGAGGGGGGCCCGACCAACTGGGCGGAGTTCTGGGACGTCGAAAGGTTTCCTGGCTTGCGGGCGATGCGCAACCACCCAATTGACAATCTTGAAGCCGCTCTTCTCGCCGACGGCGTTGCTCCGGCAGATCTCTACCCGCTTGATCTCGATCGTGCCTTCGCGAAGCTTGATGAGATCTATCCGCATGTTGCCACCTGGTGGACGACTGGCGCGCAGCAAGCGCAGCTCCTGATCGACGGCGAGGTCGTGGCAACTACCGGCTGGAATTCACGGCTCTTCGCCGCCGTTCGCAATGGCGCACCGATCAAAATGGAATATGGCGGCGGCATTCTGAAGGCTGCGGCCTACGCCATTCCCAAGGGCGCGCCGAACGCTGAATACGGACAGCAGCTATTCGCGATCATGGCTAAGCCTGAAAATCAAGCGAAATACGCCCTTGTCTTCGGTCTTTCCGGCCCTGATCCGGACCACGTTAATTTTGTGCCGGAAGAAATCCGCGAGATGCTGCCGCTGCACCCGAATAACGCATCGCGACAGGTATGGATGGATCAGGAATGGTGGCTGGAGAACGGCGAGGCAGTTAACGAGCGCTGGACTGCCTGGATGCTCAGCCACAACTAACGCCGCTGGAAGAAGTACCGGGCGGACGGAAGCGTCCGCCCTAACAGGGGGCGAGAATGACCAACGAAAACCAAGCTGTTCTGGATGTCCAGAATATCCGTAAAACCTATGGCCGGGTGGAGGCGCTCAGAGAGATCGACTTGCGTGTTGCCGCCTGTGAGTTTCTAACCTTACTCGGAGCCAGCGGCTCGGGAAAGACAACACTCCTCCGCATCATCGCAGGTTTCGAAACGCCGGATTCTGGCCGGGTCAGCATTCGCGGCGCGGACATGACTTGGGCATCGGCGGCGGAACGGCAGATCGGCATGGTCTTCCAGAACTATGCATTGTTCCCGCACCTGACCGTGTTGGAAAACGTCATGTTCCCGCTCGAGATGCGTCGGATCACGCGCCGCGCTGCCGCCGACCGCGCACGTGCCGCGCTCGATTCGGTACATCTCGGCGTCTTCGGCGACCGCTATCCCAGACAGCTGTCGGGTGGCCAACAGCAGCGCGTGGCGTTGGCTCGCGCCATAGTCTTCGAGCCGTCATTACTGCTGCTCGACGAACCGTTCAGCGCGCTTGACCGCCGGCTGCGTGAGAGCATGCAGCAGGAGGTCAAGCAGTTGCAGAGCTCGCTGGGGCTGACGACGATTTTCATCACCCATGACCAGGAGGAGGCGCTAGTGATGAGCGACCGCATCGCAGTAATGGGTGGCGGCGCAATCCGGCAGATCGGTACGCCCGCCGAGATCTACTACCACCCGAACTCAATCTCCGTGGCGACCTTTGTCGGAGAGTCGAATATTTTTGAGGGCGCTCCGAAAGGCCGCAGTTTTTATGCGGCCTCGGGCGCGCATTTCTCGCTAGCCGCGCCCACAGACTGCAACCGGATGCTGATCCGCCCCGAAGCCATCACGCTCAGCCGGGCCTCCGTTCCCGCCGATCCGCGAGAGGCTAACGTCTTTGCGGCGCAGGTACTTGATCGCAACTTTGTCGGCGGCTTCACTGTCTATCGGGTGCGGCTTGCCCAGGGCGATGAGGTTAGCGTGCGAGCCATCGCACGTGAAGGCGCGATCTTCCAGCCGGGTGAAACCCTGCAGCTGACCGTGGCGCCGGCGGATTGCCGTCCACTCACGGATCGGTCCGCAGCATGACCGGCGCGCTCGTCCACCTGCGTGGTCCCCGTGCCACGGGGATGCTGTTGACCGCTCCGGCCGCGATTCTGCTTCTGGTTCTGTTCTTCTACCCGCTAGCTACCCTGTTTCTGACTACGCTGCATCCTGACAACATCGAGAATTATGCGCGGGTCGTCAGCAGTGGGACTTACATGCAGGTATTTCTGAACACACTGCGCCTCGCCGTGATCGTCACTGTGATCGACCTCGTGATTGCCTATCCGCTCGCCTTCTACATGTGCCGGCTGACAGGCGGCAGCCGAATGGTCGCTTTCTTCCTACTCTTGATCCCGCTCTGGACCAGTCAGCTGGTACGCACTTACGCTTGGATGGTGCTGCTCGGCCGCAACGGGCCGATCAACAGTGCGCTGATGGCACTAGGGCTGACCGACACGCCGCTACGCTTGTCGAACAGCGAGTTTGCAGTCGTCATAGGTATGGTACACATCCTGCTGCCCTACATGGTGCTGCCGATCTACAGCTCTGCCTCGAAGATCGACCGCAGCCTGCTCGAGGCGTCTCGAGGGCTAGGTGCCGGCGCGTTCTCGACGCTGACCCGGGTTCTGATCCCATTAACGATTCACGGCGTGCTAGCAGG
>CAZECZ010000247.1:0-4727 GCA_964510815.1 uncultured Aestuariivirga sp.
AGGTGGTGCCCCAGCCGATGATCTGGGTGATGCCAAGCCCGGTGATGACCAGCCAGAGCGGCAAGGTCAGCCCAGCTCGTCCCACCAGATGGGATTGCTCCAGGCGCGCTTGCCGCCATGGTCGATCACTGTGACGCGGAACCAGGGGCTCGATTTCGTGGTCAGCCAGCCGTTGTCGAGCTTGGAGAGGTCAAGTTCTGCTTCGGTGATGGAACGTCCGAAGCGGGAGACGGTGCGCGACGTGCCGCACACCACGGTGATGGTATCGACCGGCGAGCACGTGATGGTCAGCGTCTTGCCGTCCATCGCGATCTCGTCGATGCGTGGGCCCATGGACGAATAGTAGAGTCCCTTCTTCAGGGAATCGAGGAGGGCGCCGGGGTCGAGACTTTCCGCCTTCACGTGAACCCAGCCGCCGAAGTGGTCAGGGGTCTTGAAATGGGCGTCGTCAGTGGCGAAGGCCGTCAGCCGGTGTCCCTCCGTCATCATCTGATCGAGCAGGTACCAGCCGTCGCCGCGGTCGTTCTCGACGGCGCAGCCGTGGTTGTAGATCTCGACGGCATGGGCGCTGGCGATGGAGCGGCCATCTTCCATGGTAAGTTGCGACCAGGCGGGGTGGGCGATGCCAATGAAGGCGCCGGCCTCGCGGGCGCGGGCGGCGACCCGTACGCCGGTCTCACCGTCCAGATTCTTTGGAAAATCGAGCGGCAGGCCCGCCGCCACGATGTGCCAGAGTTCGCCAACGGCGGTGACGGGCGCGTGCAGTTCGGCGCCGATGAGGGTGGTGAAGTCGTTGGAGCGGAACGACCGGGTGTCGGCGATCGGCCAGTCGAAGTTTCCGATGAAATGTTCCGACAACTGCATGAAGTCATAGCCAGCGTCCTTGTAGGCCTGGACGACTTCGGCCGGCGCGAGCTTGCCGTCCGACAGGTTGGAATGGGTGTGGATGTTGCCCCGCCAGAAGCGGCCGGGGGCGGAGAAGGGGGCGAGCAGGGCCATGGTGATATCTCTAGGGGTCAGACACTCATCTGCATGCCGAGCTCGACCACACGGTCGGGCGGGATGCGGAAGAACTCAATAGCGCGCGACGACTGGTTCGCCAGCATGATGAATATGCGTTGCTGCCAGAACGGCAGAGCGGAGCGGGCCGACATGCGGATCACCCGGCGGCCGAGGAAATAGGAGGCCTGGCGCGGGTCGATGACGAGGCCGAAGGGCTCGCAGGCGCGCAAGGCCTTGGGCACGTCCGGCTGCTCCATGTAGCCGAAACGCGCTTCCACCAGCCAGGCGCCGAGCGGCAGCTGCTTCACCACCACGCGATCGTCGCCTTCGATGCGTGGCTCGCTGGTCGTCTCGGCGGTGATGAACACCAGCCGGTCATGCAGCACGCGATTGTGCTTGAGATTGTGCATGAGGGCGCTTGGCGCATAGATCGGATCGGTCTGCAGGAACACGGCAGCACCGGCGACGCGGGTCGGCTGACGGCGCTCGAGGCTTTCGAGCAGCGGCACCAGTTCCATCGATTCCTTGCGGAGCTTCTCTGCCAGCGCCTGGCGGCCGCGCATCCAGGTCGACATCAGCAGGATGATGGTGGCGCCCAGAAGAACCGGCATGTAGCCGCCGCTGGCGAGCTTGAATCCATTGGCCGCCATGAAGGTGCATTCGATGAACAGAATGATGGCCAGTGCCGGAAGCACGAACCACCGCGGGAAGACCCTCATCTTCCAGAAGAAGATCATGGCAAGGACCGAGTCGACGATCATCGAGGTGTTGACGGCGATGCCATAGGCCGATGCCAGGTTGGTCGACGACTTGAACACCAGCACGAGAATGATGACGCCGGTCATCACCATCCAGTTGATCTGACCGACATAGATCTGGCCCTGTTCGGTTTCGCTGGTGTGGGTGATGTTCATGCGCGGGAACAGCCCCAGCGACATGGCCTGCTGGGCAATGGAAAATGCCCCGGTGATGACCGCCTGCGAGGCGATCACGGTCACCGCGGTGGCGAGAATGACGATGGGGATGACGGCCCAATCGGCGACCATCAGGAAGAACGGGTTTTCCACCGCACTAGGGTGAGAGATGATGAAGGCGCCCTGACCGAGGTAGTTGAGAATGAGGCCGGGGAACACGATGGACAGCCACGCCATGCGGATCGGCTTGCCGCCGAAGTGGCCCATGTCGGCATAGAGCGCTTCGCCGCCGGTGACGGCCAGAAACACGCCGCCGAACACCAGCAGCGCCATGTGGGGCCGCTCGATCAGCATGTCGGCGCCGTACACGGGATTGAAGGCGAGGAAGATCTCGAAATCGTCGAAGATGTGGATGAGGCCCATGACCCCCAGAACGGCGAACCAGACGGCGGTGACCGGAGCGAACAGCGACGCCACGCCGGCCGTTCCCTTGTACTGGAACAGGAACAGCGTGATGAGAATCGCCAAGGTCAACGGCACGACGTAGGGCTCGAGCCCCTCGTTGATGACCTTGAGACCCTCGACGGCGGCGAGAACCGACATGGCAGGCGTGATCATGGCATCGCCGAAGAAAAAGGCAGCGCCGATGATGCCAAGGGCCAGCACGAAGCCGCCCTTGTGCTTCAGCAGTTTCTCCACCAGCACGACCAGCGAGAGGATGCCGCCTTCGCCGCGGTTGTCGGCCCTCATTAGGAAGACGACATATTTGAGCGTAACGATGAGGATCAGCGCCCAGATGAGGAGGGACGCGACCCCGAGGACGGCGCCGCGCAGGTCGCCGCCGGCCGATACCACGGGGTGCAAGGCTTCCCGCATGGCATAAAGCGGGCTGGTGCCGATGTCGCCGAACACCACGCCGATCGAGGCGAATGCCAGCTTCGCCGAATTGCCGCCCGGCGCGTGGTGATCCGAACCGGGGGAACTGTTGCCGGCCGGTGCCGGCGTGGTGGAGGCTTCGGTGCTATCGGTCATCGCATTCCTGCTGATCTCGGCCTGTTCCTTCGGCTGCCGGTCACGCTAGGGTGCCGTAACCACGGCCCGGCATTCAGCCGGAAGGGCGGCCAACGTCATCGGAGGCGCCGGCTTCGGCGGCTTGGCGTTGGGGTCCGGTTTCTTCTTGGGTTTCCACGGGATGTCGCCCATCCAGTAGGCCAGTTCCTCACCGCAGCCGGTGCCGTCCTTGGGGGCGGGTGCCGACTGGGGTTTGCAGGTGGGCGAGCTTTTCGGGCACTTGATGCGGATGTGGAAGTGATAGTTGTGGCCGTAATAGGGGCGGATCTTGGCCAGCCAGGACTTGTCGCCGGTGGCCCACTTGCAGAGTTCGGCCTTGATTGGTGGATGGACGAAGATGCGCTCGACTTCCGGGTAGGAGGCGGCCCGTTTCAGCAGCCGCGCATGGGCCTCGGTCCAGACCTTGTAGTCCATGGTCTTGCGATCCTTCACCACCAGCGTCGCGGAGATGTTCTCGCGCTCCTTGCGGGTCAGCGTGCGGTTCGGCATGGGGGTCAGCCAGATGTCGGCGTCAAGCCCCACCTGGTGGCTGGCATGGCCAGACGTCATCGGCCCGCCGCGCGGCTGGGCCAGGTCCCCGACCAGTAAACCGTTCCAGCCATCGAATTTCTTGGCTTCCACGGCCAGCCGCTCGACCAGTGCCACCAGTTCGGGCTGGCCCCAGTTGCGGTTGCGCGACAGGCGCATGACCTGCCACGCCGGGCCATCGACGGGGATCGCCGTGCCGCCGGCCATGCAGCCCTTCGAATAGAACCCGATGGCGCGGGACTTCATGGTGTGGGTGGGAACGGATTGGGCGCCGAACACCTTCTTGGCAGGCATCTTGGACAGTGCCTTGTCGCTCATGGCGGCCAATGCCTGCTGTTCGGTGGCGGACTGGGCCATCAGCGGCGACTGGAAGCCAGCAAATGCGAAGGCGAGGGCAAAACAGATAAGGCGCAGCATGAGCAGTCTCACTTCTTGCGGAACATGTCGAGGGAGACGACCTTGTCCGCATCCTCTTGCGCTGGGCTTTCGGCAGTGTCTTCAGATGCTGCCGTCTTGACGGGCTTCTCGTTCTTGCCGGCCTTGCCGGCGGCAGCGGGCTTGGTGCGCTCCGTGTCCTTCGGCTTGCGGTCGGCGGCCACGGTCTCGAACTGGAGGCCGAATTGCACGGCAGGGTCGAGAAACCCCTTCACCGCATCAAACGGAATCACGAGGTGTTCCGGAATGTTGTCAAACGAGAGTTCGACCTCGAAATAGTCGTCATGCACCTTGAGGTTCCAGAACTGGTGCTGCAGGACGATGGTCATCTCGCGCGGATAGCGTGTGGCGATCTTCTCGCTGAGTTCGACGCCGGGGTGCCTGGTGTTGAAGGCGATGTAGAAATGATGCTCCCCCGGCAGGCCGGTGGTTTCGGCAATCTTCAGGGCATCGCGCACCACGCCCTTCAAGGCATTCTGGGCCAGGAGGTCATAGCGCATCAAATCTTCAGGCATTTCACAAGCGTCCGAAACTGCATCGACTCTGCCCGCTAGCATAGTCCCGCTGGCCCCCTCAAGTCACCCTGTGAAATGGAAGTGCCGGCTTCTGTTGCCAGGTGCCGGCGGACCCCGCCTCAAGCGGCTAAGCCTGAGGGCTTTGATTTCGGTGCTCAGACTGCGTTAAGCAGCCACTGCAACCGGAGCATAGTTGTCGTTGGCAACTATAAGTTTAGCCCGATAACGTCGGAACCATCACGAACGAAAAACCACCCTTTAC
>CAZECZ010000248.1:0-4683 GCA_964510815.1 uncultured Aestuariivirga sp.
AAAGATTGGAGTCAATATACCATTGCGACGCTCCTGAGCTCGTGAGCTTGCCACGACTGACCTACCCACGCAGATGTAGCAACACCCATGACTCACGTAGCGGAATATGGTAGTCGGGGGCAAATGAACGTTCCGCAGATCAACCCACCTGCGCCCAAAGCCGAGGCATTGAAACCGCTATTATGGTTGATCGGTTTTTCAGCGCCAAGCGGTGCTGCTAGTACATTTTCGGATTCAAATTTAGCTGTCTGGATGGTCGTGCTAACTGGAATTAGTGTCGTTGCGTTCTTATTTGCGTATTTTTATCTGCTGTTCCGACATCCTGACCGGCTACAATCCGAAGATTACATGACGCGCCTGTTAGGCGACAGCTACCAGGGAACGAAGGCACTCGACGCGCCAGCCACGGCGGCAAACACGGCTGCTCCGGTTGCAGCGCGGGCGGGAGGTTGAAAGTGTCGATGAAAACCTACATTCTGACCTTCATCGTGAACAATGCACGGATGCCTGATCTAGAAAACTTCGTCAGGTACAGCCCACACATTCGCGCATACTGGAATCACATTCCGCTCGTCTACTGCGTGAAGTCGGAACTGACGGCGGCTCAACTTCGGGAAAAAATCGAACCGTTCTTCCCACAAGGCGGCTTCATGGTCGCTGAACTTAACGCCGCAAACGTTGACGGAAGGCTACCTGAAGATGCGTGGAAGTGGTTCTACGCTGCTCCCCCGCCTTCTGGCGGTTTGGGGATGCTCGGTGGCAGCAATGCTCTTATCGGTAATCCCACGGCATTGGGTGGGCTGGGATTGCTCGGCCAAGATCCACCAAAATCCACTGGACTGTTTGGAGGTTTGGGATTGCCCGAAGCGCCCAAAGGCGGTCTGTTTGAAGGGCTAGGGAAGAAGGAAAAGAAGTAGCAGGCCAGAATGTAAAGCGGGATTACCGAGACAGTGACAATTACGGTAACAGCGCACTCAATTCAGCTTCCCCAGAAAATCCTGGGTTTGCTTGCCGCCCGTGTATCTCCGTATTTGCACCGCACTCCTGTTGCCACCAATCCGGCGAGATCCCCTGACTTCAGGGATCTGGAAGCGGCAATGGCGAGTCATTCAAGGTGCGCAGATAGGCTATGACTTCCGCCCGCTTGGTTTCCTCCGGCATTCCAGGGAATAGCATTTCTGTTCCAGGAACCGTCTGCGCCGGATTGAACAGGAAGGCATTGAGCGCATCGTAGGTCCACGCGCCCTCATCTTCCTTCATGGCCAACGAGTAGCCAAAACCTTCAACCGATGCCTTGTCGCGTCCTACCACGGCCCACAGCGGAGGAGCGACGTTTCTGCTTACCTCGGTCATTGAACGATGGCAGGGCCCGCAGGTCTGACGAAATGTCTCCTCCCCGGCCTTTGGCTCAGCCGCCTTGAGAGAAGCCGCGATCGACGGAAGAGCGGGCTTCTTGAAGCCATGACTGCGAAGGTAGGCAACAATCTCTTCGTGACCATTCTTCTTGGCCAAGTGGATCGGCGGGTATCCGTTCGAGGTCAGCAAATTCACATCGGCGCCTGCTTCAACCAGGCTTTGCACGCATTCAACACAGCCGCTGTCGGCGGCTGACTGAAGCGGCGTCAATCCGTTGGCGGCTGTATCGGGTTCTGCCCCGCTATCGAGAAGCAGCTTCACAATGTCGGCGCGATTCTTCATCACGGCAATTGCGAGTGGCGTCCGCCGGAACTTGCCTGCCCGATTGACGTCAGCGCCTCTCTGAATGAGAAGCTGCGCCGCCTCCAGGTGTCCATTGGCAATGGCTTCGCACAAGGGCGTCGTTCGCTCGGTCGCCTGATTGATGTCGGCACCACTGTCCAAGGCCGCTTTGATCGCCGCCACGTCACCTTCCCCGGCGGCGTCA
The DNA here is from genome assembly GCA_964510815.1 of uncultured Aestuariivirga sp. Lineage (GTDB taxonomy): Bacteria > Pseudomonadota > Alphaproteobacteria > Rhizobiales > Aestuariivirgaceae > Aestuariivirga. The sequence goes on from CAZECZ010000248.1 coordinate 1,904, forward strand.
TTGAGAGCGGAGGCGTGTACAGAAATCATTCCCTGGAGAAGCAGGAACAGCACGAAGAACCAGAAATTCCTCATTTGGCACCCCCATCACCATCAGAAGGAAGCGGCACGTCCAAACAGGTCGCAGGATAACATGAAGACAGGAATTCGACCAAGCTGGTCGTGAGCCAACGGGATTGCGGCACGCCAGAAACGCCCTCCCCGCATGGGGGAGGGGGCTTGTGGCTTACATCCAAAGTCGCTTCGTTATCGTGAAGAGCGCTGCTTACCGCACCGCGACGAAGCGTTCCTTTTCCGGCACCGAGGCGGACCAGCCTTCGAAGATGGCGTTCACCTTGGCGTAGTTCGGCAGCTTCTTCATGGTGCCGATCCAGCGCTGGACGTTGGGGAATTTCGACAGGTCGCAGCCCACCACTTCGCCGACCGTGATGATGCCGAAAGCGAGGTAATCGGCGATGGTGATGTTGTCGCCGCACAGATAGGCCTTGTCGGGCCCGATCCAGTGATCATTGAGGATCTGCAGCCAGCGCAGGCTATTCTTGTGGCCCCATTCGATGGTGCCGGCCTGGGCCGTATCGTTCTGGCGCTTGTGGTGCGGAAACAGCTGCGGATAGATCATGCCGTAGCCGAACTCGGGATAGAGCTCGGTCAGGAACCAGTCCATCACCTCGTTGACGCGGGCGCGGGCCTTGAGGTCCTTGGGATATTCCGGCAGGTCGAAGGTGTCGGCGAGATACTTGAGGATGGCCGAGCTCTCGGTCAGGCGGAAATCGCCGTCCTCCAGCATGGGCACCCGGCTGTTCGGATTTTTGGAGACGTAGGGCTCCTGGTAGTGGGCGCCGGTCGTGAGGTCGACCACCTCTTCCTCGACCGGCAGGTTCTTCTCGGCGATGAGCAGGGCGACGGGACGCGACACCGTCGACACCGGATGCATGTAGAGTTTCATGTTGTTTCCTCCCATTGGTTATATGTCGAACAGGCAGCCGTTCAGGCAGCCTTGCTGCCACGTTTCACAAGTTCCCAGAACTCGGCGCGATCATTGGTCTTCGGAAATGCGTCTGCCGGGACAGGTTTGCCGAGAAAGTTACAGAGCGGCTCCCACCCTTGTTTCACTTCATAGACCAAAAGCTGCTTGGCCGGAACGAGGGCAGTCACTTTCTCCGTGTGGGCGGAGAAGGCCTTCGCCAGCTGCTCCGGGTTGAGCCCCGGCGGGAAGCCGGTCCGGGTGATGACGGCAATGGCCATGTCCAGCCATGCTTGCATGTGCGGCGGCGCCTCATCCTTCTTGGCGCACAACGCATAGATGGTTTCCGAGAAGCTGGCCGCCCAGCTTTCGGGGCTCCTGACGGTCAGGATGAACTTGGCATCCGGATAGGCCTTGTAGAGTTCGGGAACGAAACCCGCCGTTGGCCAGTCCACGGTGCTCTCGTAGCCCTTGAACACGGCAGCCCAGTCGGCGTTGCCGGCGACCGCGGCCTGCCACAGTGGCAATTGCTCCGGCATGTGGTGCAGAACCTCTTCCATGTGGTGGCAGGGGCCCAGCCCCAGCATGTTGAGCGCGGTGCGCAGGGAATAGGTGCCCGTGCGGCCGACGCCTGCGCCAATGATCTTCGGTGCCATGGTTCGTTCCTCCTGTTGGGGCTTGCCCGGTTCGGGCTTGCCATGGCGGGGATCATGAATGATATTGATGATATGTCTAACTCATAGATTTCATGCATCATGAACAAAATCGATTTGGGCCACATCGATCTCAACCTGCTTGTGACGTTCGAAGTGTTGATGCGCGAGGGGAGTGTGACCCGGGCGGCGGAAGAGCTTGGCCGCACCCAGTCCGCCATCAGCCATTCGCTGGCACGATTGCGCGATCAACTCGGTGATCCGCTGCTGGTCAAGGCCGGGGGCAAGATGTCGCCCACGCCCTATGCGCTGAAGCTGATGGAAGACATCGTGCCGATCCTGCGCAGCATCCAGCATGTCATCGCGCCGCCCGCGCCATTTGATCCCGCCACCAGCACACGCCTGTTCCGCATTGCGTTTCCCGACAACTCGCGGGCGTTTCTCACTGGTATCTATGCCCGCGTGCAGCGCGAAGCGCCGGGTGTCGCGGTCGAATGGATCACACCCAATTCGGAAATGCTGCCGCTGGTCGCGGGTGGCCACATCGACATCTGCGAGTTGGCGGGCGCGGCCCCATTGCCGGATGGGATCGAAGCCTATCAGGGCCAGCCCTACACCTGGATGACCTACCTGCGGAAGGATCACCCGGCGATCAAGGATTGGGGGCCCGCGGCGTGGGAGAAGTGGCCTCATGTGAAGGTCGCCGTCGACACCAAGAACATCAGTCCGGTTGATGACGTGATGCGCACCGACGGCCTGAAGCGGCGAGTGGGGGCGAAGATTCCCAATTTTGCGAGTCTGGGGCCGTTACTCGCCAACACCAATTTCCTCGCGACGCTGCCCCCTATCACTGTGGTCGATGTGATCGACGAGTTCGACCTCGTGGCGCTCAAGCCGCCGGTCGAGATCGCCCCCATGCCGTTTCGTTTCCTCTGGAGTTTCCGCCTGTCCAATGATCCCGGCAGCCGCTGGTTTCGAAACCTGGTGATCGAAACCTTCAGCACGCTTCAGCGCAAGGCCGAGGAACGGTTGACGGCGCGCTGGCTGGAGCGTGCGATGGCAAAAGGCCTGGAGCAAACAGCCGGTGGTCTTTAGCCGGCCGGCAACTTGCACCTGTGATCCGCCATGAAGCGCATTGATCCGTGGGCCGGCAATTCCATTTGC
>CAZECZ010000249.1:0-4592 GCA_964510815.1 uncultured Aestuariivirga sp.
CGGATCGGGCTTCGACCCGTTCCGACATTTCCTCGGCCGCATTCTTCGCGAAGGCGAGAAGCAGGATTTCTTCCGGTTGTCGGATGCCTGCCTTCACCAGATAGGCGGCCTTGGCGGTGATGACGCTGGTCTTGCCCGACCCCGCGCCAGCGAGGACCAGCGTCGCATCCTCATCGACGACAACCGAAAGGCGCTGTTCCGGCGTCAGCGGCTTGCTCTCGATGGAGTCGAAGAAATCCTTCCAGCGGTCCAGTTCGGCCGTGACGAAGGAGGCAATGGCATTCGCCCGCGCCGTTCGCGGGTCGGCGACGAATTTCCGGACAGGTGCGATGCGCGCGACGACCTCGGGGCCGATGGCATCGGCATACAGCTTCGACAGAAGCGATGCATCCAGAGCCTTGGCGTCATCCATGAGCGGCGCGATCTTGCACGCCGAGGGATATTGCGACGGTGCCGCTCGTCTCAGCACCCCGGCAAGAACCCTGTCCAGCCGCGCCGCTTCCTTCTCAAGGGCTGCGAGATTGACGCGCGTCCAAGCTTCCTTGACCTCTTCTGCGAACTCCGTAGCTGCGACGTTCCCCGCCCCCTTCAACGTGACATCGTCATGCTCCTGCGAGTTTATGCTCAGCGCAGTCCCGAACATCCCCTCCCGGAGAGCTGGCGCACTCGTCAACGCCTGTAGTGACACGGTGGCAACCTGACCGCGTCGCGTAATCCTGATGTGATCCCCGTCTAGCGCCATGGCACGAGCAGACATCCCAAAGGGGTCAATCAGGAATCCAAGTAAAGGGCGTTGTTGCAGTCGAATCAATGAACTGGGCCTCGTCGTCGTCCTGTCAGCTTGTGCTGTGGCCAGGGTGATCTGCAACCGTGAACCAAGGATTCTGGCGCAGTCTTTGCTCTGGAGACTGAGAGACTTGGCGGCCGATATGGGACCATGAATACGACGGCGTGGCGGTACACCCTTGATGACCGCCCACTGGCAACAACGATCTTTGATGATAGTATTTGCCGCTTGTCTGTCATCAAAGCATCTTCAGGTGCACAGGCTGGCGTCAAGAACCCGGCATAGAGGCGGCTGTGCGGAGAATAGTGACGCTAATCTCCGCACATTTTGCGGTGATTGATCCTCGTGGACCTATCGGGTGCACGGCACGAGGATAGCGCCCCACCGCTTAACTTTGGCCTTCTGTGGAAGTGCGAACGTGATGACAGAGCCGCGCAGTTCGAACGCGCGCACCGGGCAATGCTGAGTCACCCTTGTCTGCGTATTCATTCTTGCTTATATTGAAGACAGAAACCGGAGGCCAGCATGTCCCAAACCACGACGATGACTGTCCGCATCAGCGGCGCACTGAGCGAGTTCGTGGCATCGAACGTCGGTGAGAACGGGTCCTACGAGAACATCAGCGAATACGTCCGCGACCTGATCCGGCGCGATAAGGAGCGGGCCGAGGCTGAAGCTTTCAATCGGCTGAAGGCCGAGCTGACGCGCGCCTTCGCAGCGCCTGAGGAAAGCTATCTCCCGTTGACCGCCGCCGAGGTGATCGCCCGGAACCGGGGCTGACATCGTGGCAATTCGCGTCCAAGAGGCTGCATCGCTGCGGCTTGACGAGATCTACCGGTATACGCGCGACCGCTGGGGCGCTGAACAGGCTGATCGGTACATCACCGACCTCTTCGCAGCGTTCGACCAGATCGAAAGCCACGTCGTTGCGTCGCGCCCCATCCCGGCCGAGTTCGGGGTCGAGGCCTTCTACTTCCGCCATGCGCATCATTTCGTGTACTGGCGGCGCCTGTCGAACGGGGACGTCGGCATCGTAACGATTCTGCACGAGCGGATGCATCAGATGGACCGGTTTCGGGATGATGTTCCGAGGTGACGGATTCTTATGGCGAGGATTATCCGCACTGTGGATGGGGGCCTCGCCAAACGTTGACCAGGTGTTGACAAGAATTTGGAATGACGAAAGCCGAGCGTTTTGCTCGGCCTTGAAGTGCTTGATAATATTGGATTTTTTGGTTGCGGGGGCAGGATTTGAACCTGCGACCTTCAGGTTATGAGCCCAACTCCTTGATTCTCATGACTCTTTTCTTTTCAGAGACTTAACGTGCAAGCCTTTGAGACGGCAGACTTTTTCGAGAACTATCGGCGCTTCTCGCCGGATTTGGACGGATCAACATGCGCACAGAGACGCATTCGCGGGTTGACCAGACGTTGACAAGCGATGTTCATCGAACGCGAAAGCCATCCCTACATCCCTTGGATCGGTCTCGACGCGAAGGGCGGAGAGCGGACGGTTGCTGCGCAAAGGATGGAGGTCAGCAATGCGATCAAAGCGCTAATTCGCTGCAGTTACTCGAACGACCGCTTCACGGTGAATCTAAATTCGTTCGGCAAAGCGCCTGATGCGTTGCACCAGGCGCCTCTTGTTCCTGTCACATCGCGTTACTTGATGGCGAGGATGTCGAAGTTGTGGACGTTAGCGACCACACCGTCGTCCCACCCGCCAGCGACCAACTCCGCTGCCCGTTCGTTCAGCAGCCCGGCGACTTGACCGGCAAAGTGTGCTTCACGGCCAGCATTGTTGGTGAAGATGTCGAAGATTGCGAAGGATGTTTCGTCAATCTGCAGCGCCGCCCAGAACAGTGTGCCGGGTTCGGTTTCTCCGACGATGGGACCAGCTGCGGTCAGCAAGGCTGCCAATTCCGGCCCTCTGCCGGGTGCTGCTTCGAGCGTGATGTACGTGGCTGTCGTGGCCGAGTAGAGATCAACCGGTTCCCTCACCGACAGGACATCGGAATTGTTGATATTCGCGACAACACCATCGTCCCAGCCCCCGGCGACCAGCGCGTCGGCATTTTGGTTCAAAGCCGCGGCCACAGCGCCGGAGAAATGCGCATTGCGCGCTTCTTCATCCACGAAGATATCAAAGATCGCGAGCGTATCGTCGGCTTGTAAGGCAAACCAAAGCACGGTGCCTGGTTCGGTGTCCGCGACAATCGGGGCGGCTCCGGCCAGAAATTCGGCGAATGCTTCGGTCTGGCCTTCAGCGGCGGGCATGGCGATGTAGCTGGCAGTGTGATTTTCCATTGGGGTTTCCTGTGCGGCTGCAGATGTCGTGATCAAGGCCAAAGCGGCGAGTGTCTTGAGAATTTGGGCTTTCATGGTCGCCTCCTGATTGAGAGGTCGTTGTGTTTGGTTTCGATGCACCCTTTTCCCATGCCGAATGCCTCAGGCACCAATCCCGAACTTCTATTCTTTGATAGACATGTGCTATGGTGAACCTCATGGCGGAAAGTGACGGAGACTGTGGCAGTGGAGATGAACCAGATCAGGTATTTTTTGGCTGTCTGCCAGCATCGCAACTTCACCCATGCCGCTAGCGCCTCAAATGTTTCCCAACCGTCCTTGACGACCGCGATCAAGAAACTTGAACACGAGCTCGGGGGTGATCTGTTTGTCAGGGACCGCGCGGGATGCAGGTTGACGGCACTCGGAAAACTCATGCAGCCAAGGCTACAGAAAGCGCATGACGAAACGCAGGCAGCTAAGGCAGAAGCCGTCCGCCACACGCGACTAGAGCGGGTTCCTATTTCTGTCGGTGTTGGCGAAACGATTGGTCACAACCGGATTTCAGCCGCCGTGGAACGCTTCCGTACACGATTGCCGCAAGCCGAAATAGAGTTGATCGTGGCGTCTGCCTCCAAGCTTCTGGCCGGATTGCGAGAGGGTGAATTTGACGTCGTTGTCACAGCGGCGACGGTCAGTGAAGACCTCTATCGAATAGACCAGCTCTATGACGAGTCCTACAAGGTTGTGGTGTCCAAGTCGCACCCGTTGTCTGAACGAGACGCTATTTCTCTTTCGACACTCGCTGAAACTGACATGCTCGATCGACCCAATTGCGAAATGCGCGATGCTTTGCATCGGGCATGTGCAGACCAAGGTCTCGAACTCTACGCGGCCTATCGGTCAAATCGCGTGGATTGGTTAGTCGAACTCGCGCGGCAGGGATTAGGCGCGGTGATTTTGCCAACCACGGCAATTCCAGCAGACAGGGGCCTCGTTTCGATACCCATCGACGGCCTTGAAATTTCGCGAACTGTTTCTGCTCTTCGTTATCGGCACCAAACGACGAGACCAGAGACAAATGATCTGATCCGTGAGATTGCGCGTGTGTAGGCGTAGTATCATTGATGGCCGACATTCGCGCATAGTGCAGTAACTGGTACTTTGGGCTCCAAGTGGACCTTCGTTGCAATGAAGTCGAACGGCAGCTCTGGGCAACTCTCCGCCCCTACCTCTTCGGCGCCACATCCTTCATCCCATGCTGCAGCAACAATGAGACCTGTTCTGCGGTGAACTTGAACTCCTGGCCATCTGGGATCCGCTCGGCTGACACCGGGTATTTCGGGCGGCGGGGGTCGATGCCGGTGATGCGGAACTGCTCGCGCCCGGTGCTGAACTGGCGGCCGTAATCGGCGGGGGAAAGCCCAAAGGCCTCGGACAGCGCCTCGAACCGAAGCCGCTCGGGATCGAGAGCGCTGCCATCCGGCAGGGGGACCGAGACGCGGAAGGTGGCATCGAA
>CAZECZ010000250.1:0-4587 GCA_964510815.1 uncultured Aestuariivirga sp.
GGTGGGCTGCGACTTCGATCCGTCGTGCCGCGTGCAGTCCTTGAGCCGCACCGAGAAATCGCTCGTCGCCATTGCCCGCGCACTGGCGGCCGAGGCCGATGTGCTGGTGCTCGATGAGCCGACCGCCAGCCTTCCGGCGGACGAGGTGGAGCGCATGCTCGTGGTGCTGCGCGACTTGCGCGCCCGCGGCGTGGGCATGATCTATGTGTCACACCGGCTGGACGAGATCTTCCGCATCGCCGACCGCGTGGCGGTGCTGCGCGACGGCCGTCTCGTGGGCGCTAAAGCGGTGAGCGAAACGTCGCCGTCCGAGCTGGTGAACATGATCGTGGGGCGCGAAGTGAAGGATCTCTATGTTCGCGCCAAGCTCAACCGCGGGCGTGAAACACTTCGGGTGACAGAGCTTTCGACCGGGTCGGCCGGTCCTGTGTCGTTCACCGCAAACGAAGGCGAGGTACTGGGGCTGGTGGGCTTGCGCGGGGCGGGCCATGAGTCCGTGGCGCGCGCCCTGTTCGGCGCGGAGGCATCGCAAGGCAGCGTGCAACTCAACGGCAAGCCTCTCGACATGTCATCTCCCCAGGTGGCGCTGCAGCAGGGGGTTGGCCTCATTGCGCGCGACCGGACGGAAGAGAGCGTGGCGCCGGCACTCTCCATCCGCGAGAATATCTTTCTCAACCCTCTTGCCGTCGGCCGCCTGCTGACGAGCATCCTATCGCCCTCTGCCGAAGCACAGCGCGCGCTGGGCATCGGAGACGATGTGGGGCTCAGGCCCAACGATCCGGCGCTGGCGATCGAGGCCCTGTCCGGAGGCAACCAGCAGAAGGTGGTGGTTGGCCGCTGGCTGGCCACGGGCCGCAAGCTGCTGATTGCGGAAGATCCCACGGCCGGCGTCGATGTCGGTGCAAAGTCGGAGATCTACCGGCTCGTGGCAAAAGCCCTGGAGGCCGGACTCACCGTCATTGTCGTTTCGACCGACTTCGAGGAGGTGGCCCATATCTGTCACCGCGCGCTGGTGTTTTCACGCGGCAGCATCGTCGCCGAGATCGCCACGAATGCGCTCACCACGCAGTCGCTCATCCATGCCGCATCCGCGTCCGAGGCCGCCTGACACATGAATTCGATCCAGTCCAACGCGCTTGAGCCGACCCGCAGCGAGCTGAAGCACCTCTCGACGGGGCAGAAGCTGATGCGGCTGCTGCCAGTCTATGGACTGGTGATCCTGACGGTCCTGCTCATTCTGCTGTTCTCGATCCTGTTGCCCGGCACCTTTCCGACGATGTTGAACCTGCGTTCGATCGTTTCCGACAAGGCGATCATCCTGATCCTGTCTCTGGGTGTGATGATCCCGATGTCGGCCGGCCGCATCGATCTGACCGTCGGCTACGGCATCGTGCTCTGGCACATTCTCGCCATCTCGCTGCAGACGATGTACGGCTTTTCATGGCCGGCAGCAGTGCTTACCGTGCTGGTTCTCGGCGCGCTGATGGGCATGTTCAACGGCTTGCTGGTGGAAGTCGCGAAAATTGACAGTTTCATCGCCACGTTGGGCACCGGTACCGTGCTCTACGCGCTGGCGCTCTGGCACTCGGGCGGCCGGCAGATCGTGGGGGCACTTCCGGATCACTTCTATGCGCTCAATACCACAATGGTGTTCGGCTTGCCGATCACCGGCTACTATGTGATCGTGCTCGCGTTGCTGATGTGGTTTGTCTATGAATATACACCGCTCGGCCGCTATCTCTATGCCATTGGCGCAAGCCCGAAGGCGGCTGCCCTCAACGGCATTCCCGTCCGCAAATACGTGATGGGTTCGTTCATCGCCTCCGGGCTGCTGACGGCGCTGGCGGGAGTCCTGCTCGCCGCGAAACTGCGCATCGGCCAGGCCAGTGTCGGGCTTGAGTTCCTGTTGCCGGCCCTTGTCGGTTCATTCCTCGGGTCCACCACGATCAAGCCCGGCCGTGTCAACGTCTGGGGCACGGTGATCGGGATTGTCATTCTGGCCGTCGGCATTTCCGGCATCCAGCAGTTCGGCGGGTCGTTCTGGGTGGAGCCCATGTTCAACGGTGTGACTCTGCTCATCGCCATCGGCATCGCCGGATACGCGCAGCGGCGCAAGGGTGCCGCCGGCAAGTAACCAAACAGCAAACGGGAGGAAGACCATGCTGAAACGTGAACTGATGAAGTATCTGCTCGCCGGCTCGATGCTGATGGGCCTGGGCCTCGCTGCTTCGGCCGAGGATTTTGACGGACCGACCACCGGTCCCAAGGCGGCGGAAGGCAAGACGATCGTGGTGCTGGCAGCCGACATGAAGAACGGCGGTATCCTCGGCGTGACCAATGGCATCGAGGAAGCAGCGCAGAAGATCGGCTGGACCGTGAAGGTGCTCGATGGCGCGGGCTCCGTGCAGAGCCGCGCGGCGGCCGTGGGCCAGGCGCTGGCGCTGAAGCCCGACGGCATCGTCATCAATGGGTTCGACGCGGCTGAACAGCAGGCGGCGCTTGCCGATGTCGTGGCGGCCAAGATCCCCATGGTGTCGTGGCATTCGGGACCGAAGATCGGTTGCGATGCGCCAGGCGGTATCTTTGCCAATGTCTCGACGGACGCCATGGACGTGTCCAAGAAGGCCGCCGAATGGGCTCTTCAGGACGGCGGCGGCAAGCCGGGCGTGGTGATTTTCACCGACTCCACCTATACCATCGCCATTCTCAAGGCGGCCAAGATGAAGGAGATCATAGAGGCCAATGGCGGCACCGTTCTGCAGTGGGTGGATACGCCGATTGCCGAAACCTCGACCCGCATGGGTCCGCTGACCACCACGCTGCTGCAAACACTCGGTGACAAGTGGACGCATTCGCTGGCCATCAACGACCTCTATTTCGACTTCATGGGCCCGTCGCTCGCCGCTGCCGGTATCGACGGCAAGGGTCCTCCGAAGAACGGTTCCGCCGGCGACGGATCGGAAGCTGCCTTCCAGCGCATCCGCACCGGCCAGTATCAGGCGGTGACGGTCGCTGAACCGTTGAACCTGCAGGGCTGGCAGTTGGTTGACGAGCTCAACCGCGCGGTGCAGGGCGAGGCCTGCTCGGGCTACATCACGGCGCCGGCGCTGGTGACGGAAGAGGGCCTCAAGGCTTCCGGCGACAGCAATCAGTTCGACCCGCAGAACGGCTACCGTGAGGCCTATTCCAGGATCTGGGGCAAGTAATCAAAAGGCTGGGCGCAGCTTCGGCTGCGCTCGGCATCACAAGGTTTCATCATGTTCATTCGCTGCGCCTTCTTTGAAGGCAGGGTCAAGCCGGGCTGTGACGAAGCATTCGCGGCCTTCGTCAGGGAGCGTCTCGTGCCGCTCTGGACGCGGTTTCCGGGGGCCACGGAAGTGCGCGTGCTGCGCCAGCAGGACTCCGACACCGACCATCCTCACTATGCCATGGTGCTGGCCATCAAATACCCGAGCCAGGCGGCCATCGAGGACGCGCTCAAGTCCGATGTGCGCAACCAAAGCCGGGAAGAAACCGCCGAGCTGGTGAAGATGTTTGATGGCCGCATTTTCCATACGGTCTTTGAAACCGCCCATGATGCCGTGCTGACATAGAACGAAGACAGTGCAGGGCGAGCGGGGCTGATTTGACATTTGTTCCAGCCGCGGCTACTGCCGCGTCATGGCGACAGACTTGGTCATTGTGGGACTGTATTACGCGCCGCTGTCGTAGCGGCGGGCGCGTGTTGTCATTGTTCAACCGCTGCCAGGCCAGCGGTTGAACCCCGGAAGGGCGCCGCTGCACTCGCAGCTTTGCGGAGTGGGTCCATGCCAGGCAACGGCGATCGCGATTCAAGCACACCGATCGGCATCATCGGGTTCGGCGCATTTGGGCAGCTCATCGCGCGCCACCTTGGACCACACTTCTCCTTGTGGGCCCATGATCCTGCCGCGGGGCTCGAGCCTATGGCCGAACGGCTCGGCGTTGTCCTCACAAGCCTTGAAAGAGCGGCCGGCTGCCCGATCGTCGTGCTCGCCACGCCTGTCGGGCGATTGCAGGAGGTCGTTGAGGCGGCAGCGCCCCATATCCGGCCCGGTTCGCTCGTGATTGACGTTGGATCGGTGAAGGTCGGACCGGCAAAGATCATGACGCATGGCATTCCAGCACATGCCGAGATCGTGGCAACGCATCCGCTGTTTGGTCCGCAGAGCGCACGCAACGGCATCACGGGGTTGAAAATCGCGGTGTGTCCGATCCGTGGCCGGCGCAGTCTTCGGGTCGCCGCGTTCTTGCGCAAGCATCTCCGCTTGCATGTCATCATGACGACGCCTGAAGACCATGATCGCGAAGCGGCGACCGTGCAGGGTCTGACCCACCTCATTGCCAAGGTGCTGTTGCAGATGGAGCCTCTGCCGACGCGCATGACAACGAAGAGCTTCGATCTGCTGGTGGAAGCCGTAAACATGGTCCGTTACGATGCGCCAGAGGTCTTCGAGGCGATCGAGCGCTCAAATCCGTATTCGCTGAACGTCCGGAGGCGCTTCTTTGAGCTTGCCTCAGCCCTGAATGCACAGCTCGCGACAACGTCATCCGGCTCGCAGTCGACGC
>CAZECZ010000251.1:0-4533 GCA_964510815.1 uncultured Aestuariivirga sp.
TCGAATCCCACCCTCTCCGCCACTTGCCCTCGCGAAAGCGTTCTCCCGATCCGGCGGCGGCCGGATTTTCCCGTTGTTTTCGAGGGTTATGCGAGTGGGGCTCTTAACCGGCCAACGCCCCAACGGGCGCGCACGCGTTCTCTCCGGGCCGATATTCTCCGGGCCTGTTAACCGGACACTTTCCGGTTATGCCGTGTAAGTGTCCGTTTTTGTGATATATTGCGCTCGCGCTGACACTTAACCTTTGGAATGGCACACGCCTGCCGCGCGCCGCTCAAATCGAAAAAAGAACGGCTCAGACCAAGTAGTCCGACGCATGCGCCCCCTCATATAGCGCTTTGATGGATGTGGCAGCCAAGACTGCTGCACGCGTTGCCGCTTCCTTCAGGTCAAGGACCCTGAATGTATCGCCGATCCTCGCGACCGCATCTATCCGTCTATACTGGTCGCCGAAGCGTTCTGCATACTGGGCAAGGCCCTTCAACTTTGGGATGGCATCACCGAACTGGATGCCGTGCGGATCAACGATGTCTGCCGTGAATGTGCCGTCGCCTTGTTGACCGAAAAACACGAAGTCTGGCCGCACGATCTTCGGCTCCCCGCCATCATCATAGATGATCCCAAGCGAGTCCTGGCTGGCGCGCGACGGGTTACGATACCATGCGACGGTGCCTGAACGCCCAAGCTCAGCTCGGACCACTTCGCCCTCCCAGGAATTGAAATCCTCGGGGAACAGGCCCTGCTCATCACAGAGAAGATGTCTCTCGAAGGTCGGCAGGGGTGTTTCGGTGCCATTGGCCTCGCGGATTGTGGTCGCCTGCATCCATGATGTCGGACGAGCAAGGTCCACATCCATCGGATTGGCGCTCATCTCTCTGATCTGGCGATAGACGTCCTGGCGTTCGTCGGACAGATCCTTGATCTCGACGCGGAACCGGGTGAGCCACTGATTGGCGAGCTTCTCGGCTTCAGCCTCGAGCGTTTCACGAACCTGTGGGACCAGGCCCAAGGCTGCGATACTGACATGCGCCTCCACGAGCGCCGTTTCCATGTCGTCGGTTTTGCCTTCGTGCCGAGCGAGGTAATCGCTGTATGTCGTTGCAAGATCAGGGCTGATCGCCCGACCGGCACGGCGGTAGGCGTCCTCGATGACGGCGTAGTCAGCCTCTTCCAGAAAGTCGTCGAAGGTCATCGCGCCGCCCTTCAGGTCGGCTTTCAGGCTCTTGCCCTCGACTGTCATGACAGATTTTCGGGCGGCCTCAATTTCGGTTTTGTAGCGCGCGCGGATGCCGTTCAGGACCTTGTGCATTTCTGAATGGGCCAGCTTCCCCGCATCGGCCAGCAGGCCATCGACCGCCAACTCGTGTGCGAGAGAAGTCAGCCGCTTTACAGGGCGCGCATGCCGCTTCGGCAGCGTCTGTGACGGAAGTGCAAGCAGCTTGTCCCAGACTCCCTCGGGGGTTGCTGGATTCGGCTTCAGCTCCACTGGATTGATCAACACGCGGCGGCCGGGGAGATCGTCGCCTCCATCCCCGCCTGACATCAGCGCCTTGGCGACATCCTTGACCGATGCCTCATCGAAGAACGGCAGAAGGCAGTCCACCGAGTTCAATCGGTCATTGCCTGGGATCCGGCGCGCAAGTGGCGTCCGCACCATCCGCCCGAGAAGTTGCGTGATGTGCGTCTTGTCCCGTGCAGGCCGGAACGAGACCATGACTTCGGCGCGTGGGCAGTCCCAACCCGTGCTGATGGCGTCCTTCGCGATCAGAACCCGGACCCATGTGGAGTCCTGCACCCGCTCGGGTGAGATGTAGGGCACGCTGTGGCGTCCGAAGGTCTGGGTCGAGTGCTCGCCGAACACATGCGCTACCGCATCTTCGGGCAACTCCGGCCACTGGGTGAAAATCGTGTCCAGAGCCTTGCCGATGTCATTGTGATCCGGCGCATTCGGCACCTGCAGCACCATCAGCGGCAGCACTACACCGGCATCGCTCTGCTGTGCGACATATGCTGCCCATGCGGCCGAGATTTCCTTCAGCTTGTCGGTGCCACGCCGCACCAGCACGGTGTCGAACTGCCCGGCTTCCTTCGGCACGTCGAGGATGATGGTGTCCTTGAGCAGACCTGATGCCTGCACCTTTCCCGAATCCACGACGACGTTGGGCAGGGTCGCGCGTCCCTGCATGTCGGACATGGCCGCGTTGAACCGCTCGACCGTTGCGGAGATGCCCCAGACCACCGGGATGCCTGGCACGGATCCCGAACCGTTGATCAGCCGCTTGACGATGGTGGTTTTCTCACCCGCGCCTGTGCTCGCACGCATGCCGCGATGCGCCTCGTCCAGCACGAGGTAAAGCGTCAGGGCCGGATCATCGATCGTGTTCTGGATCGTGTCCCAGATCGTCCAGGAACGGCTGTCCGGCATCGGCAGCGGCGGCGCATCCGTGTCGGCTTCTTCGTCCTGATCGCGACCGCGCACGAGAAGGCTCGATTTGCTCAGTTTCTGCGTGTTCAGGAAATAGATCTTGCCCGGCTCCAGCGCCTCGCGCTGAAAGGTGTTCTGCACAACCACCAGGTCCGAGATCGACAGCCGGTCCGATGCTTCGAGCAAACGGTACCGCGACTGTTCGTTCAGCGAGGGATCGTCGCTAAACCAGATCACCACAGCGCCCGGATCGGGCTCGATGTCGTAGTTGTCGTCACCGTGGAACAGCGCCTCGAACACTGCCGCCGCCATGACAGTCTTGCCCGCGCCCGTGGTCGCCGTCAGCGAGAAGGCGTGCTTGTCGCCATCCTCGCGCCAGCGCTTCGACGCCTTCTTGAGGTTCACCAGAACCTTGCCGACGGCCTCTTCCTGATAGTCCTTGAGGGTAAACTTCATGGCTCAGCGGCCCATCGAAAAGCGGAAATTGGAAAGGTAGGACTCGTAGAGCCGTACCGGCTCGACCCCGTCCGGCAGCGCGCGGGCCACCGCCTGGAAACGGCGGTCGTCGTCGGTCACCACATAGGCGACGCGGAGCCCGCCTTGCGCCGCCACGGCGTCGCAGAAGGCGCCTGCGCGGTCCAGGTCGACCAGCAGTCCATAGGTATCGGCCAGAGCCCAACCACCCTCTGGCAGGTCGTCGATCCGGCGCCCCTCCGACCCCGCCCGCATCCACAGCAACGGCGCGATGCGCTGGAAGGCGAAGTTCGCGCCAACGGCGACGTGGGATTCGTAGGTCAGCGTGAAGAACTCGGCGTTCTCCTCGAACCCCTCGGCCATCGGGAATTCGTCGGTGAACTTGTAGTCGCCCTCGATGTCTTTTCCCTCCGGCGTCTTACCGGTGATGGCGGCGGCGATCCGCGGCTTAGTGATGTAGTCGCAGATGCCCCACTTCTCCCAGTCAGGGTCACCCGGACGCAGGCCCGCCTGGCGCAGGGCCGCCTGCTCGTCGGCCGCCACTTCGTTGTTGGTCACCGAGATGCACTGCCGCCGCCCGCCGTCCTGGCGGTTCAGCCGCATGACGGCATGGGCGGTCGTGCCGGATCCGGAGAAGAAGTCGAGGATGATGGCGTTCGGTTTGTCTGCAACCGCAATCCGCAGAGCATCCTCGACCGCGTAAAGGCTCTTGGGAAAGGGGAACTTTCTGTCACCTGTCAGCCGCCGCACAAGCATAGACCCATACTCGCCGGCTTTGTGGCTTCCCCGATTCCATACCGTCTTTGGTGTTCTGCGAACACCACGTTCGCCAAAATCGACCTCGACTGAACCATCTTCTCGACGACCAGTTGCGATCAATTCGCCTGTCTCAAGTCGTCTTAGTTGCGACGGCCCCAAGTAGAGAATTGACCACCGATCATTCTTCGAGTCGTAAGCGCCAACGCGAGCAAAACCATCGACAACCAGTTTGCGGAGTGAGGCGGGTGACTTCTGCCATGTTGCTTCCTCGTCGCGTCCTGCTCGAATAGGCCAAACGGTGACGAGTCCGGGTTCATCAGGTACCGTCGACCGATCAACATTCAATGGAATCGTTTCGCCAACTTTTGCGATTGTGCGTTTCTCAGGGTCAATAAAGATCGGAAAGAAAAGGTTGGGTCTGTCTTGGCGGCGAGAATTGTTCCCGCCGCGCAAAAGCCACTCCCAACGTACAGATGATCTTTGTGAAGATGAAAGGCTCTCAGTGTCTAACAGGCTGTCGACAACAAGTGAGGGTCCGGCATTCCCCAAAAAGACAAAAAATGCGTATTCCTCAACCCGCGCCAGCTCCTTCCCCCGAGCAACACCATTTGGGTTGATGACAATAGTGGCCATTTGTTGGGCGGCATCTGGAAAAAGTTGCTCAAGCAACAGCCCAAGTCTTAGGCATTCTTTTTCGTCAATGGTCACCACTAAAACGGACTCGTTTGGATTGAGCAACTCTCGTGCAACGAGGAGGCGTCGCTCCATGAACGCCAGCCATTTGGAGTGGCGATAGATGTCCTCCGACTCGACATAATCGTTGTTATATTTCCAGTCTCGCGCCCCGGTGTTGTAAGGGGGGTCGATGTAGATGG
>CAZECZ010000252.1:0-4509 GCA_964510815.1 uncultured Aestuariivirga sp.
GACGCCTTCGTGCCGACGGGCGGCTTCCCGCAGTTCATCCCCGACGCCAACCGCGCCGCGGTCGAGCCCTACAAGGACAAGATCGCCAAGAAGGAACTGGCACTGGTCGTGGCTGACACGCTGCCCGTCCAGATCGACCAGATGAAGGAAGGCCTGAGCCTCGGCCAGGTCGGCCAGCGTCCGTTCGAGATGGGCTACAAGACCATGCAGGCCCTGCAGCAGATGAAGGACGGCGGTGCTGCGCCGGCCGACCCGACCTACACGGGCCTCGACGTCTGCACGCCGGAAACGGCCGACACCTGCATCGCGAAGTAATTCGCTTCTGTGCTAGGACCAAAGGGGCGGGAGGCAACTCCCGCCCCGATTTCTTTGAGGAGTGGATGATGAGCGGCATGTTTTCACTGGACGGGCGCGTGGCGCTGGTGACGGGGGCCTCGCGCGGGCTTGGCTTGGCCATGGCGAAGGCCCTGAAGGACCATGGCGCGACGGTCGTCATCAACGCGCGGAACAAGGCCGAGCTCGATCAGGCGGCATCGAAGATCGGCGCTGAGGCGATGGCCTTCGATGTGACCGACTCGAAGATCGCGCGGGGCGCGCTGGAAGATATCGCCAGGCGGCACGGCAAGCTCGACATTCTCGTCAACAATGCCGGTATCCAGCATCGCGTGCCGGTGACCGAGTGGACGGACGAGGACTTCGACCGGGTGATCGCAGTCAATCTGTCGTCCTGTTTCAAGCTGTCGCGCGAGGCGGTGCGCCTCATGCTGCCAAACGGCTTCGGCCGGATCATCAACACCGGATCGGTGGCGGCGATTCTCGGCCGCCCGACGATCCATGCCTATGTGGCAGCGAAGGCAGGGCTTCACGGCCTCACGCGGTCAATGGCGGCGGAACTGGGGCGCAAGGGCATCACCGTGAACGCGCTGGCGCCGGGATATTTCGCTACCGAGTTGAACACGGCCCTACTGGAGGACAAGCCATTCTCGGCCTGGGTGGAGTCGCGGACCCCCGCCGGGCGCTGGGCCAAGTCGGAAGAACTGGGCGGGGCGGTGGTGTTCCTCGCCTCGGACGCGGCGGCTTATGTGAACGGTCACGTGCTGGCGGTGGACGGCGGGCTCTCTACGTCGCTGTGATCAGGGCTGCGGGGTTTGTCCCCGCAGGACTTCAGCGAATTTTGGCATGTCGATATTGCCGCCGGAGAGGATGACGCCGGTGCGCTTGCCCTGCATCTTGCCCTTCTCCTTGAGGAGGGCCGCAAGCGGCGCAGCGCCCGCTCCTTCGCTCAGGGTGTGGCAGCAGCGGTAATAGGTTCGCATCGCTTCCGCAATCTCATCATCAGAAACCGTAACGATGCGTTCGGCACCATGCTTGATGATGTGGAAGGCATCGGCATGTGGAATGCGCACCGCCATGCCGTCGGCGAAGGTTGCGGCGGAATTCGTGGCGACGGGCCGGCCCGCCTCGAAGGACAGCGCATAGGCATTGGCGGATTCGGCCACCACGCCAATCACCTTGGTCTTGAGGCCCAGCATGTCACGCGCGGCGATGACCCCGCAGATGCCCGAGCCCATGCCGATGGGCACGTAGACGGCATCGAGCGCACCGGCCGCTCGGAACAGTTCGTGCGCGTAGGTGGAGACCCCGACCACGAGGTCCGGCCCGAAGGAGGGGACGAAATCGAGATTGCGCTCCCCTGCAATGCGGGTGGCGGCCTCGCGGGCCTCGTCGAAGTCGCGGCCCACCTCGATCAGCTCGGCGCCAAGTGCCCGCATCGCGGCGTTCTTCTCAACCGAATTGCCGAGAGGGCAGACGATGGTGGCGGGGATGCCGACACGCCTGGCGCCGAAGGGAATGGATTGGCCGTGGTTGCCGCGCGTGGCGGTGATGACGCCGTTGGTCAGCCCGTGGTCCTTGCGGCGCTTCATGGCGACAATACCGCCCCTCACCTTGAAGGCGCCGATGGGCGTATGGTTTTCGTGCTTGACCCAGACCTCGCAGCCCGCCTCGGCGGCGAGCAGCGGCCAGACATATTGCGGGGTGGGGGGCATCGCCGCATAGACGATGCGCTGGGCGTCTTCGAGGTCATCAGCAGTGTACATGACCTGACGCCTTAGCAGCAGGACATTGCGCCAACAACCGGTTCAAGCGGCCGGGCGGCTCATCTTCTGCCAGATGGCATAGTCGAGCTTTCTCGGGGTGATCTCCAGTTCCGCGGCGACCTGCTTCAATTCTGCGATGCCGCCGATCCCGTGCCTGTTCATGAAGGCATGGATATGCCGGTCGAGCTTGATGCCTGCATCATCGCCGCACAACATCTTGAAATAGCCGAAGGCGACACCCGATCCTTGACCCGGCACGGCGCGGAAGTCGCGTTCGATTGCAGCGTCCGATTGCAGGCGCCGCCAATCCGCGAAACTGTCCACGCCATGGCCGCGCAGCACGCGGGCGCAGCGCGACACCGCTTCGGCCTTGAGAATGCCGTTCCGGGACGAGGTTCTCTGGCGGTTGCCATAGATGCGGCTGGCCAGCTCTTGCGGCGAGCGGGCGTCCGTGGCCGCAAGAAAGTCGCGGATCGTGTGCTCTGGCCCTTCCTCCCACCGGTAAAGCAGCCACGGTGGGCGCTGGTTCTGGCAGAAGCGCTCCACCGTGTTGCGAGTGGAGCTATAGGTCACCCCGATCGAATAGACCGCGTCAATGAGCGCCAGCGGCAGCGACTTGTAGAAATATTCCGGCGGCAGCGTGACCTGCAGTGCTGCCGTTTCGGACAGCACCAGCCGGGCGAGGTCAGTGATCATGCGGCGGTTCTGCAGTTCCATGGGACGGTCTCCGGACTGGTGGAGTGAACATGGTAAACGCAAAAGCTGAAGACTTCGCAAAGCGCGGCATCCGGCAAGTTTCTTGACTCTCGGGGGCGCTCATGTTTCGTGCGACCAAGGCAGAATCAGACGATGGGGTGTTGAATGGCAACGGCGTTCGTGTTTCCGGGCCAGGGCAGTCAGGCGGTCGGCATGGGCAAGGTACTGGCGGAGACGTTTGCGCCCGCCAAGGCCGTGTTCGATGAGGTGGACGCGGCGCTGGGGCAGAAGCTGTCGCAGTTGATGTGGGATGGTCCCGAAGGGGATCTGACGCTGACCGAGAATGCGCAGCCGGCGCTGATGGCGGTGTCCATGGCGGTGATCCGGGTGCTCGAGGCCGAGCACGGCATCACGGTGGGCAGTGCGGCCACATTCGTGGCGGGGCATTCGCTTGGCGAATATTCGGCGCTGGCGGCGGCGGGCACATTCTCGCTGGCCGATGCGGCGCGTCTGCTCAAGACCCGCGGGCAAGCCATGCAAAGTGCGACGCCGGTGGGCGTTGGCGCCATGGCGGCGCTGTTGGGGCTGGATTTTGCCACGGCCTCAGCCGTAGCAGCGGAAGCGGCCGAGGGCGATGTGTGCCAGGCGGCCAACGATAACAGTGACGGGCAGGTGGTGGTCTCGGGCCACAAGGCGGCGGTGGAGCGCGCGCTTGACATCGCCAAGGCCAAGGGCGCCAAGCGGGCGATCCTGTTGCCGGTGTCCGCCCCTTTCCATTGCGCGCTGATGCAGCCCGCCGCCGATGTGATGGCCGACGCCCTGGCGAAGGTGACGATGAATCCGCCGGTGGTGCCGGTGGTGGCCAATGTCGGCGCAGCCCCGCTCAGCGACCCACAGGCGATCCGCGACAGCCTGGTCAAACAGGTGACGGGAACGGTGCGCTGGCGCGAGTGCGTGGCATACATGGCGGCCCATGGGGTCGACCGCTTCTACGAGATCGGTGCCGGCAAGGTGCTCACGGGCCTTGCCAAAAAGAACGCGCCGGAGGCGACCGCCTCGGCCATCAATACACCGGACGACATCGCCGCCGCGGCGGCCCAGATCAAGGGATAAGCAACATGTTCGATCTCACAGGCAAAACCGCTCTCATCACCGGCGCCACGGGTGGTATCGGTGCGGCCATCGCGAAGGCGCTGCACAAGGCCGGTGCGACCGTTGCCATTTCCGGCACCCGGGCCGGCGTGCTGGAGGAGTTGAAGACCGAACTTGGCGATCGCGTGCATGTGCTCACCTGCAATCTCTCGGATGCGGCCGACGTCGAGAAGCTGGTGCCTGCCGCAGAAGCGGCGATGGGTTCGCTCGACATTCTCGTCAACAATGCCGGCATCACCAAGGACGGGCTTGCCATGCGCATGAAGGACGAGGACTGGCAGGCGGTGATCGACGTCAATCTCACCGCGTCGTTCCGGCTGGCGCGTGCCGCCATGCGTTCGATGATGAAGAAGCGCTGGGGGCGCATTGTCAACATCACCTCGGTGGTCGGTGTCACCGGCAATCCGGGACAGGCCAATTACGTGGCCTCCAAGGCCGGTATCATCGGGCTCACCAAATCGCTGGCGCAGGAACTGGCGGCGCGCAGCGTGACGGTCAATGCCGTGGCGCCGGGCTTCATCGCCACGCCGATGACGGACGTTCTGAACGACAAGCAGAAGGA
>CAZECZ010000253.1:0-4486 GCA_964510815.1 uncultured Aestuariivirga sp.
CGCGAGGATGACGACCGGCCCCTGAAGGCGGTTCATCCCCAGCGCTAGATGTCGCCCTCGTCTTCGATGTGGAGGACCCTGCCGCATGCCTTGCAATGAATGGCATCGCGGTCGTGGCGCTTGAGACCACAATCGGGGCACTTGTAGTCGACCTTGTCGGGCCGCAGCATGACTTGCACGAGGCGCAGGAACAGGGACACGCCGAAAATCATGATGACGACGGCGATCATGCGGCCAAGTGAGCCCTCCAGCACGATATCGCCAAAGCCCGTGGTGGTGAGCGCCGTCACAGTGAAGTAGAGCGCGTCGGCGTAGTTGGATATCTTGGCATTGGTGAAATGTTGGGATTCATAGACCAGCGCCGTCATGATGAAGATGAAGACGCCTAGGTTGAGCGCCGACAACGTCACCTGCTCGTTGCGCCGGAACCACTCGAAGTCCTGCCTGAGCCGGATCAGCAATTGATAGGAGCGCAGCAGACGCAGGACACGGGCGATGCGCAAGAACGCAAGGCCTTCGCCGACGATGGGTGCCATCAGCGAAATGATGACGATCTGATCGAGAATGCCGAAGGGGCTGAACAGCATGTGGAGCCGGCTGGGGGCGATCCACAGCCGGGCGGCGAAATCCGCGATGAGCAGAGCACCGATGAGATAGTCGACAACTTCCGTCTCGCGGAGGTGAAGAAACGACGAGATAATGATGAAACCGATGGTGACGAAATCGAAGATCAGGAGGCCGTATCGGAACCGGTGTGCCTCGGCCGAATCGCCGTCATAGAGTTCGGCCAGCCGGTCTTTCAGTCCCATCTATGCCCCACATTGTTCTTTTCGTTACCGGGCCTCTACGCAATGAGCGGCGCCACGTCCAGTCTGGACCTTGGCTGCGGACCGCATATAGTCATCGGCACAAGAGGAGGAGACCGCCATGCCGAAGGGTTACTGGATCGCGCACGTCACTGTCACTGATCCGGATCAATACAAGCTCTATGCCGGTGCCACGCCGGAGACCTTCAAGAAGTACGGCGCGACGGTTCTGGCCCGCGCCGGCTCCTACCAGCAGATGGAAGGCGAAGGGCGGCCGCGCAACGTGGTGATCGAGTTCCCCAGCTTGCAAGCCGCCATCGACTGCTACAATTCGCCGGAATACCAGAAGGCCAAGGCACTGCGTACAGGCGCCGGGGTGGCCGAGATCGTGCTGGTGGAAGGAGTCTGATCAGGTCACGAGATCGCGCAGGCTGAGTTTGCCGAGGGCAGGCAGCTTGATGGCGAGATCGTCGGGATCAATGCCGATCGAGGTGCCGAGCAGATTGAGCTCGAGTCCTTCACGGAACGCTGCGGTGACGCCGATGAGGCCCCAGGCGGAGACGACATAGCCGGTGTGACTGGGTGCCGGCGCAATGGCGACACCGTCGTCGAGATAGTCCTTGCCGACGGCGACCGGCGGCAGTTCGGCCGAGAAGCCCTCGGTGTGGCGCACCACCCAGGCCACGAAGGTGTTGGAGTTCGGCCCCGGCCAGACCGTGTAGGTGCCGCGGCGGTTATGGGGATAGAGTGCAATCGAGGCCTCGATCCGCGGGATGAGGTCCACCGCCGCGTCGCCCGACACGCTGGTTACCACATAGGGCCGGTTGCCGTACCAATTGGCGTCGGCGGGGTAATTGTTGCGGCGGACCGGGTTGCCCCAGCCCACGACTTCATAGCGGGTCCATTCGCTGGCGCCGGCGGGCTTGAGCACAATCGCCATATGTTCGGCAAAGATCGACTTCCAGCGCCCGGTGCGGGCGGCAAGGATCATGACCCGGGCCTCGGGCACGGACGCTGCTTCCGGCAGCAGGCCGGATGACGACCAGTCGGCCGTGCGCCAGCTGTCGGGCCAGCCCTTGTTCCAGGCCAGCGCCGTACCCACGGCGATGGGCATCACCACGGCAATCATCAGGAAGCGCAGAACCCAGACCAGTGTACGTTTCATGTCACGGAAGATGTTTCGAAAGCTTGGCCGGATCAAGGCGCTTTCCATCACCGCCCCCGGTTGCTAAGACCCGCGGCAACTGCAAAGGGGATCATGAAATGAGGCTTGCCATCGCGGGCGCCGCCGGGCGCATGGGCCGGGTCCTGACCCGCATCGTCAACGATACGCCGGGTGCTGAAGTGGCTGGGGGGATCGAGCCCAAGGGTTCGGCCTTCGCCGGCGCCGACATGGGTGAACTGGCTGGTATCGGCACGCTGGATGTGGCGATCACCGACGATCCATTGCCCCTCTTCACCCATATCGACGGACTGATCGACTTCACGGTGCCGGCGGCAACCGAGGCACTGGTCGAACTTTCGGCCCAGGCCCGGATCGTGCATGTCATCGGCACGACGGGCATCGGCGAAGCGGGTGAGGCGAAGATCAAGTCAGCATCGCGCCATGCCCGCATCATCAAGTCCGGCAACATGAGCCTGGGCGTGAACCTCTTGGCGGTCATGGTGAAGAAGGTTGCGGCAGCGCTCGGCGAGGAGTTCGACATCGAAGTGCTGGAGATGCATCACCGCCACAAGATCGATGCACCGTCCGGCACTGCGCTGCTGCTGGGCCAGGCGGCAGCCGATGGGCGCGGCATCGACCTCAGGCAGCGCTCGGTGCGCTCGCGCGACGGCCACACGGGTGCCAGGCCCGAGGGCGATATCGGCTTTGCGACACTGCGCGGCGGATCGGTTGTGGGCGAGCACACGGTGATGTTCGCCGGACCCGCAGAGCGGGTGGAACTCACACACAAGGCCGAAAGCCGGGACATCTTCGCGCGTGGAGCCGTGCGCGCCGCCTTGTGGGGCAAGGACCAGAAGCCTGGCCTCTATGCGATGACCGACGTCTTGGGATTGGAGTAGATTATGGACCGACTTCTCGTGCTCGTCCGCCATGGACAGAGCGAATGGAACCGCAAGAACCTGTTCACCGGCTGGAAGGACGTCGGCCTGACAGATCAGGGCATCGCCGAGGCCCATGCCGCCGGCAAGAAGCTGAAGGACAAGGGCTTCCAATTCGATATCGCCTACACCAGCGCGCTATCCCGCGCCCAGAACACGCTGACGATCATGCTGGAAGAACTGGGCCAGCCGGGACTTGAGACCATCAAGGACCAGGCGCTGAACGAGCGCGACTATGGCGACCTCACGGGCCTCAACAAGGACGATGCCCGCGCCAAGTGGGGTGAGGAGCAGGTGCATATCTGGCGCCGCTCCTATGATGTCCCCCCTCCCGGCGGCGAGAGCCTGAAGGATACGCTGGCGCGGTCCCTTCCCTATTATGTGAGCAAGATCCAGCCCGATGTCCTGTCCGGCAAGCGGGTGCTGGTGGCGGCCCATGGCAATTCCATCCGTTCACTGATCATGGCGCTGGAGGGATTGACGCCGGATGAGATCGTCCGGCGGGAACTCGGCACCGGCGTGCCGGTGATCTATCATCTTGGTGCGGATTCCCGCCCGGTTTCCATTGAGACGCTGGAGTGATGGCAACGCGTAACCGGCAGGTGCGGCTGAAATCGCGCCCGGACGGTATTCCGCAGGCTGAGCATTTCGAAATCGTCGACGCGGAAATGCCGGAATTGGCCGAGGGACAATTGCTGGTGCGCAATCAATTCCTGTCGGTCGAGCCTGCCATGCGTGGCTGGGTGAGTGCCGTTGCCAATTATTCGCAGCCGGTCGGCATTGGCGAGGTGATGCGGTCCTTCGCAGCTGGAACAGTGGTGAAGTCGCGCCATCCGGACTTTGCCGAGGGCGACCTGGTGATGGGACTTCTGGGCTGGCAGGCGTTCGCCCTGTCGGACGGCAGCAACATCAACCGCAAGGTCACCGAAAGCGATCTGCCACTTTCGCTGTCGCTCGGCGTGCTCGGTCTCAATGGCGTCACCGCCTATTTCGGACTGACGGAGCTCGGGCTCCCGAAGCCCGGCAATACGGTGGTCGTTTCGACGGCAGCGGGTGCGGTGGGATCGGCAGCCGGCCAGATCGCCAAGATCATGGGCTGCCGCACGGTCGGCATCACCGGAGGGCCCGCCAAGGTGAAGCAATGCCTCGATGACTTCGGCTACGATGCGGCGATTGACTACAAGAGCGATGATCTGCCGTCGGCCCTCGCGTCTGCCTGCCCGCAAGGGGTCGATGTCTATTTCGACAACACGGCAGGGCCGATCAGCGATGCAGTGCTGCCGCGTCTGGCCATGGGCGCCCGCGTCGTCATTTGTGGCACAGCTTCGATTGCCAGCTGGGATCCGCCGCCCATGGGGCCCAGGGTCGAACGCCACCTTCTGGTCAAGCGCGCCCGTATGAGCGGATTCCTGGTTTTCGACTACGTCCATCGCACGGACGAGGCGGTCGCCAAGCTGGCCGAGTGGGTGCGCCAGGGCAAGCTCGCCTACCGGGAGGACATTCTCGATGGCATCGAGCACTGCCCGGACGCCATCGCCGGGCTCTACCGCGGCGAAAATCTGGGAAAGCGGCTGATC
>CAZECZ010000254.1:0-4477 GCA_964510815.1 uncultured Aestuariivirga sp.
GCACGGGCTCCGTAAAATGGACATGACCGCGGGCAATGGCTGTGGCGTCCTGGCCAGTGAGCGTACGGCGCTGGTCCTGGGCATAGCCTGCCAGCCTGGCGGCCGCCCCATCCGGCGCTCCCTCCGGATAGACATTACGGGCAAGCGCGGCCTCCAGTTCAGGCCCGCCCACGGCAATGGTCTGGTCATAGGCAGCCACACGGCCGTAGAACACCTCCGCCATCTTTCGCACCTTCTTGCCCACCGACAGATCGCCCGCGCCCATCTCTCGCAGCGAGCGGTCCATGTCGAGAAACAGTTCATCCACCAGGGCCTGACGAAATCCGCCCTCGGCACCCTTGAGCCGGTCGAGCACCAGGAACACATGCAGCGCGATCATGTCAAACCGGCCGTCCACGGTGTCGGGCACCTGCCACTCATCATAGAGCCTGGGATGCCGCGCGGCAGCCACAATTGCCTCGTAGGCAGCACGTTGAGGGGTCGGGGAGCGTTGAAAGAGACGTTTGAGGATCATATTGATTACCTTTGCGGGGTCCGGAACCGTCCGGTTTTCAATGGCTTTGGCCGCGAAATGGGATATTCAGTGCTGCTCATGACCAGATCGAGTCGAATGCCTTTGTTCCGTCTCCTTGCCGCCGTGCTGTTCAGCTTCGGCGTGGCCGCGTGTTCTCCCACGATCGAGCATCGTGGCTACATCGCCAAGCCAGGCGCCTTCAACCAGATCGACAGCGGCATGTCAAAGCTGGAGGTCGAGGGCATTCTCGGCTCGCCGTCGACCACGGCCAGCGTCAAGTTCAATGGTGACAGCTACTACTACATCACCAGCACCACCAAGAGCCGTGCCTTCCTCTCGCCGACGGAAACCAACCGGGAAGTGATCGCCATCCGTTTCGACCGCGAGGACCGGGTGCAAAGTTTCGCTCAATACGGCTTGCAGGACGGGCGGGTCATTGACATCAATACACGGCGTTCCGTTGTGGTGGGAGAGGATACAAGTTTGATCACGCAGCTCTTGCGCGGCGCACGTGGCGCCAAGACCGGCCCGATTCTCGGGAACAAGCTCTAGCCATGGACCTGATCCTGAGGGGTGGCCGGGTCATCGATCCATCGCAAGCGCTGGATACGGTTTGCGATGTCGGCTTTGCCAGGGGCAAGGTCGCCGCTGTGGGCAAGTCGCTGGCGGACAAAGGTGCCGAGGTCCGCGATGTGTCGGGGCTTATCGTGGCACCCGGCCTGATCGACCTTCACACCCATGTCTATTGGGGCGGTACCTCGCTCGGCATCGATGCCGAAGAATTTTGCCGCACCAGTGGTGTCACGACCGCGGTCGACACGGGGTCCGCCGGTCCCGGCAATTTTGCCGGTTTCCGCAAGCATGTGATCGAACGCTCGGAGGTCCGCATCCTCGCCTATCTCCACGTGAGCCATGCCGGCATTTATGGATTCTCGAACACGGTGATGGTGGGCGAAAGCGAGGACATCCGGTTGATGGACCCCGAGACCGCCGTCAAGGTGGCTGATGCCAACCGGGACTGCATCGTCGGCATCAAGGTGCGCGTCGGTCGCCACGCGAGCGGTGACCAGGGCGTGGCACCGCTCGATATCGCCGTGCAGGTGGCCGAAGAGACCGGCATGCCGCTCATGGCCCATATCGACGAACCGCCGCCAACTTACGAGGATGTGTTGTCACGGCTTCGCCCGGGCGACGTTCTCACCCATGCGTTCCGGCCGTTCCCCAATGCGCCCTGTACGGCCCAAGGCAAGGTGAAGGCAGCCGTCATCGCGGCGCGCAAGCGCGGCGTGTTGTTCGATATCGGTCACGGCATGGGGTCGTTCTCGTTCAAGACCGCGCGGGCCATGCTGGCCAACGGCTTCGAGCCCGACACGATTTCTTCCGATGTGCATGCCTTGTGCATCGATGGACCGGCATTCGACCAGGCCACCACCATGTCGAAGTTCCTGTGCCTCGGCATGAGTCTCCCGAACGTCATCAAGGCCTCGACGGAAACAGCCGCATTCGCGCTCAAGCGGCCTGAGCTTGGCAGTCTCAAGCCTGGAAGCGCTGGCGATGCGACGCTCCTCAGCGTCGACGATGGGAACTACGACTATGTCGATGTCACCGGCGAACATCTGGCCGGAAAACAGAAGATCAACGCCCGCGGCGTGGTGATCGCCGGCAAATGGTGGCATCCGAACTGACCGGTTGGTGAGCGTTCGCGTTCTCGTGCGATTTCCGCTTTGATACGGGTCAAGGCGGAGGGCGTTCCGCTCTGCTTCGCTGAATTGGCAATCATTCGGGAGGAACTGATGGACAGACGACTGATTTCAGTCATCGCGGCCCCCATGTTGGTGCTGGCTGCCGGTCAACCCGCCATGGCAGGCGATGCCGCCAAGGGTCACGATCTCGCCAAGGAGCGTTGCGCAAGGTGCCACGCCGTTGAAAAGGGTGAGGGCTTCAAGCAGCGGCCGCCGAGCTTCCAGTCCATCGCCATCTACCGGCGTGAGGACGACATCTGGGCACGCATCCTGTCACCATCGCCGCACTCCGGCATGCCCGAGGCGCAGTGGTCGCTGACGCCCGAACAGGTGCAGGATCTGGTCGCCTATATCGTCTCGCTGGATACGCCGGTGAGCCTGCCGGCCCAGTAGCCGTCAGTAACTCCCGGCGATCAGTTCCTCGATCTCGGCGCAGACCTCCGCGTTGCCGGACACGAGCCGTCCGCCCTTGTGCAGGCCGACGTCCTCGAGGAAATTGCTGTTCTGCAGACCTACGCCGTCGACGACGGCCATGCCGCCCAGACAGTCCCATGGCTTGATCACCGGTTCGAAGAAGGCGACCAAACGGCCGGCCGCCACGTAGCACAGGCTCAGCGCGCCGGAGCCGTCGCGGTAGAACATGCCGCCCGCTTCCAGAAAACGCTGGAACGCCGGCAGGAACATTGCCGGCCCGCTCTTCAGCGAATAGCCGGTTCCGGTGAGACCGTCCTTGACGGTCGCCGTCTTCATGCCGCGGATGGGCTTGCCGTTGAGGGTCGAGGGAAAGGATTTTCCTCCTGCGAACAGCTCATCGCGTGCCGGGGCGTTGACCATGCCGAATTCGAGCTTGCCGTTGCGCACGAAGGCGATGGAGACGCACCAGCACGACATGCCGCAAATGAAGGGCTGGGTGCCATCGATCGGATCGACGACCCAGATGCCTTGTCCCTCGCTGTATTCGGTCGGCGGGGTTTCCTCGCCCATGAAGGCATCTTCGGGAAACGCCTTGGTGATGCGCTCGCGGATCAGGATCTCGGTGTTGAGGTCGGCCTCGCTGGCGAGATCCTGCGGCCCCTTGGTCTGCACGGTGAGCTTGTCGCGTGCATTGAAATAGCCGAGCGCCAGTTCGCCCGCCTCGCGGATGACTTCAACGCCGAGGCGGTAACGGTCTTCAAGTGACATTCTTCCTCAATCCTTCCAGAGCCAGGCCGCGCCCCTCACCCCGCTCGCATCGCCGTGCTTGTTGCGCAGGATGGGTGTGTGGAACACGGTCGAAAATGTGCGCCGCGCCAGTTCGCGCGGCAGGTCTTCGTAGAGTTCGTCAACGTTCGACATGCCGCCGCCCATGACCAGAACGTCCGGGTCGAGTGCGTTGACGACGGTGGCCAGTCCCCGCGCCACGCGGTCCACATAGCGCCTCCACAGGAGATTGGCCAGATGGTCGCCGCGGCGCTTCAAGTCCATGATCTCGGCCGCCTTGAGGTCCACGTCCTTGTGCTCGGCATATTGCGCCTCGAAAGCTCTCCCTGAGCACCATGTCTCGATGCATCCGGTACGGCCGCAGTAGCACGGCTTGCCGGGAATTTCGGTGGTATCCGGAAACGGCAGCGGATTGTGGCCCCATTCGCCGCCCGAATTGTTGGGACCATGATGGGCTTTGGCGTTGACGGCAATGCCTGCCCCCACGCCGGACCCCAGGATCACGGCGAAGACGACGTTGTAGCCCGCCCCTGCCCCGTCCACGGCTTCCGACGCCGCAAAGCAATCGGCATCGTTCTCGACCCGGATGTCGCGCTCAAGAGCCGCCTTCAGATCGGCCTCGACCGGCTTGCCGAGAATCCAGGTGGAGCTCGCTCCTTTGCCCAGCCGGCTCACCGGCTCCAGCGAGCCTGGAATACCGATGCCGACGGAGCCCTTCTTGCCGGTCTTCTCCTCCAGCCCGTCGACCATGGCGCGGATCGCCTTCAGGCAGCCCTGATAGTCATGGCGCGGTGTCACCTCGCGCAGGCGCAACAGCTCGCGCCCGTCGGCCTCCATCGCCACGCCTTCGATCTTTGTCCCGCCCCAGTCGATCCCGATGAGCATTGATGTCCCCCTACGCCGCCGGCCTCTTCAGGCAAACAGCGGTTCAAGATGCGGATTGAGGAAGAGCCCCTGCGGATCAACCGTCCGGCGCAGCGCCTTGAAGTCCTCGTAGCGTGGAAAGAGCCGCGCCAGGCGA
>CAZECZ010000255.1:0-4465 GCA_964510815.1 uncultured Aestuariivirga sp.
CTAGAGAAGATGGCATGCCGCGCTATGCGTCTCGCCATTTCTGGCAACCGGCATGTCCGTCTTGCAGATGCCGATGGCCTTCGGACACCTGGGATGGAAGGCGCAGCCCGGCGGAATATGTTCCGGATTGGGCGGGTCGCCGGGCAGGATGATGCGGGCTTTGCGCTGCTGCGGATCGATCTCGGGCACGGCAGAAACGAGCGCCTGCGTGTAGGGGTGGAGCGGCGCCTCGAGCACCTGCTGGGCGGGACCCAGTTCCACGACGCGGCCCAGATACATGACCAGCACCCGGTCGCTTACATGCTGGACGACGGAGAGATCATGCGAAATGAAGACATAGGAGAGGTTCATCCGACCCTTGAGATCGTCGAGGAGATTGATGATCTGGGCCTGGATCGACACGTCGAGAGCGGAAACAGGTTCGTCCAGTACCAGCAGCTTCGGCTCAAGCGCGATTGCCCGGGCGATGCCGATCCGCTGGCGCTGACCACCGGAAAACTCGTGCGGATAGCGCCCCCCAGCACCTTGGTCGAGGCCGACAAGATCAAGCAGCGCCCTCACCTTCTCGCGGCGTTCGGCTCTCGAACCAATCCCGTGTATGTCGAGCGGCTCGGCGATGATCTGTGCCACGCTCATGCGCGGATCGAGTGAAGCATAAGGGTCCTGGAAAACGATCTGGATATCGCGGCGTCTCGCGCGCATGCCGCTCGGGCCAAGGGCCAACAGATCTTCGCCGAGAAATAGGATTTCGCCCGAAGTCGGCTCGATGAGCCGTAACAACATGCGCGCCAGGGTCGATTTTCCACAGCCGGACTCACCGACGATGCCCAGCGTCTCGCCCTCGCCGACCGTGATGCTCACGTCGTTGACGGCGCGCACCACGCCCTTGCCGTCACGCGCCGGAAAGGTCTTCGACAGATGCCGCGCTTCCAGAACGGCGGTCATGATACGGGGTTCCAGCAGGCGGCAGCGTGGCTCTCTACGGCCGCGAGGCGTGGAAGCTCTGTGCGGCAACGCTCCGTGACCCTGCTGCAGCGGTCGGC
Source organism: uncultured Aestuariivirga sp. (assembly GCA_964510815.1). Taxonomy (GTDB): domain Bacteria; phylum Pseudomonadota; class Alphaproteobacteria; order Rhizobiales; family Aestuariivirgaceae; genus Aestuariivirga. Next base: position 1,044 of record CAZECZ010000255.1, read on the forward strand.
GAAGCTGCATCCGATGCCCCTCAGGCCTGGCGGCGGCACCAGTCCGGGAATGCTCGGCAGGCGTTCGCCCTTGCTCACGCGGCGCGGCGATGACGCCAGCAAGCCGGCAGTGTACGGATGGCGGGGGCCCTTGAACACGGCAGATGCCGGCCCGGTCTCAACGATCCGTCCCGCGTACATGACAGCAATGGTCCGGCATAATTCGGCGACCATGCCCAGATCATGGGTAATCAACAGAATGGCAAGACCCAGGTCCTTCTGCAGCTGCTGCAGCAATGCCATGATCTGCGCCTGGATGGTCACGTCCAGCGCCGTCGTCGGCTCGTCGGCGATCAGCAGCTTGGGCCCACAGATGATGGCCATGGCGATCATCACCCGCTGGCGAAGCCCGCCTGAGAGCTCGTGCGGATATTGATCGAGGCGGCGCTCGGCATTGCCGATCCCCACCTGCTCCAGCACGCGCCGGGCTTCGGCCCGCGCGGCGGCATGACCCATGGCGCGATGGAGCATCAGCGGCTCGGCGATCTGCGCGCCGATGCGCTGGGTGGGGTTGAGGCTGGTCATCGGCTCCTGGAACACCATGCCAATGCGGTCGCCACGGATCCTACGCATGCGTCTCTCGGGCACGGCCGCGAGGTTCTCGCCATCGAACAGGATGCGCCCGGCGTCGATCCGCGACGGCGGCGACGGCAGAAGCCGCATGACGGTCTGCGCCGTGACACTCTTGCCGCAGCCGGATTCACCCACCAGCCCCAGTGTCTCGCCCGGCGCAATGGCGAAGCTCACGTCTTCGACGACACGAATGAAGCCGTGCTCGGTGTTGAAGCCGACTGTCAGACCGTCGACATCGAGCAGTGCTCCATCGTTCATTCGAAGACGACACGCGGGAAATAGAACGACACGACCCAGTTCGGCATGTCGACGATCTCGCTGATGCGGAGGTCGCCGCACACGCTGCACAGCATGTAGGCGTCGACCGCATTCATGTTGTAGCGCTTCGACAGAAGATCGACCATGCCGGAGACTGCCGCCTTGGCCCCTTCCATCAGGTCGGGGCCGATGCCGGTCGTCACTTCGTAGCCCTTGACGTCCATGTGGCGCGACGTGGGTCCGGGCGTCGTGAAGCGTGGGAAGGCGAGATTGGCGCCCTTCACAAGTTCGAACTTCGCCGCCAGCGTGCACGGGCTCTCGATCGCGGTGCCGCAGACCTCGCCCTCACCTTGTGTTGCATGCGTGTCGCCGACGCTGAACAGGCCGCCCGCCACCTCGACAGGGAGATAGAGTTCGGTGCCCGCCGACAAGTCGCGAATGTCCATGTTGCCGCCCATGCGGCGCGGCGGCACGATCGAGTGAAGTCCGGGCTCTGCCGGTGCCAGCCCGATGGTGCCGCAGAACGGCTTCAGCGGCACGCGGCCGCCGGGGCCATACATGGCGGGCTCCAGCGTCTTCGCATCATATTTCCAGATGTGCAGCGCCGGGTCCTTGAACTGGTCGGCCAGCAAGCCGAAGCCAGGAATATTTGCCGTCCATCCCCAGCCGGACGGAGCGAAGTTGAGCAGCGTCACCTTGATGGCATCGCCCGGCTCCGCGCCGTCGACGTAGACCGGGCCCGCCACCGGATTGACCTTGGCGAAATCAAGCGTTGCGATGTCGGCAACGGTAGATGCCGGAGTGAGCTGCCCGCCTGAGGAATCGACAGGGTGGAACTCGATCGACTCGCCGGGCGCAATCTTGACGGCCGGCGGATTGTCCCTGTTCCAGCCGAAGTGGCACTGGTGCTGATGGATGGTGTGATTGTGCGTGTGCATGGCAGACCCTCGAAGATGGCGCTCCCTCCCCCCAATGAGGAAGGGAGCTCGTGCTTGCATTATGACTTTTACTGCGCGTCCTTGGCGTAGATGTAGTCGTAGTTCACCGGAATGTGGATCGGGTCGGTGAACAGGGCCGGATCGCCGCCAAGGCGTTCCGAATGGTAGGTGAAGCGCTTCTCGTTGAAGATTGGGGCCCAGGGCGCCTCCTTCAGCACGTCGTCGAAGATTCCCTTCCAGGCTTCGATGCGGGCCGCAGCCTGGTCGTCCTTCACCATCGCATCGGCGGTCTCGGCGCGCGAGTCGAGCTCCTTGTTGCAATACTTCGACCAGTTCCAGCCACCCTCCACAGCTCCGGCGCAGCCCAGGATGCCGTAGTAGAAGTTGGCGGGATCAGGGAAGTCGGCGATCCACGCCATGCCGCCTGACCAGATCATCGGCGCCTTGCCGGAACCGCCTGCGGCGATGACTTCGGCCTGGGCCAGCGAGCGGATTTCCGCCTTGATACCCACTGCCGCCAGGTCTTGCTGGATGGCCTGCGCGATCCTCGGATTGGGATCGACGTTCATGGCATAGAGCTCGGTCGTAACGTCACCCACACCCGCTTCCGCCAGCAACTTCTTGGCGCCCTCGGGGTCGAAGGGATACCCCTTGTTGTCGGGATTGTAGCCGGGCATGGCGGGTGGCAGCGCTTGATTTGCCGGTGCCGCGCGGTTGTTGATGAGGCGGACGATGCGCTCCTTGTTGATTGCCATGTTGACCGCCTGGCGCACCTTCAGATTGTCGAACGGCGGGGTGGTCACGTTCATGGTCACATAACCGGTGTGCAGCTGGTCGCCCTCGGCGATCAGGTCCTTGTTGGCGGGGTCGGCCTGGATCTCGGCGAATTGCGCCGGCGGAATGCCGTCGCCCACGATGTCGATCTCGCCCTTCTTGAGTCGGAGCACGGCCACCGTCGGGTCCTGGCCGAACTCGAAGGTGATCTTGTCGAGATAGGGGGTACCCGCCTTGTAATAGTCCGTGTTGCGCTCGAGCGTGATGGACTGGCCCGGCACCCACTCCACGAACTTGAAGGCGCCGGTGCCCACTGGCATCTTGCCGAAGTCGGCGCCCGACTTCTCCACCTCTTCCTTCGGCACGATGTAGCCGAAGTTGATGGCCATCAAATGGAGGAAGGTGGCATCGGGTCTCGTCAGGTGGAAGATCACCGTCTTGTTGTCCGGCGTCTCGACACCGGAAAGATCGGGCGTCTTGCCGGCAGCCGCATCTTCATAGCCGGCGATCATGCCGAAATAGCCGCCGCCCGGGCTCTGGGTCGCCGGGTTGACGGCGCGCTCGAAGGAATATTTGACGTCGGCCGAGGTCATCACCCGGCCATTGTGGAATTTCACGCCATCGCGGAGCTTGAACGTATAAGTGAGACCATCGTCCGACACCGTGTAGCTCTCGGCCAGGTCAGGCTCCAGTTCCGTGGTGCCGGGCTTGTAATCCATCAGGCCGTCGAAGATCGACTTGATGACCGACCAGTTCTGCCAGTCATAGCCGACATGGGGATCGAGCGTCGTCAGAACTGGTCGGTCATCAAGTCGATCTTCGACGGCCTGATGGATTACA
>CAZECZ010000256.1:0-4435 GCA_964510815.1 uncultured Aestuariivirga sp.
AAGCGCGTTGAGCATCAGCGTGTAGACCGAGCGGCCGATGGCCACGTCCATCCGCGCCGTTGTAAGATGTTCGACGAGCCGCAATGCATCCGGCCCCGCAACGTCGATCTTGGTGAAGGGCGAGAGATCGAGCAGCACCGTGCCGTCTCTCATCCGCGCCGCCTCGCGCTCGGCGATGGCCTGCCATGGCTGGTCACAGACTGAATAGGGAAGGTCGCGTTCCATCTCGCTCTCGGCATACCACAGCCCGCGCTCCCACCCCGCCGTCAGGCCGAAGACCGCGCCCTGCGCCCCCCAGTGATCATGCAAGGCCGATGTGCGAAGGCCGCGTCCGGCCGCGGGCTGCTTGAACGGCCAGTGCATGGCGAAAAGATCGGAGACCGCCTCCTTCATACGTTCCTTCATGTAGGCGGAATCAGCCGTGGCCGCGTCCACCCGGGCGATGTCGATACCCCAGAGGTCGCAGGGTTCATCGCCGGTGGCCACCCAGTCGGCCAGCACCTGGCCGATGCCGGCGGACGTCATGATCCCCACGGAATTCAGTCCTGCCGCCACGAAGAGGCCGTCGGCCTCGGGCGCCAGGCCCACCAATGGCCGCGTATCCACAGTGAAGCTCTCGGGACCGTTCATGAAACGCTGGATGCCGACCTCCGCCAGTTGCGGCATAAGCGCAAGGGCTGCCTCCATGAAGGGACCGAACTGGTCCCAGTCCTCGGGCATTTCGAGGAAGGCGCGGTCGCCTTCCGGCCCGTAGGCGTCCCATGCCTTGGCATCGGGCTCGAAGCCGCCGATCACCAGCCGCCCCGCGTCGCCCTTGATGTAGATGCCGGTATCGAGATCGCGCACCACGGGGAAGGGATTGGGCAAGCCCGGAATGGGTTCGGTCACGATATACATGTGCTCGACCGCCTGCAGCGGCAGGGCGACGCCAATGTCGTCCGCGAGCCTCTTCGACCAGGCCCCGGCACACAAGACCACCTTGTCGGCGATCATCGTGCTGCCGTCTGAAAACTCGACACCCCGTGCCGCGCCGTCCTGCATCAGGATGCGTTGCACCAGCATATTCTCGCGGATCGTCACGCCGCCCATGCGCGCGCCACGGGCATAGGCCATGCAGAGGTCGACGGGATTGACGTTTGCGTCTTCGGGCACCATCAGTGCGCCCACGTGGCTCGTGAGATCGAGCTGCGGAATGGCGACCTCGTCGGGTGTCACGATGCGAGGCGTCAGTCCCATGTGGCAACCCACGGCGGCGATACGCCGGAGTTCGTCCATGCGTTCCACCTTGCGCGCCAGCCAGTAGCCGCCGGTGCGCCGGTAGCCGGTGCTCATGCCCGTCTCGGCCTCGAGTCGGGGAAACACCTCCAATGCCGCTGCGGCGATGCGCGTCATGCTGGCCGTGGCGCGCAAGGGTCCGACGATGCCCGCCGCATGCCAGCTCGTGCCAGATGTCAGCTGATTGCGTTCGAGCAGCGTGATCTCCCCCGCCTTCAACTTGGCGAGATGATAGGCGACGCTGAGCCCGATGGCGCCGCCACCAATGATGATGATCTTCTGCATCAGAAATAATTCATGTCCGGCTGCGACGCCTTCACGCGCGCAACATAGTCCTTCAACGCCTCGTCGATGGCCGGGTCAAGTCCTGGGTCCTGGTAATCCGCAACGGTGCGCTTCCACAGGGCGTTGGCGCGCTGGGCCGCATCCTTGCCGCCCTCGGCCTGCCACTGCTCGAACGAGTTGTTGTCGGCGGTCAGCGGGCGGAACAGCGCGCTCATGAAGTTGAGCCGCGTGTGGTCGCTGCCTAGGAAATGCTGGCCGGGACCGGTCTCCGCGATGGCGTTCATGGCCTGTGCATTTTCGCTGAGGTCGATGCCTTCGAAGAAGCGCCCCACCTTGCCGCAGAGATCGGCGTCGATGATCGTCTTTTCGAAAGACGTGACGAGCCCACCCTCCAGCCAGCCGGTCGCGTGGTTGATGAGGTTGGCGCCGGCGAACAGCGACATGAGGAGACCCCAGGTGGCCTCCTGCTGGCTCTGGGCGTCGGGAAGCTTGGAGGCCGAGAGCGTGCCGACGGTATGAAGCGGCACGCCGAGCCGCCTGGCCAACTGTCCGGCCGCCAACACCATCAGCCCGGCCTCCGGTGTGCCGAAGGTCGGCGCGCCCGACTGCATCGACATGGTCGAGGCAAAGGACCCCATGAGACAGGGTGCGCCGGGGTTGATGAGTTGCACCAGCGCAAGACACGCGGTGGCCTCTGCCAGCACTTGTGCCAATGTTCCGGCGACAGTCGTGGGGCTCATGGCGCCGGTGAGTACCCACGGCGTGCAGGCCACCGGCTGGTTGGCCCGCGCATAGGTCTTGAGCGCGCCGGACATGTGGGAATCGAGCACCAGCGGCGCGTTGGTGTTCGACACGCAATAGAGCACAGGATTCTGAGCCACATGCTCCGCGCCGAACAGGATGCGCGCCATGTCGACGGCGTGTCCCGCGCGCTCCGCCCCGATGAAGGCGCCCATGAACGGCCGGTCCGACCAGCGGATATGGGCATAAAGCATGTCGAGGTGACGCTTGTTGGCCGGAAGGTCGACGGGTTCGCAGACGACACCGCCCGAATGGTGCAGCCAGGGAATGCCCTGGTGCAATTTCACCAGGGTTACAAAATCGTCGTAGGTGGCGTAGCGTCGGCCCTTGTCGAGGTCATGAACGAAAGGCGGGCCCCAGGAGGGGCATAGCACCGTGGCCTTGCCGCCCAGCTGGACGGTGTTGGCCGGGTTGCGGGCGTGTTGCATGAACTGGCGCGGTGCCGTCGCCTGGATGGTCTTGCGGCAGAAGCCGGGCTCGAAGCGCACCCGTGTGTCCTTCACGTCGCATCCGGCATCGCGGAAGATGTCGAGGATTTCCGGGTCGCCGACGAACTCCATACCCGTGTCCTTCAGGATGGTGTCGGCATTGTGCTCGATGAGCGCCAGGCCTTCGTCACTCAGTACACTGAATGTCTCGAGTTTGCGGAGAATGAAGGGCGCGCGCGCCGTCTGTGGCGCTGTGTGTGAAGTTGTCCTGCGCCGCCGCGATGAGTGGCCTGCTGTCATAATCAAGAACCGGAAATTGCGTTGGTGAGACTATCCACAGGGATCAAAAAAACTCAATTGACGGAAGATACCATTAGCACTTCTAATGATAATCAAGATGAAGAAACCACAAGGGAATGGTGCAGTCGGCACCGGTAGCAACCTCATCAAGTCGATGGAGGTGTTCGAGGCCGTGGCCGCAACCGGCCAGATGACGGCTGCCGCCCGTATGTTGGGCATGACGCAGTCCGCCGCCTCGCAGCACATCGCGGCACTCGAGAAGGCCTATGGTGTGCAGCTGTTCGACCGTTCGGTGCGCCCGGCCCGCCTCACCCAGGCCGGCACGCTGCTCCATCGCCATGCCGCCCGCATCCTGAACGTGGTGGGCGATCTTGAGACGGAGATGCGCCACCAGGGCCCCATGCCCATCAGCGTACTGCGCATTGGCATTCTTGCGTCCATCGCCACGACTTTGACACCGGGTCTGGTCGGCATGGCCAAGAAGGGTTTTGGCGTGCGTGACGTCACCTTGCACGCCGGTCAGAGCGGCGATCATGAAACATTGCTCCGCACCAAGAAGGCGGATCTCGCGATTACCTCGAACCCCTTCTATGACATGGAGGGCCTTGAGCGGCACGGCGTGCTGCAGGAAGCCTTCCTTCTCGTCGTTCCGGAGAAATATCGCGGGCCTGTCGACAGCCTCAACGCCATGCAGCAGCGCATGCCGCTCATCCGCTTCGCCGATACCACCAGCGTCGGCCGCCAGGTGACGCAGCACTTGCGGCGTCTGAGGCTCGATCCCCCGGAGGTCATCCAGGCCGACCGGTCGAGCATGGTGACCGCCTGCGTTTGCAATGGCATGGGCTTCACGCTGCTGACGCCGACGTTGCTGATCGATGGCTTCGTCGAGCACATGCCGTTGAAGGTTCTGCCACTTCCGGCAGCCCGCCTGACCAGGACAATCACCGTTGTCTCGCGCGACCGGGAATTGGGCACGTTTCCGGCACGGGTCGCTGAACTCGCGCGCGACACATTGTTCGATCAGATCCGCCTGCACATGGGCAACATTGGCATCAGCGCACTGACCGCAACCGAGCCAGGCTGAAGGTCGCAGCGCTGTATCGCCAGCGGCGGCAAACAAACCGTGTGAAGGGGGCTTGGGCAATAGGGTTACTTCGACACCTGCCAGCAAGCCGGCCATCCGTTCAACGATGATTGCAGTGGCACCTTGCTGGAAGGGATGGGGCAGGGAGATCGTCCACCAGCCTGCCTTTGACGGGCTGCGCGGTCCCGAAATTGAACCCGGCGGTTATCTAGAGCCTCGGGCGGTCAATTGAGTCCATATCCTGCTGCACTGAAGTAGTTGG
>CAZECZ010000257.1:0-4430 GCA_964510815.1 uncultured Aestuariivirga sp.
CGCCAGCGTTCTGCCGGTCCACGACCAGCGCCATGCGCTGCATGGTGGCCTTCACCTGCACTTCCGTACACACGCCATGCCGCAGCCAGTTGGCGATGTGCTGCGATGAGATCCGCAAGGTGGCACGGTCCTCCATGAGACCGACATTGTTGATGTCCGGCACTTTGGAGCACCCCACACCCTGGTCCACCCAGCGGACGACGTAGCCGAGAATGCCTTGCGCATTGTTGTCGAGTTCCTGCTGAATGTCGTCGGCTGACCAGTTGGGCCGCGTGGCGACGGGCACGGAAAGAATGTCATCAAGCTTGGCGCGAGGGCGAGAGCGGAGCCCTTCCTGCACCTCGGCGACATTCACGCGATGGTAGTGCGTGGCATGCAGCGTCGCGGCCGTTGGTGATGGCACCCAGGCGCAATTGGCGCCGGACTTTGGGTGTCCAATCTTCTGTTCCAGCATGGCCGCCATCAGGTCAGGCATGGCCCACATGCCCTTGCCGATTTGCGCATGGCCGGGAAGCCCGCAGAGCAGGCCGATGTCGACATTCGAGTTCTCATAGGCCGCAATCCATGCCGCCTGCTTCATGTCGCCCTTGCGGATCATCGGGCCAGCTTCCATCGACGTGTGGATCTCGTCGCCGGTGCGGTCGAGGAACCCCGTATTGATGAAAACGATCCGATCCTTGGCGGCGCGGATGCACTCCTTGAGGTTGATGGTGGTGCGCCGCTCCTCGTCCATGATGCCGATCTTCAGCGTGTTCGGCGCCATGCCGATGGCCTTCTCCACCCGTCCGAAAATTTCGACGGCAAAGGCCACTTCTTCCGGTCCATGCATCTTTGGCTTCACGATATAGACCGAGCCGGTGCGCGAATTGCTGCGCCGGCCGTTGGCACCGATGTCGTGCAGCGCGATGAGGCTCGTCACCATCGCATCCATCAGCCCTTCCGGCACCTCATTGCCCTCGCTGTCGAGAATGGCCGGATTGGTCATCAGGTGACCGACATTGCGCACCAGCATGAGCGAGCGGCCGTGAAGCTTGAGGGGCTTGCCATCGGCACCGGCATATTCACGGTCAGGATTGAGTGTGCGGGTGAAGGTCTTGCCGCCCTTCGTCACCTCTTCGGAGAGATCACCCCTCATCAGGCCCAGCCAGTTGCGGTAGACCGCGACCTTGTCAGCCGCATCGACGGCTGCGACGGAATCCTCACAATCCATGATGGTGGTGATGGCGGATTCGATGATGACATCGGCAATGCCGGCCTTGTCGTCCTTGCCGATCATGTGGCCGCGGTCGAAGACGATCTCGATGTGCAGCGCATTGTTGGCCAGAAGCACCGCAGCCGGAGCGTCGGGTTCGCCGCGGTAGCCGCGGAATTGCGCCGGTGCCTTCAAGCCGCCGAGAGAGGTCGACAAGGCGCCACCGCTGACGGAGATGTCTTTGGCCTCGGACCAGCTGCCGTTCGCCAAGGGTGCCGCCGCATCGAGGAAGCTCCGCGCCCAGGCAATGACTTTGGCGCCGCGGACGGGATTGTAGGTGCCAGAACGATGGGCGCCACCGGTCTCGGCAACGGCGTCGGTGCCATAAAGCGCGTCATAGAGCGATCCCCAGCGGGCGTTGGCGGCATTCAGCGCATAGCGGGCATTCATGACCGGGACGACGAGCTGGGGCCCGGCAATGGTGGTGATTTCGCTGTCGACGTTCTGGGTTGCCACATGGAAATCCGGACCCTCGTCCAGCAGGTAGCCGATCTCCTTCAGGAACCCCTTATAGGACTCCAGATCGGCCGGCGCGCCATTGGCGCGGTACCACCCGTCGATCTTGGTCTGGATCGCATCGCGCTTTGCCAAAAGGTCTCTGTTCTTTGGCGCGAGGTCGTGAATGAGGTCGGCGAAGCCATGCCAGAAGTCGAGCTCGGATACTCCCGTACCTGGCAGCGCCTCCTCGGCGATGAAGGCGTAAAGTTCCCTGTCGACCCTGAGGTCTGCGACGTCGATCCGGTGTGGCACTGTAGTTCTCCCAGCCAAAAAGCGGGCCTTAATAACGCGGCTGGCCGGGGGGTGCTACCCAAAATGCTGGGAGTCAGGAGTGTTTTCTGAGCCAGTCCGGGTTGGGGTAGGAGACGGGCTCCTTGGCCTTGAGGAAGTAGCGGCGGAAGATCTCGCCATAGCCCTTCATCGTGTAACCGTCGTTCTGCGCGATCAGGCGCTCGCGTTCGGCGCGGTAGAGGGCGGGAATCCTGTACCATGGCAGCGTCGGATGGCTGTGGTGAACCACGTGCAGATTGTTGTTGAGGAACAGCAGCGACCAGAAGGGCGATGCTTCCACGATGATCGTGCGATGATCCACCATTTCCGCGGCCCGGTGTTCGCAATAGGACCGCACCAGCGCCAGCGAGATGCCCGGATAGGCGATAAGCAGAACATATTGCCACAGCGGCATGCCGCAGATCAGCACGGCATAGCCGAGCGTCACGGATGCAGCGACCGCGAACCAGGCCCAGGCCCGCGCCGTCTCGCGGTTTCCGTTCAAGACGTCGAAAAGTTCCGCCGGCCAGAACCGGATGATCGACACCGCTGGCCCGATCAGCATGCGTCCGGCCAGAGTCTGGTTGATCTCGAACAGCATCTTGCGGATGCCGCCGACATCGGACCATTGCTCGGGAAGGAGGTAGTAGGATTCCGGGTCAAGCCGCGGGTCCGTGAGGTTTTCATCGTTGTGATGGGCGAGGTGCAACCGCTTGTAGCGGTGATAGGGCAGCCACAGCGTCAGCGTCGGGAACACCAGTGCCTCATTGATCACCCTGTTGCGGGTGGGATGCCCGTGCAGCGCCTCGTGCTGAAGCGAGACGTGAAGTGCGGCACAATAAGCGCCGATCGGCAGGATCACCCACCACGGCAGGCTGGCGTGATGCCAGACCAAGACCGCCATTATTGTATAGACGGCCACGATCAGAACGATCGTCGGCCATTCGACATCGCGTTGCCTGCCCGAAGACATGCCAATGAGCCCCTTAGTAATAACCGCTATTTACTGGAAAACGGCGGTCTTGCGAAGTGAGAAAGAAGGTCGCAAGGTGAGAGGAATTCACCTTGGGTTATCAGGAGCTTACCGGCTGGCGATCATGTCCGACTTGCGCACCAGCACCTCGGCCTGGCGGATCGAGGCATAGTCGATGAGCCGGCCGTCGAGGGACACCGCACCACGGCCCTGGGCCTCGGCCTCCTTCATGGCCTCGATGATCCGCCGTGCCCTGTCGACGTCCGCGTCCGACGGGCTCATCACCTCGTTGGCGAGCGCAATCTGCGAGGGATGGATCGCCCATTTGCCCTCGCAGCCCAGAACGGCAGCGCGCAGGGCCTGTGACTTGAAACCGTCCGCGTCCTTGAAGTCGCCGAACGGTCCATCAACCGGGCGCAGGCCATTGGCCCGCGCCGCCACCACCATGCGCGACGTCGCATAGTGCCACATGTCGCCCCAATGGCTGGCACGGGTGCCGTCGGCCAGGGGATCGGTCAGCACCGTGTAGTCCGGATGCGGGCCGCCGATGGAGGTGGTGCGCGCCTTGGTCGATGCGGCATAGTCGGCCACGCCGAAATGCAGTGACTCGTTGCGCTTCGAGGCCGCGGCGATCTCGTGGATGTTCTGCATGCCAAGTGCCGTCTCGATGATGAGCTCGAAGCCGATCCGCTTCCTGCGGCTCTTGAAGGCTTCGATCTGCGTCACCATCATGTCCACGGCATAGACATCCTGAGCGGTCCCGACCTTGGGGATCATGATGAGGTCCAACCGGTCCGAGCACTGCTCCAGCAGGTCCACCACGTCGCGGTACATGTAGTGCGTATCGAGGCCATTGATGCGGACCGATAGCACCTTGTTTCCCCAGTCGATGTCGCCGATGGCCTGAATCACGTTCTTGCGGGCCTGCTCCTTGTCGTCCGGCGCAACCGCGTCTTCGAGGTCGAGGAAGACCACGTCGGCATCGGATTTGGCTGCCTTTTCGAACAGCTTGGTCTGGCTTCCGGGAACGGCCAGTTCACTGCGGTTGAGGCGGGCCGGGGCCTGTTCGACGGTCAAGAAGCTCATGGCGGGGTCAATCCTTTGTTTTCACGAAGTCCATTCCTAGCAATCCCTGCTCCAGCCATGCAATTGGGCCAAAGGTGGCAGATGCAGCGCTGGCTTGATTCTTCCGGCCTGTTGAGGCAAGCCACCCGACATCACAGTCAACAGGGTGAACCTCATGCCCCAGTACCGCTCCTATACCTCCACCCACGGCCGCAACATGGCTGGCGCCCGCGGCCTGTGGCGTGCCACCGGCATGAAGGACGGCGATTTCGGCAAGCCGATCATCGCCATCGTCAACTCCTTCACCCAGTTCGTGCCCGGCCACGTGCATCTGAAGGACCTTGGACAGCTTGTGGCGCGCGAGGTCGAGAA
>CAZECZ010000258.1:0-4351 GCA_964510815.1 uncultured Aestuariivirga sp.
GGCTTGAAGGCGGCGCGCGATCGGTAGCCGAGCTTGCGGGCCTCCTGGACATAGGGGTCGTTGAGCTGGCGCTCGAGCCATGCCTTTTGCGACACCGTGCGGCCCTTGCCGCCGCGGACGCGGACCTTGAGGTTGCGGCCCGCCGGTTTCTTGCCACTTCCGGGCCTGCTCATGCCGCCCTCCCATAGGTTCCGTCTTCCTTCATCATCAGCGTGAGAATACCCTCGCGCAAGCCGCGATCGGCCACGCGGATACGCTCCGCCGGGAAGGTCAGACGGATTTCCTCGAGAATGGCGCAGCCCGCGAGAACAAGGTCGGCCCGCTCCTTGCCGATGCAGGGATTGGCCGCGCGCTGGTCGTAGCTCATGTGCAACAACTGGTGCGTGACGGTACCGATGTCGGTGCTGCCCAGCCAGCAGCCGTCGACCCGCGACCGGTCATAGCGCGGCAGCCCAAGCTGGACGCCGGCGATGGTGGTGACGGTTCCCGACGTGCCCAGCAGATGGGACGGCACGATGATCTGTTCTGGATGGGACCTGCGGACCTGTTCGACAAAATCACGGAGCATCGGGCGGATATGCGCACGCATGGCATCGAAAGACTGCGGCGTGACATCGACGCCGCCGCCGTACCGCTCGGAGATGGTGACAACGCCAGCGGCCAGAGACGTCCACGCCACGGTCTCGAATCTCACGCCTGCCCGCCTGATCCACGAGAGTTCCGTCGAGCCGCCGCCGATGTCGAACACCAGCGCCGAGTCGGCTCCGGTATCAACCAGAGGTTCTGCTCCGACGGCCGCAAGGCCGGCTTCGGTCTCGCGGTCGATGATCTCGAGGACCAGTCCCGTTTCTTCGGTGACCCGTGCAATGAATCCCCGCCCGTTCTGTGCCATGCGGCACGCTTCGGTCGCAACCAGCCGGACCCGTTTGACATCCCGCCATTTGAGCTTGTTCGCACACACCCGGAGCGCCTCGATGGTGCGGTCCATCGCGTCCTCGCTCAGATTGCCGGTCTGCTCCAGCCGCTCGCCCAGGCGAACGATGCGCGAGAACGCATCAACCACGACGAAGCCACCGGCATTCGGCGTCGCGATCAACAAACGGCAATTGTTCGTGCCCAGATCGAGCGCGCCATAGAGTTCGCCCTCGACTTTGCGGTCTTTCGGCCGGTGGCCCGATGATCCGGAGCCGCCCCGCCTGTGCCGGGGCCGGTTCCAGCCCGGCCCATTGGTGGCGTCCACGTCTAACCTCTCATGGCCCGACGGCTCTCGACGGCACATGGCCGGAGCGGCGGCGGCAGACCCTAAACATTGCGTTAAATCGAATGTAACAGGTTCGCGCCGCCACTCAAGGCAAAAGCGTGTCTTGCAATGGATTCACAGTGTTAACCCGGCATTGAGACGTTCCGTCATACACATTGTTTTGGTTAGGGGTATCAATGCGTACTTTTGGTCCAAAATGGTTCAAGGATGGCTCGCTGATCGGCGAGTTCTCGGACTATCTCGGTGTCGCCGTCACACAGAAGAAGCAGGCCGTCGCCCTGCAGGCCGCAAAGGTCGATGCCGAACTGGCATCGAAGGCCAAGTCTGAATTCATTGCCAACATGAGCCATGAATTGCGAACCCCTCTCAATGCCATCATCGGCTTCTCCGACATGCTGCACACCCAGACGGTGACCACGCCGGACAAGGTCCAGCAGTACTCGGGCTACATCAAGCAGGCGGCCGAGCATCTGCTGGCGCTCATCAACGGCATTCTCGACGTCTCGAAAATCCAGGCCGGGAAGCTGACGGTTGACAGAGAACCTATTGATCTTAAACCAATTTTGTCATCCTGCCTGTTGATCATCGAGGCCAAGGCCCGTGAAAAGGGCATCACGATGGAGAACTCCATCGCCCCCAATCTGCCGCGCCTCCTGGGCGATTCGCTGCGGGTGAAGCAGATCCTCATCAACCTGCTGGGCAACGCCGTGAAATTCACACCCTCCAACGGCCGCATCAGGGTCGAAGCCGGCCTCCTGCAGCAGGGCTATGCCGCAGTTTCGGTGACCGACACCGGTGTCGGCATGTCACCCTCGGAAGTGGAAACCGCCATGCGGCCTTTCGGACAGATCGATACTGCCTTCAACAAGCGCCACGAAGGCACGGGACTAGGTCTTCCGATCGCCTATGCGCTGGCCAGGCTGCACGGCGGCGATCTTCGCATCGACTCGCAGAAGGGGGTGGGCACCCGCGTGTCACTCATCCTTCCGACGGCCGACAGCCCGGCGGCCACCCAAGAATTGCCCGTTCACTGAAGAGTAGATGACGCCCATGTATCGCCAGCAATCGCAAGCACCGCAAGACGCAGCCGCAAGGCCGGATGCGCTCGAACGGGTGGGCCGAATCGTCGCCGTGACCGGCGCGCATGCCGTCATCCTGATCGATGCCGAGGACAGTTCCACACAAGCCGGACAGCAGAAGAGCCCGGAAATCGGCACACTTCTGAAAGTCGACACCCTGAAGTCCATTTCGCTCTGCATGGTGTCGGCGCTGTCGTCACCCATGCCGTCGCACTCGAAGGACGACAAGGAACTGCGCATCATCGAGGTCGAGTTCATTGGCGAACTGCCGAAGGATGAGCGCGGCATGGCAATGGGATTCCGCCGCGGCATCTCCTGCTATCCCTCTCTCGGCGATATCGTGTTCCGCGCCAACAAGCACGAGCTTGAAAAGGCCTATGCCTGCGATGCCGACACGGCCATCCGCGTCGGTCACATCACCCAGGATTCCGGCATCCCCGCGATGATCAAGATCGACGAAATGCTGGGCAAGCACTTCGCCATTCTCGGCACCACCGGCACCGGCAAGTCCTGCACCGTGGCGCTGATCCTGCGGCGCATTCTGGAAAAGAATCCGCAGGCACATATCCTGCTGCTCGACGTGCACCGCGAATACGCGAATGCCTTCACGGAGTATGCCGAGGTCATCACGCCCGACAACATGAACCTGCCGTTCTGGCTGTTGAACTTCGAGGAAATCGTCGAAATCCTCATCGGCCAGGGCAACAACCGCGAAGCCGACACCGAAGTGCTGCGCGAACTGATTCCGCTGGCCAAGATGCGCTATCTCAACAACCAGCGCCGCGACCGCAACGGCATCGTGCGCGGCCGCGAGACGACGGATGTCACGAACATCGGTGTCGACACGCCGATCCCGTACCGCACTTCCGATCTCGTCGGCCTGCTCGACGAATACATCGGCAAGCTGGAACTGCGCGGCGAACTGGCCCCCTACAAGCGCCTGAAGGCCCGCGTCGAAACCATCAGCCGCGACCCGCGCTATGCCTTCATGTTCGGCGGCCTCACCGTGCAGGATACGATGGCCCAGGTTCTGGCCCGGCTGTTCCGCATCCCGGTCAATGGCAAGCCCATCGCCATTCTCGAACTCGGCGGCCTGCCCTCCGAGATCATCAACGTGGTGGTTTCGGTGCTCGCCCGCATGGCCTTCGACTTCGGTGTCTGGAGCGCCGGACAGATCCCCGTCACCTTCGTGTGCGAGGAAGCCCACCGCTACGTGCCGATCGACAAGACGCTGGGCTTCGAGCCGACCAAGCGCGCCATCAGCCGCATTGCCAAGGAAGGCCGTAAATACGGCGTGTCGCTGTGCATCGTGACGCAGCGCCCGGCCGAACTGGATCCCACGATCCTCTCGCAGTGCAACACCATCTTCTCGATGCGCCTCACCAACGAGCGCGACCAGGAGATCCTGCGCGCCGGCATTTCGGATGCGGCCGCGAGCCTGCTCGAATTCATGCCCACCATGGGCACCGGCGAGGCCATCACGTTTGGCGAAGGCGTGGCCCTTCCCACCCGCATCAAGTTCGACATGCTGCCGGCCAATTCCTGGCCCAAGAGCAACACCGCCTCGTTCACCAAGAATTGGGCCAAGGACCTGCCGGACGACAGCTACCTGCATGACATCGTGCTGCGCTGGCGGGCCCAGAGCCACAATCCGGAAAGCCTCGGCTATGAGGTGCCGGCACCGCAGCCGGCCGCACTGCCGGTCCATCCGGCGGCGGCTGCTCCAGCCCCCGCAGCACCGCAAACCATCAGACGCCAGCCGGTGGCCGGCGCGACAGCCGGCTTCGCCACCGGCCATCGACCAGCCCCGCCGCCTCCGCCACAGCCCGCTCCGGCGGCAGGCGCGGCTAACCAGCAGCAAAGCCTGGCCAGCCTGATCCGCCAGTTCAGAAGCTAACCCCTTGCGCATCGCGGTTGACGGGGCTATCTAGCCCCCACTCAAGCCGTTGGGGGATCGTCTAACGGTAGGACAGCGGACTCTGACTCCGCCAGTCTAGGTTCGAATCCTAGT
>CAZECZ010000259.1:0-4351 GCA_964510815.1 uncultured Aestuariivirga sp.
GCAGCTGTCTACATCGTCAGCACCGTTTGCTATTGGTTATGAGTCCTGAGCCTAGGCCGAGGATTGGCGGATCATATCAGCGGCTTTTTCGGCAATCATGATGGTCGGTGCGTTGGTGTTTGCGCCGACGAGCTTCGGCATGATCGAGGCATCGACCACGCGGAGGTTCTGAAGCCCATGCACGCGCAACCTCGAGTCGACCACCGCACCGTCGTCTTCGCCCATCTTGCAGGTGCCCACCGGATGGTAGTGGGACGAGATGAAGCGCGCCATGAAGGCGTCGATCTCATCGTCGCTCTGGCAGCCGGCACCCGGATCGAGTTCCTCGCCGCGCACGCCGTCGAATGCCGACTGGGCATGAAGCTCCCGGGCCAGGCGGAAGGCGTAGCGGTTGAGCCTGCGGTCGTCTTCGGTCGAGAGGTAGTTGTGGGTGACGCGCGGCAGGTCGGCCGGGTTCGACGAGCGCAGCGCCACCTCGCCGCGCGATTGCGGCCTGAGCCCGCACCAGTGGATGTTGTAGCCGTGATGGCGCGGGAAATAGCTCTCCGATCCGTTCGGGTTCATGGCATTGGGCACAAGATAATACTGGATGTCTGGCCGCTCGAGGGCTGTATCGCTCTTGAGGAAGGCCATGGCGTTCATCGGAAACACTGAGAGCGGCCCGCGGCCGGCGAAGACATAGCTGGCGATAGCGCCGGCAAGCTTCAGCGGATTGCGGAGATTGTAGTAGGTGATCGGCTTGAGGCACTTGTGCTGGACATAGGAGCCGACATGGTCCTGCAGGTTCTTGCCGATACCGGGAAGCGGGTGGTGGCAGTCGATGCCGTGGCGGCCGAGTTCCGCCGGGTCGCCGGCACCCGACAGCATCAGGAGATGCGGCGAGTGATAGGCGCCGGCCGACAGCAGCACTTCACGATCCGCCGTGACCGACACCCTTCTGCCGCCGTGTTCGACCTCGACGCCCGAGGCGCGCTTGCCGTCGAACAGCACACGCAGCGCATGGGCCCTGGTCCACACCGTGAGGTTCCGGCGCTTCATCGCCGGCCACAGATAGGCGCGGGCCGCCGAACAGCGCAGCGGAAAGCGATGCGTGTGGGTATACTGGGTGTAGACAAAACCCTCCTGTTCCTCGCCGTTGTAGTCCGGATTGAAACAGTAGCCGGCTTGTTTTCCTGCCGTGATGAAGCGGTCGAACAACTCCATCTTGTAGCGGCCGAAGGCGGTTCTCAGCGGCCCCTTGTTCCCACGCAACTCGCCAGCGGGGCCGTTCCAATTCTCGGCCTTCACGAAATAGGGCTTGACGCTCTCCCAGTCCCAGCCCTCGTTGCCAAGCTGGCGCCACTCGTCGTAGTCGCGGTGATGGCCGCGGCAATAGACCTGGCCGTTGATCGACGAGCTGCCGCCCAGCACCTTGCCGCGCGGAAGCGGCACCTGGTAGCCGCCAAGCCGCGGTTCCGGCTCGGAGCGGAACTGCCAGTCGACGCTGCTGCCGACCATGAAGATCTCGCCCGTCGGCATGTGGATCATCGGGTTCCAGTCGCGCGGGCCCGCCTCCAGCAGCAGCACCTTGTTCTCCGGGACTTCGCTGAGCCTCGCCGCCAGCACGCAGCCGGCCGAGCCGCCGCCCACGATAATATAGTCAAAGCGAGAGTCCGGTCTGGAAGACATGGGTCCACCTGATTGCAAAAGCGTTGTGTTATGTCAGGCCGCTGACGACAGCGCCCTGTGCACCTCGGCATGCAGGCTGTGCTGTATGCGGCGCTTCAATTCGACAAAGGCGGGCTCGGTCGAAAGCTCGTAGCTGCGCGGATGCGCGAAATCGACGGGGATGGTGTCGATGATGCGGCCGGGCCTTGCCGACATCACGTAGACCTTTTCGCCGAGATAGAGGGCCTCGTCGATGTCGTGGGTGACGAACAGCACGGTCTTGTGCTCTTTTTCCCAGATGCCGAGGAGCAGCTGCTGCATGACGGAGCGGGTCTGGCTGTCGAGGGCGCCGAAGGGTTCGTCCATCAGGATGATCTCCGGCCCGTTGGCCAGCGAGCGGGCGATGGCGACGCGTTGCTTCATGCCGCCGGAGAGCTGGTTGGGATAGGCGTTCTCGAAGCTTGAAAGGCCCACCGCGCTGACATAGTGCCGGGCCCGCTCGGTGATTTCCTTTTGTGGCTTGCCCTGCAGCGACAGGCCGAACTCGACGTTCTTCAAGACCGTGAGCCAGGGAAACAGCGAATAATTCTGGAACACCATGCCCCGTTCCTTGGCGGGGCCGGTGATCGGCTCACCATCGAGCCGGCACACACCGCCACTCGGCTCCTTGAGGCCGGCGATGATGTCCAGCAGGCTCGACTTGCCGCAGCCCGACGGTCCGACGATCACGGCGAACTCCTTGTCGGGGATCGTCATCGACAGGTTGTTGAGCGCGATGACGTCCGCCCCGCCGCGGGTGGGAAAGCGAAGGTCGAGATTTTCAACGGTGACCATGCCCATGATGCGTTACCTCTGCCGGGCCCAGGGCAGGGCCACGATCTTGATCCACTTGAAGATCTGATCGGTGACCAGCCCGAGAAGGCCGATCACCAGGATGGCGACGAAGATGAGATCGGCGTGAAGGCCGCGCATGGCCTGCATGCTCATGTAGCCGAGGCCTGAGCTCGAGGCGACGAGTTCAGCGACGACGAGATAGGTCCAGGCCCAGCCCATGGTGACGCGCAGCGTGTCGATGACGCCGGGAAGCGTTGCCGGCAACAGCACGCGCAGCACCACCTGGCGCTTTTTCGCACCCAGCGTGTAGGCGGCATTGAACAGCTCGTTCGGCACCTGCGCCGAGACATCTGCAAACATCACGATCTGCTGGAAGAATGTGCCGATGAAAATAACCGCGATCTTCTCCTCAATCCCGATGCCGATCCAAAGGATAAGCAGCGGGATCATCGAGGTGACCGGCAGGTAGCGGGTGAAGTTCACCACCGGCTCAAGCGCGGCTTGCACGATGCGGAAGCTTCCCATCATGATGCCGAGCGGAATGGCGATGAGGGAGGAGAGGAAGAAACCCAGGTTGATGACGACGAGACTCGACCAGGCGTTCTTGGCGAGCGAGCCGTCCATCAGCGTTCGCCAGAAGGCGGTCGCGACCTTGTGCGGTGGTGGGCAGAAGGTCGTGTCGACCAGCCCGCCATAGGTCGCCGCGCACCAGCCCAAGAAGATGGTGCCGGCGACGGCCAGGCCGGCACCACTGCCCAGCACGGGGGAAATCTCCCGGCGGGGCGTCAGGATGCGGTCTATGTGGCTGGCCATCGCGGCGGACATTCTTATTGACCGAGGAAGGAGTTGTCGATCATGTCGGCCGGCGTGACCTCGACCTGGATGCGGTCAAAGCCCTTCCAGATGTCGATGGCAGCGCCCAGCGTCTTGTAGATCTGGCCGGGCGCTTCCGGCGTGCCGAAGAAGGCGATGTTCTGGTCCTTGCCCAGATATTCGATGCCGGTGAGCGTTTCGGCGAAGACGGCGGGGTCGTTGAGCCAGCCGCCCACACCCTGGGCCATGATGGCGTTGGCCTCGTCCGGATTGGTCTTGATGAAATCGAGTGCCTTGTACCAGGCGCGCACGAAGCCGGCGACGTCGTCCTTCTTGTTGGCAAGTGTATCGGTGGTGGCCGCCACCACATCGGTGATGAGCCCCGGCTTGTCGGCACTGGTGAGCAGCATGTGGCCGTTGGGCGAGTTGGCGCCCTGGCTCAGGGCTGGCTCCCAAGTGACCGCCGCATCGACCTGGCCGGCGGTGAAAGCAACGCCTGCGTCGGTAGCCGCCATGTTCACCGGCTCGATGTCGGCCTGGCTCATGCCAGCGTCCTTGAGCAGTGCGTTGAGAAAGAATTGCGACACGGAGCCTTGCTCGAAAGCGACCTTCTTGCCCTTGAGACCTTCGATCGAGGTGATGTCCTTGGTGGCCACGATGCCGTCGCCACCCTTGGAGTTGTCGACGGCCAGCACATAGTGCAGCCCGATGCCGGGCTTCATGTAGATGGGGAATTCGTCGACGGTCGAAGCCACGAGGTCGAGCTGGCCCGCCATCAGCGCGCCCATCTTGATCGGGGTATCCTCCATGATGACGAGTTCGACATCGACTCCTTCGTCCTTGAAGTAGCCCTTGTCGCGGGCGACGTAGAAGGGTCCGTAGCCTACCCAGGTCGAATGCCCGAGCTTCAGCTCGCCGGCGTCTGCGGTGCTGGCCAGCGCCAGGAGCGATGCGGCGGCGGCCAATCCGAAGAATTTCTTCAGCATTTGGTTTCCTCCATTAAGGCTTTCTGTTTGCGTTGATGCATGATGCGGCCGATGAAATTGAGCAGGACCTG
>CAZECZ010000260.1:0-4279 GCA_964510815.1 uncultured Aestuariivirga sp.
GGCTGCGGCTCTGCTGTCGGCTGCTCCCCAGCGGCTTGCTGCTCGGGCTGCGGCTCGGGTGCGGGCTGCTCCACGGCTGCCTGCTGTTCGGGCTGCGGCGCCGGTGCAGACTGCTCTACGGCCACCTGCTGCTCGGGCTGCGGCTGTGGCGCGGGCGTGGCTTGATCCGGCGTTCCGACGATATCCACCGCGGCGACCCTCTGCGGCCCCGCCATCCACATGTCCTTCGTCAACCCGCCCACCACGGCAACGGCCGCCACGGCAAGACCCGTCAACACCCAAATTGGCTTCTTGTTCATACCTTTGCCATTCCAAAAATGTCGCCTGTGCCCTGTGGCGAATGGCCTCTTCGCTATGGAGCAGTCGGGGCCTTATTAAGGCCCCCGTCACAATTCTGCAAAGATTCCCGGTGGTTTTTGTTGCCGTTTTGCGGGATGAATCGTCGCGTCCAACCGCAAAAGGGAGTTTACCACATGCCACCAGCGAAAAAGCTCTGCGTCTACTGCGGATCCGGCACGGGCCGGAACCCTGCATATGTGGAGGCGGCGCGGACGCTGGGCAAGTCCCTGGCCGATGCCGGAATCGGCCTGGTCTACGGCGGCGGCAGCCTGGGTCTTATGGGCGAGGTGGCCCGCGCAGTGCTGGAAGAGGGCGGCCACGTCACCGGCATCATCCCGGAATTCCTCGCCAATCGCGAGCGCATGCTGACCGACGTCAACGAATTGATCGTCACGGCGGACATGCATGAGCGCAAGATGACCATGTTCGCCCGTTCTTCCGGCTTCGTGGCACTACCCGGCGGGCTCGGAACGCTCGAAGAACTGGCCGAAATCTCCACCTGGGCCCAGCTTGGCCAGCATCACAAGCCGATCATCCTGTGCAACATCGAGGGTTACTGGGACCATCTGGTGACACTCCTCGACCACATGCGACAGGAGCATTTCATCCGGGCCGGGCTCGATATCGCCATGGACGTGGTGACCAGGGCCGAGGACGTGGTCCCCGCGTTCGACTATCGCGCCAAGGCCTCGCCGGACCGGGTCGGCGCCGAACCGCACATCACCAAGATGTAGCTCCTATCGCCGCCGCGCGCGGTCATCGCGGATGGCGGAAATCGAAAATACCGCCAGCGCCAGCCAGATCATCAGGAATGAGGCGAGCTTCAGGCCGTTCAGCGGCTCGCCAAACACGAACACCGCAGTCAGGAACACCAGAGACGGCGAGATGTATTGCATCAGCCCGGCCGTCGAATAGCGGATGCGGCGGATCGAGGCGGCGAACAGCACCAGTGCTGAGGCCGTCATCACGCCGCAGCCCATCAGCATCAGCGTGTCGAAGGTGGTGGTTCCGAAATGGCTCTCGCCGCGCGAGGTGAGCCACAGCTGGGCGCCCAGCAATGGCAAGGCGATAATCGCAGTCTCGATGAAGAACCCCTGCGTCGGCCCCACGGCAATGGTCTTGCGCAGGAAACCATAGAGACAGAAGGTCGACGCCAGCATCAGGCCGAGCCATGGCACGTGACCGAGCGCCGCCGTCTGCATTGCCACCGCAATGGCGGCCAGGACCAGCGCCACCTTCTGGGGAAGCGTGAAGCGTTCGCCCAGAAAGAGGTAGCCCACCACGACGTTGAGCAAGGGATTGATGAAATAGCCGAGACTCGATTCCAGGGTGCGGCCCACTTCGATGGACCAGACGTAAAAGCCCCAGTTGAACACGATCAGCGCCGATGTCAGCGTCAGGATCGCCATGTTGCGGAATGACCGCAAGACCTTCAGCACATCGCGCCACTGGCCAAGCGCCCATATGATGAGGGCCGCGACGGGGAGCGACCACAGCCCGCGATTGGCAGCGATTTCCACCGGCGACACATGACGGAGAAGTCCGAAATAGGCCGCCATGCCGCCCCAGACGAGATGGGCCAGCAAGGCCAGGATCACCCCCTTCTGGGGCTCGGTCAGGCCAGCGGGGCGTGCGGCGTCTTGAGCGGCTGTCATTCCGGCCGTTTAGACCGCCTGCGACGCGCCAGCAAACACGCGCCGGGCATGGAGTTCATGCCCGGTGCGCATGCCGTGCCGATCAGATGCGGAAGTCGCCGGCGTCGAAATCGGTAATCAGCGTGTTCTGGATGATCATCATCTCGCCGCCGTCCATGGTGAAGACCACATCATTGCCGGCCTGTTCGGCATGGGACATCAGGACCTCGAAGGCCGATTGGGTGGCAGTCGGGGCGATGCTGAAATTGGTGAAGTCCAACCGGTCCTCGCCATCAACATAGTCAGTAATAGTGTCGGTTCCGCCCCGCAGATCGAACTTGAACTGGTCGCGGCCCGAGCCGCCAGTCAGTTCGTCGTCGCCCGCGCCACCCTTCAGGCGGTCATTGCCATCGCCGCCATTCAGCGTGTCATTGCCTGAACCACCGATCAGGCGGTCATTGCCAATGTCGCCGTTCAGCGTGTCGTTCCCCTTTTCGCCGCGCAGCCGGTCGTCGCCTTCGAAACCGTTCAGGGTGTCGTCGCCACGGCCACCGCGGATCTCGTCGTCAAGCGTCGTGCCGTCAAGGACATCGTTGCCGTCAGTGCCGTCAATGCGATTGCGTCCCATGTCTTCCTCTCCTCATGCTGATGTGGGCCTATCAGCATTACGGTGAGGGCGAGGCAGATATTCCCGCTAACCCATTGAAAATGTTTGTCAGTCTTTTGTCAGCCAGATGTCAGCGATCTGTCAGTTTGGCACCACGCCGTCACGCACCAGCTTGTAGGTGATGGAGTCGGAAAGGGCCTGGAAGGAAGCATCGACGATGTTGGGAGACACGCCCACGGTGAACCAGCGCTTGCCGGCCCCGTCGCGGCTTTCGATCAGGACGCGGGTAGTCGCACCCGTGCCGCCGTTCAGGATACGCACCTTGTAGTCCACGAGTTCCAGATCCTGGATGAAGGGCTGGAACTTGCCGAGGTCCTTGCGCAGCGCCACGTCAAGAGCGTTCACGGGGCCATTGCCTTCGCCGGCGTTCAGATAGGTTTCGCCGTCCACCCTCACCTTCACCACGGCCTCGGAGATCATCTCGTGATCGCGTTCTTCGACGATAACGCGGAACGACAGCACGTCGAAATATTTGGGAACGTTGCCCAGCATGCGCCGCGCCAGCAGCTCGAAGGAGGCGTCGGCGCCATCATAGGCATAGCCTTGCGCTTCGCGCTCCTTCACCTCGCGTAGCAGCGCGTCGAGGCGCTGGTCGTCCTTGGCCACGGCAAGGCCGATCCGCTGTAGTTCGGAGAGCAGGTTGGACTTCCCAGCCTGGTCCGACACCAGCACCTGGCGGCGATTACCGACACTTTCCGGCGGCACATGCTCATAGGTTTCGGGTTCCTTGAGGATCGCCGAGGCATGGATGCCCGCCTTGGTGGCGAAGGCGCTGTGGCCGACATAGGGCGCCTGCTTGTTGGGCGGGCGGTTGAGCAGCTCGTCAAAGCTGCGCGAGACGTGGGTGAGCCTCGACAGACGCTCCGCGTCGATGCCGGTGTCGAAGCGGTCGGCATATTTCCTTTTCAACACCAGCGTCGGGATCAGCGACACGAGATTGGCGTTGCCGCAGCGCTCGCCGATGCCGTTGAGGGTGCCCTGGATCTGGCGGCATCCGGCTTCCACGGCAGCCAGCGAATTGGCCACGGCCTGCTCGGTGTCGTTATGGGCGTGAATGCCGAGATGCGTTCCCGGCACCGCCTTGGCCACATCGCGCACGATCTCGGAGACTTCCGAGGGCAGCGTGCCGCCATTGGTGTCGCACAACACCACCCAGCGCGCACCGGCGTTGTAGGCCTCGATGACGCAGGAGAGCGCATAAGCCGGATTGGCCTTGTAGCCGTCGAAGAAGTGTTCCGCGTCGATCAGCACTTCCTTGCCGGCGGCCTTGGCGGCCTCAACCGTCTGGCGGATCGACTCGAGATTCTCGTCGTTGGTGCAGCCCAGCGCCACGCGCACGTGATAGTCCCACGACTTGGCGACGAAGCACAGGGCCGGCGCCTCAGCGGAGAGCAGTTGCTGCAATCCGGGATCGTTGGAGATGGAGCGCCCTGCCCGCTTGGTCATACCAAAGGCAGTGAAAGTCGCCTCCATGGCGCGGGGCTCGCCGAACAAGGCGGTGTCGGTGGGGTTGCCGCCGGGGTAGCCGCCTTCGATGTAGTCCATGCCGATCTCGTCCAGCATGGCGATCACGGCCAGCTTGTCTTCCAGCGAGAAGTCGACGCCGGGCGTCTGCTGCCCGTCGCGCAGCGTGGTGTCG
>CAZECZ010000261.1:0-4239 GCA_964510815.1 uncultured Aestuariivirga sp.
CCGCACCCTTGGTGAAGATGCCGCCGCCGAGACGGGCGAAGATCGAGATCAGCGAGGCGCCGAAGGACGTCGCGACCAGCGCGTTGATGACTTCACGGCTGGTGGCTTCCTTGCCAAGCGAACCGGTGAGGAACCCGAAGTAGAGCGTGATGCCGAGGAGGCCGAGGCCGGCGACCAGCAGGCCCGTGACCGCGCCGGACTTGAAGGCGAGGTCGAGGCCGCCTGCGAGGTCCTTGGTGGCGGCCTGGGCAACACGCACGTTGGCGCGCACCGAGATGTTCATGCCGATGAAGCCGGCGGCACCCGAAAGGACGGCGCCGATGGCGAAGCCGATGGCCGAATAGATGCCGAGCAGCCACAGGGCGAGAAGGAAGATCACAACACCGACGATGCCGATGGTGGTGTACTGGCGCTTCAGATAGGCCTGGGCGCCTTCGCGCACCGCGGCCGAAATTTCCTGCATGCGGGCCGTGCCGGCATCGGCAGCCATCAGGCTGCGCGTGGTAACGATGCCGTACACGATGGAGAGCGCGCCCGCGAGCACGATCAGCCAAAGTGTGGTCATTGGTTGAACCCTTGTGTTTCGTTGGTTTGCCCCGAAGCCCCTGACGGAATCACTGTCTCCCCCGTCCCCTGCCCCGGAATGTGGCAGCGGTATGCCAAATGCTGGCGCAGATAGCAATGGGGCGCGCGCCATGCACTGCTGATGGATTTGAGCGGCGCAACTCACGATGCTGATGCCGGTCACTCATCCGCACGCCCTCAACCCAGGTTAATTTCCGCTGACACCTCGCTGACGGCCATCATCATTGGGAACCCTCAAGGTTTAGCATCAGATGACAGCCCGGCATTCGGTGTTGCCGCATCGGTAGCCGCGAGCGTGCCTGGGCGTTGACGTTTGACAGACCTGCGCCATCGAAGCACTTAGGCAGCCCCGAAATGGACCCTTGTGGGACTTTTGAGGTTGTGCCAGCTTGAACGCAAGGGAACTGACACGACCCAAATACGCAGGTCCGGCCAAGTGCCGTCTTGAGGCATCGCAAGGCTGACCCCCCGCAGATCGGTGCGTGTCTCGTGCTTGCGACTTTCTTGTTCACAGACGTCTTCTGGATCGGGGCTCGACACCATGGCCACGCGTAAATGGGGCACGGAATTTCTCGTCAATACAACCACCGCCGGCAACCAGGTCCACGCCGCCGTTACGTCCTTGTCGGACGGCGGCTTCTTCGTTGCGTGGGAAGATGACGGATTGGCCACCTCGGTGTTGCGCTTTCAGCGCTACGATGCCGCGGGCCTATTGGTCGGCGGCGAATTCACCGAGGATGTCGCCGATTCGGGGCTGCTGTCACAAAACCAGCAATCACCGGCAATGACTCAGCTTGCCAATGGAAACCTGCTCATCGCACGGGTGATTTCTCCCGATCACGATATCGCCGGCATTGAGCGAAGTCTGTCAGGCGCCCCCGTCCGGGTCGACGGCGCCGTCTACAATTGGCCGTATGACGTCGCCTCACCAGACGTGGCGTCCCTTGGAACCAACGGCAATGTCATGATCTGGCAGGCCGACCAAGTCGGATCCAGTGGCGTCGACATTTACTACCGGGAATTCGATGCCAGCGGCGTGGCCAAATTCGATGCGCTCTTGCTCAACAACGTTCTGGGCGGATCGGTCGTGTCCACGCAAGACGCTCCTGATCTTGCCGCGAACGCGATCGGAACGCGATATGCGGTAGTGTGGACGGCGACGGATTCAGACGCGGGCGACATCTACGCCAAGGTCTTCGTTCAGGGCGGTGCCGATCTGTTTGCATTGAGGGTAAACGGCTACACCGATTTCGAGCAATCGCAAGCCAGCGTGGCTTGGCTCGACAGCGGCCGCTTCGTCGTCACCTGGACGACCCTGGATGGCGGAGCAGCACCCAGTGATCCCTACGGGACATCGATCCACTACAGGATCTTCAACGACTCCGGCTTCGCCATGGGGACCGAACGGCTGGCCAATTCCACCGTACTTGGCGATCAGGACATGTCAGCCGTGACGAGCCTGCAAGACGGTGGCTTCGCCATCGCATGGGAAGACTCGAGCGGCACCGGCGGGGACAATGCCGGCACGGCCATCCGTCTGCAGGTCTTCGACAGCGTCGGCGACAAGCGGGGCAGCGAAATCCTCGTCAATACCACGACCGCCGGAAACCAGTCTGGCCTGTCGCTGGCGACCCTGTCCGACGGCAGGATCATCGTGACCTGGACGGACGGCAGCGCTGCGGGCGACGACACATCCGGTAGCGCCATCCGCGCCCAGATCATCGACCCGCGCGACGGTATCGTCACCGGCACCGCCGCAGCTGACACCCTCTATGGCAATGACGCTGTGGGAGACGAAATTTCCGGCTACGACGGGTCCGACACTTTGTACGGACTCGCCGGCGCCGATGCGCTGTTTGGCGGAGCGGGCAAGGACATGCTCATTGGCGGCCGCGGCGACGACACGCTCTACGCCGGCACCGACAAGGACACGCTGCTTGGCAACGGTGGCGATGACCTGCTGTTCGGGGAAAGCGGCAACGACATCATGCGCGGTGGCGCAGGCGACGATGAGTTGCGGGGCGGCAGCGGCAATGACCGCCTGCAGGGCGAATTCGGTACCGATACCATGACAGGCGGCAATGGCAACGATGCCTTCCGTTATTCCAGCCTCGCCGAAACCGGGGACACCATCACCGACTTCTCTTCCGTGGGTGCGGGCAACAACGACCGGTTCGAGTTCAGGGGGATAGCCTTTGGCGGTCTGCCCGCAGGACGGATCGCCGACATTGAATTTCAGGCATCGACGGCGGCCAAGGCGCTGACGGCCGACGTCCGCTTCTTCTACGAAACGGACACCCATATCCTGCGTTATGACGCCGATGGGAACGGCGCAGAGGCGGCCATCATCATCGCCACCCTGCAATCGGATGCGACAATGAATGTGAATGATATCCTGATCATCTGACGGCCTGCAAAATGCGCGGGCATGTCATTATCAGGTGACCGGCGTTGCCTTGCGGTGGGTCATCAGCCAGCCGATCATCACCAGCGCCAGCGCCACCATCGGGAAGACGGCATAGTTGACGGCGTTCCAGCCGGAGCCAGCCAGCAGCATGCCGGCGGCCAGCGAGGCCAAAGCGTTGGTGCAGAACACCATGAGGTCGTTGAGGCCTTGCGCCTTGTTCTTCTCGGCCGGCTCATAGGTCGTGGTGAGCAGCGTGGTGCCGCCCAGGAAGCCAAAGTTCCAGCCAAGGCCCAACAGGATCAGCCCCACGGCGAAATTCTCGAAATGAATGCCCATGAGGCCCGAAATCGCCGCACCGACGAGCAGCAACATGCCGCCGGCGGCGATCTTCTCGGCACCGAAGCGGACAATGAGATGACCTGTGAAGAAGCTCGGCAGGAACATGGCGATCGCGTGCCACTGGATGACCCATGCGGAATCATTGACCGTGAAGCCGCAGCCCAGCATGGCCACCGGGGTGGCCGTCATCACCAGCACCATGATGCCATAGGAGAGCATGGCGGACAGCGCCGCCACGATGTAGCGGGGCTGGGTGGCGATCTCGGCCAGCGGCCGGCCAGTCGTCGCGTGCGCTTCCGTTGCTGTGGGAATGTCGAGCGGGATCAGCAGCAGTGCGGCTACGAGTGAAATCACGGCCATCGCAGCCCAGGTGCCGGCAAAGGTGATGGGGGCGAAGAGATCGACCGTCTTCATCACCATGGCACTTCCGGCCACGGCGGCGAGGATGCCGCCGGTGAGCACCCACGATATGGCCTTGGGCCGGAATGCGGGGCTGGCGAGGTCGGCAGCGGCGAAGCGGTAATAGGATGCCGAGGCCTGATAAACGCCGATCAGCGCGCAGCCCGCCAGGAACAGCGAGAAGAACTGCAGGATAATGGCCGCAAGACCGATCAGCGCGCCGACGAAGCCGACAAGTGCGCAGGCGATGAAACCGGCGCGGCGGCCAATGCGGCGCATCATCAAGGAGATCGGGAAGGTCGACACCGCCGTTCCGATGATCATCACCGATACCGGCATCGTCGCCAGCGAGACTGTCGGCGCCAGCTGCGAGCCGATGAGGCCGGCGGTTACGGCCATGGCGGTTCCGATCGCGCCGAACAGCGCTTGGGCCAGCGCCAGGATGACCGCGTTGCGCTTGGCCTTCGCGTTATCGTAGTGCTCTGCGGCGTCGACAGTCATCAGGCGAA
>CAZECZ010000262.1:0-4197 GCA_964510815.1 uncultured Aestuariivirga sp.
CGAACATCACGCTCGTCCCGCTGCCGGCCAAATGCCCGGAGCTGAACCCGCAAGAGAACGTCTGGCAGTTCATGCGCGACAACTGGCTGTCGAACCGCGTGTTCAAATCCTGCGAGGATATTCTCGATCACTGCTGCCACGCGTGGAACCAACTCATCGATCAGCCGTGGCGCATCATGTCCCTCGGAATGCGCGATTGGGCCCGCCGGCTTTGATCAGTGAGTCTTGGTATAACTGGCGCGCCCGAAGGGATTCGAACCCCTGACCTCTGCCTTCGGAGCAATTTAGCCTGCCTATCCTAAATACACGATAGGGCACGCTACAATGCGATATATGACTGAAATTACTGGACAATACAGATTTTCGCGCCGAACTATCTATCCAGAATTTCGCTCCGATATCCAGCCGGTTGCTTCCGTGGTGCTTCCGCGGAAGCACCACGCTCACTAGCGAGGGGAACGCTTCATGGCAAAGCTGACCAAGCGGATCGTGGACGCTGCCGATGTCCGCGAGAAGGACTATTTCATCTGGGATGACGAACTGCCCGGCTTTGGCCTCCGCGTGTTCGCCTCCGGCAAGCGCAGCTACCTCATTCAATATCGCGCTGCTGGACGCACGCGACGATATACCATCGGCCTGCATGGCGTGTGGACACCAGAGACAGCCCGGCAAGAAGCGAAGGTCCAACTGGGGCGCGTTGCGCGCGGCGATAATCCTTCCGAGGAACGCCAGCTCGACCACAAGGCCATCACGGTCAAGGAGCTTTGTGCCCTCTACACCGCCGATCTGAACGCAGGTCTCATCTTGGGTAAGGGCGGACGACCGAAGAAGCCAACCACCATCGTGACCGACACTGGCCGTATCGAGCGGCACATCATCCCGCTGATCGGCGCACGCCGAGTCAAAGATCTGACCAAAGCGGACATCAACAAGGTCTTGAAGGACATCATGGCGGGCAAGACGCGCGTCGCCGTCAAGACGAAGAAGCTGCGTGGAAAGGCCATCGTTCGCGGTGGTGCCGGCACCGCCACGCGTACCGTCGGGCTGTTGGGTGGCATCCTCACCTACGCTGTCGACGCTGGGATCATCGAGATCAATCCAGCGCACGGCATCAAGAAGCCCAAGGACAATGTTCGGAATCGTCGTCTGACAGAGGCGGAGTACCGCACTCTCGGTCAGATGCTTCGCGAGGCGGCGGCGAACGAGAAATACGCCATGACCGTGGACATCATCCGGCAGATCGCGCTCACTGGCTGCCGCCGCTCGGAAATGATCTCGCTAATGTGGATCGAGGCTGACACCGACGCGAGCTGCATGCGCCTGGTGGACAGCAAGGAAGGCGAGTCCATTCGTCCTATCGGACTGCCCGTCGTCGAGTATCTGGAGGAACGTCGCAAGACCGCTGCGGGCACCTACGTCTTCCCCGGTCAGGGCGAGGACAATGCGTTCGGTAGCTTCCCGAACCATTGGGAGCAGATCTTCACAGACAGCCCGCTCGTCGGTGTCACCCCGCACGTCCTGCGCCACAGCTTTGCCAGCATCGCCAACGATCTCGGCTTCACCGAGGTGACGATCGCCGCGCTGGTCGGCCACTCCAAAGGTTCGGTGACGAGCAAATATATTCACACACTCGACACGGCGCTCATCATGGCCGCCGATACGATCTCCGGCTACATTCAAGGGCTGCTCCAGGGAGTGGAATTCAAGCAGACAGCCTACGCACTGGATCGCGACTCCCGTCGAGCCGCGCTTGACCTCTTCCTGACCAAAGCGGTGGGAGAGCCGGCGAACGAAGCAGAAGAGGAGGGTCGCTTGGCAGCTTGAGGCTTGCGATCACATCCACCACAAATCGCGCAAGGCCGGCATCTCGGTCCCAACTCTGGTGATGATGGCGGTAATAGGAATGATATGCGCCCTGAATCGGCTCACCCACGGCGCCGGCGCAGAACTCAAGCAGATCGAGGATCACCGGCGTGTCGGGCACTTCGCTCGGGGAGAGCGGCCATTCGATCCACGGCACCTCGGCACCTAGCACCCGGCGGAAGGCCTACTCGTCACACCCACACGGACCGTTTCCGTCGGGGCACTGTTCCGGAAAGCGCAGGCCAAATGAGCCGTTGCCAATTCCCGTCTGGATCAAGCTGTAGAGGCCGGCCCACAAGCGCGCATCGATGACATCGATTGTTGGAGGTCGTGTTCCGTACTCACGATCGGTAAAATAGGTAGATATCGGTTTCCCTCAAGATCATCCCTTCTCCGCGTGGTTTGCCCGCTCTGCTATGTCTGCGCATCGTTCGATCAACGCCTCAAACGGCTCGGCGTCTTCGAGCAGCAGCCCGTCTTCGACCATGCGCGCGTAATCCATGGCCAACGCCGTGCGCGCCTCACCATTCGGCGCGAGTTGCAGGTTTCCGCTGACAGCGGCTTCATAGTCGATGGCCGCGCCATCGACCGCTTTCTCCGCGAAGAACATGCTCTTGTGGTGGGCAACGGCATTGGCGAGGTTGCGGTCGGCGAATGCGACGGTGGCGATGCCCGCATCGTCCAGTCGAACAACGTCGTGCCAGTGGCGGGCGAAGCGCTCGCCACGCAGCCGTTCCTGCAGGCAAAAGACGTGCATTGCGGTCGCCTTCTCCCAGAAGGTCCGCTCGGCATGCATCACCCGCGGGCGCGCCGTTGGAAACTCGACGCCTTCGATCAGTCCGGCCGCATCGCACGCCACATCGCGTGGGCTGGCCGGCTCTCCCGTCGAGCGGGCACCGAACTCCAGCATCACGCTCGGAGCCACATAGCCCGATCCCGCCGAGGTCGCTTCATAGTCGACGAACAGCTTGTCGCCTTCGACCCTGAGGGTCGCGGGCAGCGATTGCGCGTCGATCGCACCGGCAAGAAGAGGCTGAACCGTTCCGTTGACCCACTCGGGCAGGCGGTATCGGACGGCCTTCGACCACCGTCTCTCCTCGCTCCGATTTTTCGGCAGGGCCTCGCCATCCTCGCCTACCAGATCAGGGGCGATGGCACGGATGTCGTAGGTGAGATCCACGTCCTCGGAAAAACGTCGAATGACGTGATACGCCTTCGACAGCGACGTGCCGCCCTTGAACACGAGATGCTCGCCAAGGTCGGACCCGAACAGCGTCGCAAGAGTCCAAACGACCCACACATCCTTTTCCAGCAGATGGGGCGGCCGCCCGGATTGATCGGCAGCGACGGCCAAGGCCTCGCGCCGATCGCCTGCCGATAATGTGAGGAAGGCTTCAGCCATGCGCGACCTTGCCCACCGTCCTGGCAAGCCAGCTCGGGAGCTGGGGGGCGGCCGCGACGAGTTCGCCGAACGTGGAAGACGGCAACTTGCGCTTCAACGTCTTCAAGGCGGCTTCCGCCTTCTCCGGTCCCAACCAAGCCAGCGCGCGCACAGCCTGTCCGGCGGGCCGATCGGCCAGCGCCAGTTGCCAGCGTGGCGCATGCCGCAGCTCGACGACCTGTTGGCCTAGATTCATCGTCCGGCTACGGCCCGATGTCAGATAGACCGACCGGACCGGCACCTGAGTCGTGAGCCCGAGCGCGTTGGCGGCGGCGGCGCCGTTTGACACGATGACTTCGCCCCGCTGGCTCGCGAGAGCTTCGACGGCCTTCTCGACGGAGGGTGCGCGAACGCCGAACCGGCTCGAAACCGGGCACAGATAGACGCCGCGCCCGGCACGCATCAGCCGGCCACGTTCAGCCAGTCGCGACAATGCCTGGTCCACCGCGGCGCGATTGCCGAGGTGGAGCAAGCTCTTAGCAGCGATCGGAGCGCCCTCGGGAAGGCCCTTGGTATGCGCCAGAATCTGCTCGGTCAGTCTTTGCACAGCCATTCTCCTGTCAGAAATATATGCAATATTCTGACAGTTTTCAACCGGGCTGCTGCGGCAGTCCTGGATCAGGGTGTTCCTGCAGGGGAAAGGCCTCAAAGACCGCGTCGCCGAGCTGGCTGCCAGCTCCGAACCGGCCATTTGGGAGTCAATGACCCGCTGATTGGGAATGATATGGTCCGGGAGGGGAAAGCCTTCCCCTGCGGCCGAGCCCAAGGTCTCGGCCGACCCCTTCTGCGGGGAGACCCCGCAACACCCCCAATAGAGTGAGAGTGTGGACCGGATTTCCGTGACGGGTTGAGGGTCGGGAGAGGGTCTTCCGGCACCCGTCATGGAGTTTGAT
>CAZECZ010000263.1:0-4109 GCA_964510815.1 uncultured Aestuariivirga sp.
CAGCGCCTCGGTGTCGACGGTCACCACCTCGCCCACCGCCGAGAGCAGGGTGCGCGCCAGATCCATCTGGGCCGCCGACACGTTTGCGTTGGCGGCCATGGCGGTGATGCCGCGGCCAACGGCAGCGGGTGTGTTGGGCATGGTGCGGATCACAGCGGCACCGGCGCCGAAATGGCGCTCGAAGGAGGCGATCGTCTTGCCCGCCGCGATCGACAGGATCAGCGGCTTCGAGGCCTTCAGCGGCACGACACCCGGCAGCACGTCCTCCATGATCTGTGGCTTGACGGCGACGACGACGACTTCGGCATCGGTAATGCCAGAAACCGGCGGGTTGAGGCGCACACCCTTGTTGGCCAGGAGCTTCTGCACCTCCTGCGGCGGGGCGGGATCGAGCGCCACCACCCTGGCCGGATCGGCGCCGCCCTTCAGCCAGCCCTCCAGCATGGCGCCGCCCATTTTTCCGGCGCCGACGAGAACCAATGTGCCGGTGAGTTTCACCATCATGCTTCCCCGTGGGTTTCGAGCAGGCTCGATTCAAGCGCGTCGGCGGCGTTGCGGCCAGCCCACACGACGAACTGCACGGCCGGAAAATAGCGCTCGCAGCTTTCCACCGCGAAACGGATCACCGCCTCGCATTGGGCGTCGTTGGGCTCGGCACCCCCCGCCAGCAGCAGGCAATTGCGATAGACGAGGCTGCCGTCGTCCGACCACAGGTCGAAATGCCCGGCCAGCATCTGCTCATTGATGAGGGCCACCAGCCGTGCCGTTTCCTCACGGCGCGCCGCCGGCACCTTGAAGTCGAAGCCCGCCACCACCTGCAGCATCTCGAACTCGTCGCGCCAGGCCAGCGACAGCGAAATGTCGCTCCAGCCGCCTTCGATCCGCATCGACACCTCGGCGGGGTTGGTCCGGTCGAAGGCCCATTGATAGGCCTCGGCGATCCGTTCGACGCGGTCGAGCGGGTTCGGCAAATCTTCGTCGTGCGCCAAAACGGCGGGCATTCGGCAATCCTCCGCGGGCTGACGAATCAAAGTCAGCCAATGCGGGGACCGTGCCCAAGCCTTTGAGTCGGTTCAAGAGTCGGAAGCGAGGCGGAGGTGATTCCTCCACAGGGGAAATCACTTGGCGGAGGTGTCTCCGCCAATGCCCAGCTTCGCCTCGAGGACGGCGATGCGGGCGGAGAGCGCGTCATTTTCCTCGCGCGCCTTCTGCGCCATGGCCTTCACGGCGTCGAATTCGTCGCGCTTCACCAGGTTCATATTGTTGAGCACGCGCTCCATCTGGGCCTGAACGAGCGTGTCGAACTCGCGGCGCGCGCCCTGGGCGGCACCGGCGGCATTGGTCATCAGCTTGGCAAGCTCGTCGAAGAAACGGGTCTGGGTGGTGGTCATGGCATGGGCCTCCTCCTCCTCTAGCTATGGGCTTTGTCGGCACGCTTCAAGCCTTGATGGCGCGGCATGTGGCCCCGGCGAGGCTTGACCTTGCCGGGCCTCGCGCCCAGTGTCCGCGACCATGCCGAATCTCGCCGTGCTGCCTTATCCCGCCATCGACCCGGTGCTCATCCAGATCGGCCCCTTCGCGGTCCGCTGGTATGCGCTGGCCTACATCGCGGGCCTTCTGTTCGCTTCATGGTACATCAAGCGGCTGGTGAGCGATCCGGCGCTGTGGGGCGGCGTGAAGCCCACCATGACCGTGCCGCAGGTCGACGACTTCTTCGTGTGGAGCATCCTCGGCGTCGTGCTGGGCGGGCGGCTGGGCTTCGTGTTGTTCTACAAACCTCTTTACTATCTCTCCCATCCCGTTGATATCTTTCGAGTTTGGGATGGCGGCATGTCGTTTCACGGGGGCTTCCTGGGGGTCGTCGTCGCCTGTCTCCTGTTCGGCCGGCGGATCGGGTCGGGGCTCGACCGGATGCTGGATCTGGGCGCGGCCTCGGTCCCGGTCGGGCTGGGGCTGGGGCGGCTGGCAAATTTCATCAATGGCGAGTTGTGGGGCCGGCCGTCTGACGTGCCGTGGGCGATGGTGTTTCCGGACGATCCGCTGCAGGTGCCGCGCCATCCGAGCCAGCTTTACGAGGCGCTGCTGGAGGGGCTGGTGCTGTTTCTCGCGGTGCGGGTCGCCACTCACCGGTTCGGCGCGCTCAAATATGCTGGCCGGGCCTCCGGGGTCTTCGCGCTGGGCTATGCCTTGTCGCGCATCACGGTGGAGTTCTTCCGCGAGCCCGATTCCTTCCTGGGCTATTTCGCAGGCTTCATCACCATGGGCATGATCCTGTCGCTTCCGCTGGTGGCGATCGGCATCTGGCTGCTCTGGAGGTCACGCCGTGACGCCGCTTGAGACAATGATCCGCGAGATGATCGCGGCCGACGGCCCGATGGGTCTCGACCGCTACATGGGCCTTTGCCTCGCCCATCCCGCGCATGGCTACTACATGGACCGCGACCCGTTCGGGGCGCGAGGCGATTTTCTCACGGCGCCAGAGATCTCGCAGGTGTTTGGCGAGCTGATCGGGGTTTGGTGCATCGCCGCCTGGGCCGCCATGGGCCAGCCACCGGCGTTCAACCTGGTGGAGCTGGGGCCGGGGCGGGGCACGCTGATGGCCGATGTGCTGCGTGCGGCGCGGAAAGCCGTACCGGCCTTTGCCGATGCGGCGGCGATCCACCTTGTGGAGATGAGCCCGGTGCTCCGCAAGTTGCAGGCCAAGGCGCTGGGAAAGGACGTCAGCTGGCACGATCGTCTGGAGGATGTCCCCGAGGGTCCGATGGTCCTCATCGCCAACGAGTTCTTCGACGCGATCCCGATCCGACAGTTCGAGCGCCGGGACGGCCGCTGGCATGAACGGGTCGTCGGCCTCAAGGACGATGCGCTGGTGCTCGGCATCGTCGCCTCCGACATCGGCGATGCGGGCGAGGACGGCGACGTCATCGAATGGTCGCCGATCCGCACGGCCATTGGCCGCACCCTTGGCGAGCGGCTGGCAAAGACGCCAGGGGCGGCGCTGATCATCGACTATGGTCACGTTCAGACCGCACCCGGCGACACGTTGCAGGCCATGAAGAAGCATGGCTATGTCTCCATCCTTGAAACACCGGGCCTGAGCGACCTCACCTCGCATGTCGATTTCGAGGCGCTGGGCAAGGCAATCGGGCAGGGCGGGGCATCGGTCCATCCGGTCCTCACCCAGCGTGCCTTCCTGATGGCCATGGGGCTGGAGCAGCGCACCGGGATGCTCAAGGCCAAGGCGGATCTCCGCACCCGCGCCATTCTGGACCGCCAGATGATGAGGCTTGCGGCACCCGGACAGATGGGTAACCTGTTCAAGATTCTCTCGGCCACTTCGCCGGGGCTCGAAACACCATATCCCTTCGGACGCACATGATCACCAGCGACGCGCTGTCATCACCGGATATCGCCCACGGGTTCTTCACCCGGCAGGGCGGCCATTCCACCGGCATCTTCTCGTCGCTCAATTGTGGCATGGGGTCCGGCGACGACAAGGAACTGGTCCAGCGCAACCGCGCCGTGGTGGCAGGCGAACTCGGGGTCGAACCGTCGCGTCTTCTCACTGCCTATCAGGTCCATAGCCCCGATGCGCTTGTGGTCAGCGGCCCGTGGGAGAGTGACGAGCGCCCGCGTGTCGATGCGCTGGTCACCCGTGAGCCGGGCGTGGCTATCGGCGTGCTCACGGCGGATTGCGGCCCGCTGCTGTTTGCCGATACCAAGGCCGGCGTCGTTGGGGCCGCCCATGCCGGCTGGAAGGGGGCGCTCAGCGGCGTCACGGAGCGGACCCTCGATGCGATGGAAGGCGAGGGTGCCTCGCGGGCCGATATCACAGTGGTGATCGGCCCGATGATCTCGCAGGAGGCTTACGAGGTGAGCCCCGAATTCCCCGATCGCTTCACCGATGTTGATGACGCGAACGCCCGTTATTTCAGGCCGTCGTCGCGGCCCAACCACACGATGTTCGACCTTCCGGGCTACATCGAAGCCCGCTTGAAGCGCGGTCTCGGTGGCGTTCTGGGCGTTGCCGTGGGGGTGCTGGCGCTCGCGGCCGGTGCGCGTGCGGATGCGGGTTTCCAGGCGTTTCTCGACCAGTTGCGGCCCGAAGC
>CAZECZ010000264.1:0-4089 GCA_964510815.1 uncultured Aestuariivirga sp.
CCCGGCGATTGTGCCCTGGCTGGTGATCGCCGCGCTCGGGGCCGCCACGGTGCTGAGCTACGCCATCCTAGCCGTCACCTTCCCGAAGGCCGTGTCAGGACGCGCGAACGGTGCCCTCAACTTGCTCCACGTCGGCATGGCGTTCAGCATCCAGGCCGGACTCGGTTTCATTGTCGAACTCTGGCCACTCGAGAACGGACGACCGCCTGTCGTCGCCTACCAATGGGCGTTCGGGTTCAACCTTACGCTTCAGACCGCTGGACTCGTGTGGTTCGCAGTGGCGTCAATCCCGTCACGCGTGACGGTCTACGCCGCTTCCGCTCCCAAAAGCGCCGCCGATACCGCAGCGGTGACACCACCGCCCATTCCGTACGAAGCCGCCATCGCCCTCTGGGTCGATAGAGTCG
Source organism: uncultured Aestuariivirga sp. (assembly GCA_964510815.1). Classification (GTDB taxonomy): domain Bacteria; phylum Pseudomonadota; class Alphaproteobacteria; order Rhizobiales; family Aestuariivirgaceae; genus Aestuariivirga. The sequence continues at coordinate 408 of CAZECZ010000264.1, forward strand.
AGTCGGCGCGCCTGCAGCTGAGGTGGTGGCGGCGCGTCGGGCTTGCGTCTCTTGGGCTGACCGTGACCCTGTGCCTCGCGGCGTTACCGATCATCAATCCGACCAGCGTTGTTCATGTCGTGACGGTCAGTGTAGGCCAGTGACAACGGCCCGAGCGGGAGGAGTACCCTGGACCCAGCCCGTCGCGCATCAGGCTATATACAATCGCCAATCCGTAGCCGAGCCTCCGGAGTGCGTTGCCCAACGACGCCGGAACAACAACGCATTGGAATTGCTACAGGCTGGTGGATCGCTCTGGGCCGCCACTCCTATCCCAGTTCGATTCCGGTGTCGCGGAAGCTCTTGAGTCGTCAAAACGGGCATCTGCGAGAGTGGCGCCTGAACAAATGTAATGACATTGACGTTACATCGCGCTATCATGAAACCTAAAGGAGCATTCCATGGATAGCACATCCATGCGCCGCAAGCCGCGCCGCGACACGCTCAATCTGCGCATCAAGCCCGACGAGCGGAGCCTGATCGACCGTGCGGCTGCCCTGACTGGCAAGACCCGTACAGACTTCGTGCTCGAAGCTGCACGTGGCGCGGCGGTCGACGCCCTGACCGAGCGCACGCTGTTCGTCGTCGACGAGAAGGCCTATGCCAAATTCCTCGCCGCGCTCGACGCCCCGCCGCGGCCGAGCGACAAGCTTATCCGCACGATGCAGACGCCGGCGCCGTGGGATCGGACGTGACGATCGCTGCCCCGATCCCGCTCGACGAACGGCACACCTTCGACAACTTCGACTGCGGCGTACCTGCACTCGATCAATGGCTGAAGCGCCGCGCTCGCGCCAACGGCAAGGAAGGTGCCTCCCGAACCTATGTTGCCTGTGACGGTTCTCAAGTCGTCGGCTATTATGCGCTCGCCGCCGGAGCCGTCGAAGTTGGCACGGCGCCAGGTCGCTTCCGGCGCAACATGCCCGATCCCATCCCGGTCGTAGTTCTCGGCCGACTGGCCGTCGACCGCTCTCGGCATGGCAAAGGCCTGGGCCGGGCGCTATTCCGTGATGGTGCGTTGCGAGTCCTGCAGGCGGCCGACATCATTGGTGTGCGTGGACTGCTCGTCGATGCCATCTCAGAGGATGCGAAGGCGTTCTACCTTGCCCTGGGCATGACCCAATCGCCACTCAACCCGATGACGCTGATGGTCACGCTTGCAGACCTTAAGGCCAGCGTCCAGGCACACCTTTGATTCCTTGAATGCGACCGCCCGACGGCTCACCCAGGATGGCTACCCTATTCGCGCAAGGTTTGGCGAACGGTCGAAAAACGCTATGCAATTCAGTGCGAGGTTGCGGCAGGTTTGGGGAATCTAAGTATATGATTTTTCAAGCCTTTTGGTGAAGCCGATAAGGATCTCATCCTTCGAAAAGGTGACCAGACTTGGCAGCCCCTCCGCAATGGCGCCGTTCACCCCCGCTCGCCTGTGAGCCTCATCCTCCGGACCCGGTGGAGCGCTTGCTCAAGCATCGTCTCCAGTTCCGCGAGATCTACGGCATCCTCGCCGGGTGAAAGTCCTTCCAGGGCCTCATCGAGAAGCTCTTGGAGCGTTCCGGTTGCCAGATCCGCGTTCGTGACGGTGTCGAAAGCCGCCAGCTTCCCATTGCTCCGAAGTTCCAAAGCCACGGCGTGCGCCGCCAGCACGGCGGCCGTCACGATGTCTCCGGGCAGCTGAAAAACGAAAATTTGGCCAACTGTTGCAATTTCCACAAGCGAGGCCACGAACGCATCGCCGCCGGGGGCCAGCGCGAAATGGACTTCGAACCGCTGATCTGTCCACTGTTCTGGCACGCGCCAAGTCCCAGTAAGTTCTCAAATACCTAGCATACTAGTGGCTCGCACCACTTAAATAGGATTGTTGCAATCCACCACGAATACTGATTCTTGAACAGCCACCTTTCAACGAGCAAGGGGGCTTGGCCATGGCCAACAAGAAGTTCGTCGTCGAGCTGGATGAGGGCGAGCGGACGCGGCTCGACGCGTTGGTCTCGAAGGGCAAGACGTCGGCCAAGAACATTCTCAAGGCCCGCATTCTTCTCAAGGCCGACCAGGGTGCGGACGGCGAGGCGTGGACGGACGAGGAAATCTGCGCGGCGCTCGATACCAACGTGACCATGGTCACCAGGGTTCGCCAGAAGCTCGTCGAGGAAGGGCTCGATGCGGTGTTCACCCGCAAGAAGCGCTTAACGCCGCCGGTTCAGCCCATCTTCGACGGCGAGGCCGAGGCCAAGCTGATCGCGCTCGCCTGCTCGAAGCCGCCGCCCGGGCATGCGCGCTGGACCATTCGCCTTCTCGCAAGCCAAGTCGTCGAGCGCCAGATCGTGCCGGCGGCGCACTACAACACGGTCGGCCGCACGCTTAAAAAAACAAGCTCAAGCCGCACCTGACCCAATACTGGGTGATCCCGCCAAAGGCCAACGCCGCCTTCGTCGCGGCGATGGAGGACGTGCTCGACGTCTACACGCGCCCGCACGATCCCAAACGCCCGCTGGTCTGTCTCGATGAGACATCAAAACAGCTCGTTGCCGAAACGCGCGCCCCGGTGCCGATGGGGCCCGGTCAGCCTGCCCGTCACGACTACGAGTACCAGCGCAACGGCACGGCGAACCTGTTCATGGCTTTCGCGCCGCTCGAAGGCTGGCGTCACGTCGAAGTCACCGAGCGGCGCACCGCCATCGATTATGCGAAGATCTTAGCCGAACTCGCCGACCTCCACTTCCCGAGCGCGGAGAAGATCGTGCTGGTGCAGGACAACCTCAACACGCACGCACCGGCCTCGCTTTACGAGGCGTTCGAGCCGGCCGAGGCGCGCCGTCTCGTCGAACGGTTCGAGTGGCACTACACGCCCAAGCACGGCAGTTGGCTCAACATGGCCGAATCCGAGCTGGGCGTTCTCGCGTGCCAGTGCCTTAACCGCCGCATCCCAGACCGGCCAGTGCTCGAACGCGAGGTCAGCGCCTGGGTAGCACGCCGCAACGCCCACAACGCGAAGGCAGATTGGCACTTCACCACCGCAGATGCGCGTGTGAAACTAAAGCGCCTGTACCCCGCACTTTAGGTGATTCAGGCCACTAGGCGGGACGGCTCCATGCTCGCGCCGCCCATTTACACAACATAACGAAAACTCCTCGCCGCCCAGGTGATCGCTCATATGGGCATATGCAATGGCGATTTTCATGCCGGATACGACCTTTGACATCATGGTGCTACCTGGTGGCGAAGGGACGTAGGCAAACTGCTCACCTATTCGCCCAATCCGTCTCGTGACGTCGCAAGACGGCGCAGCCGAGCGCAGTCAAAATTCTACCCACAGCCCATCCAGAGCGCAAAAATCGATCCGGCTGCGGAAGCTTGCCGCTTCATATCCACTTGATTTTACGTGTAAATTCTTGGTTGCGGGGGTAGGATTTGAACCTACGACCTTCAGGTTATGAGCCGATTGCAAAGTGAACAATATGAGAACTTATGAGACTCCACGATTGAAATTCATAGAACCATAAAATATATGTATATCAGATTATTGTCTGCTTTAATTGAGAACATGTCGTCTCATGCGGATTCGTCCAAGCCCTGTAAATTTCCTACCCACAGCCTACCCAGAGATGTTAAGTTTGCGGACATTCAGGTTCGGCTGCACGAG
>CAZECZ010000265.1:0-4088 GCA_964510815.1 uncultured Aestuariivirga sp.
ACCGAGATGAAGCCCGCGATTGCGGGCCGCCGCATCAGGAGCTGCATGGAGATCCAGCTGCGGCGGCCCGAAATCACGGGCTTCATCTCGGTGGCGCCGCTGGCCAAACACTATGACTTCTCGTTTCTGGCGCCCTGCCCGGCGTCTGGCCTGTTCGTCAACGGCGAAAAGGACTCGGTGACGCCGCCAGAAGCCGTCCACAGCCTGGTGTCCAAGCTCAAGACCCAGAAGGGCATCGCCGTCGAGCACAAGGTGATCGCCGGGGCCAACCACTTCTTCCAGGACAAGATCGACGAGCTCACCAAGACCTGCTCCACGTATCTCGACCGGCGGATGGCCAGCGAAGGGCAGCTGTAAGCCCTGCGTGACTGACCGGCGTGCCGGTTTTCGGGTCGCTGGCTGATGGAACTCCATCTATGCATCCGGGGTCTTCCGGAGGGCTGAAACGTGAGCAAGGGCCAACCCCATTTCGATGCCGGTGTCTGGCTGCTGCTGGGGTTCCTGTCCCTGCTGTGGGGCGGATCGTTCCTCTTCGTCGGCATTGCCATCAAGGAAATACCGCCGCCGGTGCTGGTCATGGCGCGGGTTCTCATTGCAGCAGCGGTGCTGATTCCCGTTCATTTCGCAGTGATTGGAAGACTGCCAGGCGACAGGCGGAGCTGGGTCAATTTCGCTGTGCTGGGGGTCATCAACAATGCCGTGCCCTTCACCTTGATCACCACGGGACAGACCATGCTGGCGAGCGGCCTTGCGTCGGTCATCAATGCCACGACGCCGCTGTTCGGTGTGGCGCTGATGGCGGCGGCCGGACAGGAGCCGCTGGAAGCGCGCAAGATGGCGGGCATCGTGGTGGGCATTGCCGGCGTCGTGATGCTCAAGGGCGAGAGCCTGTTCGGTGTGGGAACGCAGGGACTCGGCATCGTCTGCGCCCTCGGTGCAGCGTTCTGCTACGGCCTGTCGAGCCTCTGGGCGAAACTCCGCCTGAAAGGTATCCGGCCCTTGACGCTGGCGACAGGCCAGTTGATGTGCTCGGCCGCGGTCATGACGGTCATCGGCTTCACGGCCGCAGATCCTTCGGTGCTGCTCCATGTGTCTACAACAAGCTGGCTGGCGGTGCTGGGCCTTGCGCTGCTGGCGACGTCGCTGGCCTATCTGGTGTTCTTCCGGATCATCGAGCGTGCGGGACCAGCGAATGTGCAGTTGGTGACCATGATGATCCCGGTGTCGGCCATCCTCATGGGCTATGCGGTGCTGGGTGAAACGTTGGAGGTGCGCGAAATCCTCGGTGCGCTCATCATCATCGGAGCCCTCGCTATCATCGACGGCCGGGCGTTGCAGCTCCTAAGGCCTGGCCACAATGCCACCTGACAGGGGCGTTACGGCGCCAGTGGTGCCGGGAAATGTGATGGGCAATCCCTTGAGGCAGCGCACGGCGAGATAGGCCCACGCTTCGGCCTCCATCGAATCGCCATTGAAGCCCATCTGCTCGGCGCTGAGGACACGTTCGCCCAGCGGTTCGAGGAGATTGGCGATCCCGCGCATGAGCGTCGGGTTAAGGCGGCCGCCGCCGCATATGACGTACAGCTTGGGGCGCTCCGGCACATGGCCGACGCTGCGGGCGATCGAAGTAGCGGTGAAATGGGTGAGCGTCGCCGCCCCATCGGCCGGTGACAGGCCTTCGAGGACTGAGACGTCGAAGCCATTGCGGTCCAGCGATTTCGGCACCGGCCTTTCGAAATAAGGGCTTTGGGCCAGCGCCATGAACGCCGTGGAACCAAGGACGCCCGAGGCGGCCAGCGCGCCATCCCGGTCGAACGGCACGTCGGTGTGGCGCTCGCACCAGTCGTTCAGCAGCGCATTGCCGGGGCCAGTGTCGAAGGCGAGGAGTTCGCCATCGCGGCCGATCCAGGTCATGTTGGCGACCCCGCCGATATTGACGAAGGCCATGGGGCGGATGTCGATCTTTGCGGCGAGGGCGCGGTGATAGACGGGCACCAGTGGTGCGCCCTGCCCGCCCGCGGCGACGTCGGCCGCGCGCATGTCATAGGCGACCGGCCGGCCGAGCCTGTCGGCGAGGCCCTGCCCGTCGCCCAACTGGACCGTCAGGCGGATTTCCGAACGATGGATGACGGTTTGCCCATGAAAGCCAATTATGTCTATATTCGATAGGTTTAGATCATTGTCCCGACAAAAGGCTTCAACTGCCGTGGCGTGCCACGACGTGAGTTCCCGTTCAGCCTGGGCCAGAATGCCGGGGCGCGCCGTGCGATCTGTCATCGCCTTTGCGTCGACCAGCGCATCATGGAGCAGCGCCTGCTGGTCGGGCCGGTAGGGATAGGTGGCCGCAGGTCCCCGCTCCACTGCGTCTTCGCCATCAGTGGTGAGCAGCGCCACGTCGATGCCATCAAGCGACGTGCCGGACATGAGGCCGAGCGCCGTCAGCGGTTTTGACACAGCATTCTCCCGTGGTAAGAGCCCGCAACCTTTGAAGAGTTACCCGCCATGAGCCAGTTCAAATCCGATTTCCTCAATGTCCTGTCGGAGCGTGGATTCGTCCACCAGATCTCCGATCCGGAAGGCCTCGATGCCGCCGCGAAGGCGGGACCGATCACCGGCTATATCGGATTCGATGCCACGGCGACCAGCCTCCATGCCGGTTCGCTGGTGCAGATCATGATGCTGCGCTGGATGCAGAAGACCGGCCACAAGCCGATCACGCTGATGGGCGGCGGCACCACCAAGATCGGCGACCCCTCGTTCAAAGACGAGTCGCGGAAGCTCCTTACCGTCGAGCAGATCGCCACCAACCTCGCCGGCATCCGCCAGGTGTTCACCAAGTTCCTGACCTTCGGCGACGGCAAGACCGACGCCAAGATGGTCAACAATGCCGACTGGCTGGACCATCTCAACTACATCGACTTCCTGCGCGACTATGGCGTGCACTTCACCATCAACCGCATGCTGAGCTTCGATTCGGTGAAGCTGCGGCTCGATCGCGAACAGCCGCTGACCTTCCTCGAGTTCAACTACATGATCCTGCAGGCCTATGACTTCCTGGAATTGTCGCGGCGCGAAGGATGCGTGCTGCAGATGGGAGGCTCGGACCAATGGGGCAACATCGTCAACGGTATCGAGCTGGGACGGCGCTGCGACCAGACGCAACTCTACGCGCTCACCTCGCCGCTGCTCACCACCGCGTCCGGCGCCAAGATGGGCAAGACCATGTCGGGTGCGGTGTGGCTCAACGCCGACATGCTGAGCCCCTATGACTACTGGCAGTATTGGCGCAATGCCGAGGATGCCGATGTCGGACGCTTCCTCAAGCTCTACACCGAACTGCCGCTCGACGAGATCGCCAAGCTTGGGGCACTGGGCGGTGCCGAGATCAATGAAGCCAAGAAGGTGCTGGCCACGGAAGCCACCGCCATGCTGCATGGACGCGACTTGGCAGACCAGGCGGCAGAAACGTCGCGCCGGACCTTCGAGGAAGGTGCGAGTGCTGCCGGGCTGCCGACGATCGACCTCGATCTGACAGCGGGTGTCGGGCTGTTGCAAGCCTTCGTGGCGGCGGGATTTGCCTCGTCCAACAGCGAGGCGCGGCGCAGCGTGCAGGGTGGTGCTGTACGCATCAACGACCAGCAGGTGTCAGATGACAAGCTGGTGCTCACAACGGCTCTGCTGAACGCCGATGGCGTCATCAAGCTGTCGATGGGCAAGAAGAAGCACGTGCTGGTAAAACCGGCCTGAGCCGGATCAGGCGGCGCGGACCAGATCGGCCTTCAGACGCTTTGCAATGATGCGGGCGCGGTCCGCCGCAAAGCGCGCGACATACTCGAGGTGGCGGGTGCGCTCCTTGACGGGCAGCGCCTCGTAGCGCGTCATCAGCGCTTCGATGATGCGGCGGCCGAAGTCCTCGGCGATGAGGGTGATGCCTTCTTCCTCTTCATCGAGCGCCACATCGCAGGCGGCCTGGATGATCCAGTAGCAGCTGGCGGGGAGCCCCGCCTTGGCATGCAGGCCCTTGAAGCCGGTGAGCCCCTTGCCGCGCATGAGTTCGGCGGCGCGCCTGACCGGAACACCGGCGAGGT
>CAZECZ010000266.1:0-4082 GCA_964510815.1 uncultured Aestuariivirga sp.
TCATCGAAGTCGCCATTCCACTCGAAGCGATCAATGCGGCGTCGGCGCGCGAGAAATCGATCCGGCACGGGCATCCGTCGACGCTGCATCTGTGGTGGGCGCGCCGCCCGCTCGCGGCATGTCGGGCGGTGCTGTTCGCCCAGCTTGTCGATGATCCGTCGAGCCATCCCGAGGAGTTCACGACCGAGGAGGAGATCGAGGCTGAGCGCGACCGTCTCTTCCAGATCATCGAGGATATGGTGAAGTGGGAAAACTCCACCAACGAGGAAGTTCTTGAACGTGCCCGTGCTGAAATTCGCAGGAATTTCCCGGAAGGCGTCCCTCCGACCTATGATCCGTTTTCCGGGGGCGGCTCTATTCCGCTTGAGGCTCTGCGGCTCGGTTTGCCATCAACAGGGTCCGATCTCAATCCAGTCGCTGTGATGATTGGGAAGGCAATGATTGAGGTGCCTTCTCAATTTAAGGATCAGAAGCCTGCCCATCCCGGCAAACCAGAGCGCCTGCACTATCGCGGGGCGGAGGGGCTTGCCGAAGACATTCTCTGGTATGCGCAGGCGCTAAGCGACAAGGCGTGGGAGAAAATTGGACACCTCTATCCGCAGGTTGCTCTTTCTAAGAAGGATGGAGGGGGAGAAGCTACCGTTCTTGCCTGGCTGTGGGCCAGGACCGTAGCCAGTCCGAATCCGGCAGTGCGGGGTGCTCATGTCCCCCTGATTTCCAATTACTGGCTGTGCAACAAGCCGAAGAAATCAGTGTGGGTGAAGCCGGTTGTCAGCGGCACCGATATTTCCTTCGAGGTGCATAACGGAAAGCCCGATGACGAAGATGCCGTGGCTGCGGGGACCAAGGCAGGGCGAGGTGCGAACTTCAGGTGCCTCCTGACCGGCGACGCCATCATCGCTGACTATGTGAAGGCTGAGGGCATGGCCGGTAGGATGGGCTGGCGCCTTCTTGCCATCGTCGTGGAAGGGAAAGGCGGGCGGCGCTACGTCGCCCCAACCAAAGAGCACGAGGCTCTGGCTTTCAGCGAAAAGCCTGATTGGAGACCGGAATATCCGCTCTCACAGCACCCTCAGTATATGAGTGTGACCAATTACGGCCCAACTAATATCTCCGATCTATTCATGGATCGGCAGACCATCGCGCTAAACACCTTTATGGGTCTCATCCCAGATGTTGTCAGAGACATTTCGGATCTCGCATATAAAAGGGCGATACTCTCGTATTTGGTTTTGTGTGTAAGCCGTTTGGCCAATAGGCAGTCCACGAGCACGTTTTGGCATACGTCCGGGGAGAAGGTGGAGCAGGTGTTTGCGATGCAAGCCCTGCCCATGCGGTGGGATACGGCAGAAGGAAACCCGTTCTCATCCTCATCAGGCAATTTCATCGGCCAAGTCGAGTATCTGGCCAAGAGCGTCGCTGCGCTTCCGTGCTCGGAGCAGGGGGGTGTCGAGCGGCAGATGGATGCCCAGAACGTAGATTTCTCTGGTTTCGTTATCTCGACCGATCCGCCGTATTACGACAACGTCCCTTACGCGGATTTGTCGGATTTCTTCTATGTCTGGCTGCGGAAGGGACTGGCCAGTACCTACCCGGACCTGTTTTCGACCATGCTGGTTCCCAAGCAAGAGGAACTGGTAGCCGACTATAAACGCCATGGCGGCAAGGACGAGGCCGACAGCTTCTTTCTCGAAGGCATGACTACCGTCATGCGTCACATGGCGACCCAGGGCCGACCCGATGTGCCCGCTGCGATTTACTATGCTTTCCGGCAAGGCGAGGTCGATGAAAGCGGGTTCTCAGTAAAGGGGTGGGCGACTTTCCTTCAGGCGATTGTCGACGCCGGCTATTCGATTGGGGCGACATGGCCTGTGCGGACTGAGCTTGTCGGCAACCTCAAGAAGAACAAGAACGCGCTCGCCACCTCTGTCGTGATGGCGTGCCGACCGCGCGCGGCGGATGCCGAGACTATCTCGCGCGTTGAATTTATCAGGGCGCTGCGCCGCGAACTGCCTGCGGCTCTCAAGGAGATGCACCGCGCAAGCATCGCCCCGGTGGATATTCCCCAAGCATCCATCGGCCCCGGCATAGCGATTTTCAGCCGCTATGCCTCGGTGATCGAACGCGATGACAGCCCAATGTCGGTGAAGACCGCCTTGCAAATCATCAACGAGGAACTGGATCAGTATCTTTCCTCTCAGGAAGGTGATTTTGATCCTGAGACGCGCTTTGCTGTGACCTGGTTCACCCAGCATGGCTACGAAAAGGGCGTGTTCGGCGATGCCGATAACCTCGCCCGTGCCCGTGGCATCTCGGTGGACGATGTTCGCCATGCTGGCATCGTGGAATCATCGGCCGGGCGCGTCCGCATCTACAGGCGGGAAGAGCTGGAGAAGGATTGGGATCCCGAAACCGACCGCCATCTCACCGTCTGGGAATGCTGCCAGTATCTCGTGCGTCAGCATCAACTGGATGGCTTGTCGCATGACACGGCATTGCTCCTGAAGAAGTTTGGGAGCGACAAGGCCGAGGCGGTGAAGGATTTGGCCTACGTCCTGTATGAAATCAGCGACAAGCGGCGGCAGGATCGCCAGGAGGCCACGGCCTATAACGCACTCGTCACCGATTGGACCGAACTGACGCGGCAGGCCGCAGCGATCCACGACACTGTCGGCGATCGCCAGATCAAGTTGGACATCTGAGGGGACGGAACGTGGCAAAAAGCACGCGCCAATATGTGTTTGAAGGGATGGAACTGCTGCCGGCAGCGCTGATCCCGTTCGTCGAAAAGCGGCTCGAGACCTCGCTCAAGGGGCACTGGCAGGTCCAGGTTCTGGAGAAGCTGCCGGGCCTGCGCCCCAACAGCAACGGCGAGGTCGGCTGGGACCAAGCCGCGCTGTTCAACGCGATGGATCGCTTCTGGAGCGAGGCGTTCAAGGCGGTTCTCGGCCGCGCCGAACGCTCGCTGGTCAATGAATTAGGCGATGTCCGCAACAAGCTCTCGCACAATGAGACCTTCACCTACGACGACGCCGAGCGCGCCCTCGATTCCATGCGTCGCCTGATGGAGGCGATCAGCGCCGGCGAGACGGCCGAGCAGCTGGGCAAGATGCGCGACACCATCCTGCGCACGAAGTTCGCCGAGCTTCAGCGCAATGAGGAGCGGCGGAAAACCCAGCGCCTCGAAATCTCGGTCGAGACCGTGGCGGGCCTGCTTCCGTGGCGTGAAGTGGTCGAGCCGCATCAGGACGTCGCCACCGGCGAGTTCCAGCAGGCCGAGTTCGCGGCCGACCTCGCTAAGGTCCATTCCGGTAGCGCACCGCCGGAATACCGCGAACCGCGCCAGTTCTTCAGCCGCACCTATCTGACGGAGGGCTTGAGCGCACTGCTGATCGGGGCAGCGAAGCGGCTGTCCGGCAGCGGTGGCGATCCGGTCGTAGAACTGCAAACCAACTTCGGCGGCGGCAAGACGCACTCGATGCTGGCCCTCTATCACATGGCCGGCCCGACGCCGGTCCAGGATCTCTCCGGCCTGGATCAGTTGCTCGAAAAGCAGGGGCTCGGCGTGCCGAAGGGCATCAACCGCGCCGTGCTCGTCGGCACGTCGCGGGGACCGCAGGACGTGCTCCTTGCCGAGGGCGACCGGAAAATCCGCACGACCTGGGGCGAACTCGCCTGGCAGCTCGGTGGCGCTGACGCCTATGCAATGGTGGCGGAAAACGACGCCAGCGGCATCGCGCCGGGCTCGAACCTCTTGGAAAGGCTCTTCAAGAAATATGCGCCGTGCCTGATTCTGATCGACGAATGGGTCGCTTACCTACGGCAAATCTACAGGGTCGAGGGGCTGCCTTCCGGGTCGTTCGATGCGAACCTGTCCTTCGTCCAGTCGCTGACCGAGGCGGTCAAGGCTAGTCCCGGCACGCTGCTGGTCGCTTCCTTGCCGGCCTCGCAGATTGAGGTGGGCGGTGAAGGCGGTCAGGAAGCATTGGCGCGCCTCAAGCAGACATTCAGCCGGGTGGAATCCTCATGGCGGCCGGCGAGCCAGGAAGAGAGCTATGAGATCGTCCGGCGGCGGCTGTTCA
>CAZECZ010000267.1:0-4071 GCA_964510815.1 uncultured Aestuariivirga sp.
ACCATGATCACCGGGATGGCCTCGAACCGCGGATTGGCGCGCATGGCCTCCAGCTCCTGCGGTGTGCAATAGCAGCGGTAGGCCTTTCCCTGCGCCAGGAGCAGTTCCGCCACCTCCCGGTGGCGCTCGGCGCGGCCGTATTGCGATACGGCTTCTCCCGCCCAGTCGAGCCCCAGCCAGGTCAGGCCCTCGAGGATGGCGTCGATGGCGCCCGCCGTGGAGCGCTCCCGGTCGGTGTCCTCAATCCGCAATAGCATGTTGCCGCCATGGCGGCGCGCATAGGCCCAGTTGAACAGCGCCGTGCGCGCACCTCCGATGTGCAGATAGCCCGTGGGTGAGGGGGCAAACCGCGTGATGACTGGCGATGACATGGGCACCGTTCTCCGTATAGAGTAACCTTGGGGAAACCGAGTTCGTTGTGGGTAGCGCCGCTTAGCACACGGCGAGGGGAAGGGTCCATGGTCGCAGGCGCATTGGAGCGCGATCGTGACGGGCAGGAGACGCGGATCGCGTTTGGCGCCTGGCTTGCGGCACTCCGGCAGCGCCAGGAGGGGCGGCTGTTCCTGTGGACTCCGGTCGGCCTGACACTAGGCATCTGGACCTATTTCGGCCTCGATAGCGAGCCATCGCGAATGGGCGTTGCCGCTGCCGCAGCCGTGAGTGCGGCCCTGTTATGGTTTGGCCGCCGGCTGCCCATTCTGTTGATGATCGGTGTGGTGATCCTGGGTTTTGCGCTGGCCAAGTTCCGCTCCGACTTCTGCGCCACGCCGCTGCTTCGCGCCACGACGGGCGAAGTGGCTCTGGTCGGCACCGTCGAGAAGGTCGACCGCGCCAGCCGTCGCCGCATCACCATGCTGTTTGCGCCCGACTCGATCGAGGGCGTGGCGCCATCCGCCATGCCGCATCTCCTCCGTCTGTCAGCCTATGAGAAGCACGGCATCCCCGCCATCGGCAGCCGGGTCAGCGCCCGTGCCAGGCTGTTTCCCAACCCGACGCCGGTCGAGCCCGGGGGCTTCGACAATGGCCGCCGCCTGTGGTTCGAGCGTGTCGGCGGCGGCGGACGGATCACCGGTCCGGTTCAGGTCCTTGCCACTGCGCCGGGCTGGAACGCGGGGCTGGAAGCCTGGTTGCAGTCCGTGCGTGATGCCATGGGTTCACGCATCCGGGCCGTCCTCGATGAGCCCATCGCATCCTTCGCCGAAGCCCTCATCACCGGTGAACGCGCCACCATCCCCAAGGAGATGAACCAAAGCCTGCTCGTTTCGGGCCTCTTCCACATCCTGTCGATCTCCGGCCTTCACATGTGGATGGTGGCGGGCAGCGTCTTCTGGGCGGTGCGCTCTCTTCTGGCGCTGTCACCCACGCTGGCAGTGCGGTTCCCCATCAAGAAATGGGCCGCCGTCGCTGCCGTCTTCATGGGCTGGTTCTACATGCTGCTGGCCGACTCCGGCGTTGCTACCGAGCGCTCCTTCATCATGATCGCCGTAGTATTCTTCGCCGTCCTCGTGGACAGGCCGGCACTTTCTACTCGCAACCTCGCCATCGCCGCCATCGCCGTTCTGGTGCTGGAGCCGGAAGCCGCCGTCGAGGCCAGCTTCCAGATGTCCTTTCTCGCCGTGCTGGGGCTTGTGTCCTTCTTTGAAGCCTGGTCGGCCTGGCGCACGGACCGCGATCTGGATGCCGCCGCAGCGCAAGGCTGGACCCTGCGGCTGGTGCGGAAAATGGCGCTCGCCACCGTCCTCAGCATCGCCACCACGCTGGTGGCTGGCAGCATGTCCACCATTCCCGCCGCCTATCATTTCGGCCGTCTCGCGCCCTACAGCCTGATCGCCAACGGCCTCGCCATCCCGGTGATCGGCATCCTCGTCATGCCGCCGGCGCTGCTGGCCGCCGTGTTGATGCCGCTGGGTTTGGATGGTCCACCGCTCTGGGTGATGGGCAAGGGGCTGGAACTGGTGATCGCCATTTCAGACTGGGTGGCCGGTTTCCCCGGTGCCCACGTCGTCGTGGCCCAGCCGCCGGCCGTCGCTACAGCCACCATCGGTGCGGGCGCGGTTATCTTCTGCCTCCTCGCCGGTCCCGTCCGCGGCATCGGGCTGGCAATCGTGGCGCTCGGCCTCGCTCTCGGCCTCAGGCCGCCTGATGGAGCCGACCTGATCATCGAGCGCACCGCCGCCAATGTCGCGCTGCGCAACGACGCCGGGCAATGGGTCCCTGCCCAGAAGCGCCGCGCCCGCTTCGCCGTCGAGAAATGGTTGCAGACCAATGGCGAGGAAGTAACCCCGGCCGAAGCCGCCAAGCGCCCCGGCTGGTCCTGCGAGGGCGACCGCTGCACCACCACCATCAAGGGCAAGCGCGTCGCCTATCTCTCGGGCGAGGGACCCGCGACAGCCTGCGGCGGAATCGACATCCTCATCGCGGCCTTTCCGCTGCGTGGCGTCTGCAAGTCCGTGCCGCTCCGCATCGACCGGTTCGATGTCTGGCGTTCTGGAGCCCACGACATTCGCATTGCGGAAACGGGTGTGGCAGTAAGGACCGCCCGCCAGGCGCAGGGCAACCGCCCCTGGGTCGTCGTGCCTCAGCCCCGCAAACGTGCGATACAGGCAAAATGAGTCGGTGGCGTTCGTAGGCGCTGCGGCAGCAGAATTCGGGAGACGTGACGATGACCAAGGGCAGCCACCTGACGATGCATGATATCCGGGCCGAAATCGATCGCATCGACGAAAGCCTGATCAAGCTGTTGGGTGAGCGCCAGCGCTGCGTCGAGAAGGCCGTGATGGTCAAGAACCGCGACGGCCTGCCGGCCCGCGACCCCGCCCGCATCGTGCAGGTGTTGGACCACGTCCGCGTTCTGGCCCGCGCCCACAAGGTTGACCCGGCATTGGTCGAAGCCATCTGGACCGAAATGGTGGAGTGGTTCGTGGCCTACGAGGAGCACCGACTCTGAGGCTATGCGCGACGCGATCGCCGTTGTAGAAGCGGCTTACCATGCGTTTCCCCCATCTCTTTTCGCCCTTCCGCCTCAAGTCGCTCGAGATCCGCAACCGCGTCTTCTCGACTGGCCACGATACCTATCTGCCAGAGGCAGGCCTCGTCTCCGACGCCCTGATCGCCTATCAGCGCGCGCGGGCCAAGGGCGGGGCAGGGCTCATCGTCATCCAGGTCGTCGGCGTCCACGAGACGTCGCGCTACACCGAAGCCCTGTTGATGGGCACCTCCGACGATTGCATCGCACCGTTCCGCCGCCTGACGGATGCCATCCACGCCGAGGGCGCCAAGGTCTTCATCCAGCTGTTTCACCCCGGCCGCGAGCTGCTGGGCCGCCCGGATGGCGTCGTGCAGCCTGCCTTTGCGCCATCGCACGCCCCGTCGGAACGCTTCAAGACGATACCTCGTGAGATGGCTACCGGCCTCATTGGCGAGATCATCGAGGGCTATGGCGATGCCGCCCGCCGCATGGTCGAGGCCGGAGCCGATGGCGTCGAGATCGTCGCCAGCCACGGTTATCTCCCCGCCCAGTTCTTGAATCCGCATGTCAACCTTCGCACCGATGTCTATGGCGGATCAGAGGAAAATCGCCTGCGCTTCACCCGCGAGGCGATCGCCGCCGTGCGCCGCCAGGTCCCGGACGGCTTCATTGTCGGCATGCGCATGTCGGGCGACGAACATGATGAAGCGGGCCTCACCGAAGATGATTCGGTCCGCGTTGCCAGGGCCCTCGCACCGGACCTTGACTACCTCAATGTCATCGCCGGTACTTCCGCGACCGCGTCCGGCGCCGTGCACATCGTGCCTTCCATGGCAAATTCAAATGCTTACGTGGCACCCTTTGCCCAAAAGGTGAAGCAGGCGACGGGCTCTGCCGTGTTTGTCGCCGGCCGCATCAATCAGCCCCATATGGCCGAGGAAGTGATTGCCTCGGGCGCCGCCGATATGTGCGGCATGACCCGGGCGATGATCTGCGACCCCGAAATGGCGAACAAGGCGAAAGCGGGCGCTACTGACGATATCCGCGCCTGCATCGGCTGCAATCAGGCCTGCATCGGGCATTTCCAGCTCGGCATTCCGATT
>CAZECZ010000268.1:0-4034 GCA_964510815.1 uncultured Aestuariivirga sp.
GAAGCTGGTGGCCTATGCCTCGGGCGCCTTCACACTGCTGTTCATCATCCCGCCGATTTCAGCCCCGCTGGTGGCACTCGCGGCCGAGGCGGCGAAGTCGCTCTATTGAGGCTCGCCACCGGCCACCCGGTCATCCACTTCGACCGGATCGATTCGACCAATCTTGAAGCACGCAAACTGGCGGATGCCGGTGAAGCTGGACCGTTGTGGCTGTGGGCGGACGAACAGACCGCAGGCCGTGGCCGCATTGGCCGCAGTTGGGAGTCCAGGCCCGGAAATCTCTACGCCACCTACCTGTTTTCGATCGCGTCCGGACCGGAGGTCGCCGCGCAGGTGAGCTTCGTGGCGGCACTTGCGGTCCATGACGTGGTGATGGCGCTGCGGCCGAACCTCCGCCCACGGATCAAATGGCCGAACGACGTGCTGCTCGACGGTGCCAAGTTCTGCGGCGTATTGCCGGAGGTCGTCGGCGCCAACCCGACACGCATCGCCATCGGCTGCGGCGTCAACGTCGCCCATGCGCCGCAAGGAACGCCCTATCCTGTCACCTGTCTGGGTAGCGACCTCGATGTTGAATCGGTCCTTCAGGAACTTGACTCGAGCCTCTCGAAGCGCTTGGGCCTCTGGGATGAGGGGCGGAATTTTGCAGCGGTCTGTGCGGCCTGGGGCGAGCGTGCCCTGGGCATTGGCGGCGAGGTGACCGCACAGGTCGGCGACGTGCAGGCGACCGGAACCTTCGTGGGTCTCGCGCCCGACGGTGCGCTGCTGATGGAGCTTGCCGATGGCACCCGCCGCGCCATTCATTCGGGCGAAGTGCGCTTCGCCGAACTCGAACGCTTGAGACAGTCATGAACGCCAAGAAGAAATTCGACCACAGCAACGATCTGGTCTTCCTGCCGCTGGGCGGCACAGGCGAAATCGGCATGAATTGCTATTGTTATGGCACCGGGCCCGCCGACGACCGCCAGTGGCTGATGGTCGATCTCGGCGTGAAATTTGGCGAAGACAGCGATCCCGGCATCGACGTGGTATTGCCGGATATCGGTTTCATCGCCAGCGATAGGCGCAACCTTTGCGGCATCGTGCTGACCCACGCCCATGAGGATCATCTCGGCGCCGTCGCCTGGCTGTGGCCGCAACTCGAATGCCCCGTCTACTGCACGCCGTTTGCCGCGCAGATCCTGGCGCTGAAGTTGAAGGAGGCGGGCCTCGACGAACAGGTGCCGGTGAAGGTTATGCCGGTGGGCTCGAAATTCACGCTCGGCCCCTTCGCTTGCGAATATGTTTCCGTGACCCACTCGATCCCGGAACCGACGGCGCTGCTGATCAAGACCAAGCAGGCGGCTGTACTCCATTCCGGCGACTGGAAGATCGACCGCACACCGGTGCTGGGGCAGGGGATGGACGAGAAGCGCCTCACCGCCATTGGCGACGCGGGCGTCGACGTGCTGGTCTGCGACTCCACCAACGTGTTGCGCGAGGGCTTTTCGCCATCGGAGGCGGATGTTGCCGAAACCATCACGCGGATCGTGCGCGACGCCAAGGGCCGCGTCGCTATCACCACATTCGCCAGTCACGTCGATCGTATCACGACCGCCGTGCGGGCGGCGCGTGCCAGTGGCCGCGAGGTGGTGATCGCGGGCCGCGCCATGCGCAACACCATCGAGGCGGCACGGGCCTGTGGCATGTTGAAGGACGCCGGCAAGCTGCTGGATGAAGAGGAATTCGGCTACCTGCCGCCCGACAAGGTGATGCTGCTGTGTACGGGAAGCCAGGGGGAGCCTCGCGCCGCCATCGCCCGCATCGCCGAGGACCAGCATCCGCACATCTCGCTCGATCCCGGCGATCTCGTCATCTTCTCGTCCAAGACCATTCCGGGAAACGAGAAGGAGGTCGGACGTGTGCTCAACAATCTGGCCCGCCTCGACATCGACGTCATCACCGGCGAGGAGGAGCTCGTGCATTCTTCCGGCCATCCCCGCCAGGACGAGTTGAAACTGCTCTACCAGTGGCTGCGGCCCGCAGCGCTCATCCCGATGCACGGCGAACCACGCCACCTTCGGTCGCACGCACAATTCGCCAAGGCACATGGCATCGAGGACGTCCTGATCCCGCGCGACGGCCACATCACCAAGCTGTCGCCGGGGCCCCTGCGCCACGTGGACGAAGCGCCATTCGGGCGGCTGCATGTTGACGGACGGTTGATCGTTCAGAGCGAGGACGGACCCGCCAAGCAGCGCCGCAAGCTCTCCTTCGTCGGTATTGTGTTCGTGTCAGTGGTGACGAACGCGAAGCAGGATCTTGCCGCCGACATCGAACTGATCACCGACGGCCTGCCGTTCGGGCTCGACGGCGATCTGCTGGAGGCCGCCGAGCAGGCTTTCGGTTCAACCCCGAAGCCGCGCCGCAAGGATACGAACGGGCTCGCCGAGACGATCCGCACCTCCGTGCGCCGCGCGGCCGATCAGATTTGGGGCAAGAAGCCCATTGTGAAGGTCGTCGTCACCGCAATATGAGGGGCGGGCGGGCGGCCCGCCCCGCCATGCTTACTCGACAGTGAGGAAAGCCCACATGCCCGCCATATAGTGGCCGGGAATGTTGCAGACGAGAAGATACTTTCCAGCCTTGAGCCGGAAGGTTGCGTTTCCGGTCTTGCCCGGTTCAGTCTCCTCAATTTCGCCGATGGCGCCCGCAGCGTCCTCATCAATGCGGTTTTCCGCTTCGACATAGGGCGGCGGCGTGTCGCCGCTCATCGGAATCACGATCATTTCGTGTTCCGTGTCCTTGGACGTATTGATGAGCTCGAAATTTACCTCGCCAGCCTTGACGGTATCGGCCGACAGCTTGAAGCCCATGGTGGCCTTGCTGCGGTCCCCGGTGCCGCCGATACCGAGATCCTTCGGCATCTCCACATCCGAGCCCTTGTCCCAGGCTTCGACCGTGATCTTGACGCCATCGGCACGGGCCGCCGGGGCGAGGAGCCCCATTGTCATGCCAGCCAGCAGCAATCCAGTTACTTCGCGCCTTTTCATCCTTGGTCCTCCATCGTGATGGTCCCCCGGTAGCTCCAGATGGTCACGGCAGGCGGCATCGTTTCGTGATTCAAATCAAATCCGCATATTAAGTTTAGGTAAGGTTGTGGAGGACATCGACCCGAGTCTGGCCCGTCACTCGCCAGCCATGGCCCGATTTCCGCTATACTCCCGCGAATCATGAGCAAGCACGTCAAACCGCCCGAACCGCCAAAAGATGCCGAGCGCGTCGAACTCAAGGATGCCCTTGAGCAGCGCTATCTCGCCTATGCCTTGTCCACCATCATGCACCGGGCGCTGCCCGACGTGCGCGATGGCCTGAAGCCGGTTCACCGCCGCCTGCTGCACGTCATGCGACAGCTCAGGCTCGATCCGGCCTCGCAGCCCAAGAAGTCGGCGAAGATCGTCGGCGACGTGATGGGCAACTATCACCCGCATGGCGACCAGTCGATCTACGACGCGCTGGTGCGCCTCGCCCAGGACTTCGCCTCGCGCTATCCGCTGGTGGACGGGCAGGGCAACTTCGGCAACATCGACGGCGATGGCGCTGCCGCCTACCGTTACACCGAAGCCCGCATGACCGACGTCGCCCGCCTGCTGCTCGACGGGCTGGACGAGGACACGGTCGACTTCCGCCCCAACTACGATGGCTCGCAGGACGAGCCCGTGGTGCTGCCTGGCGCCTTCCCGAACCTGCTGGCCAACGGCTCGTCGGGCATCGCGGTGGGCATGGCCACCAACATTCCCCCGCACAATGCGGCCGAACTCTGCGACGCCGCACTGCACCTCATCAAGACGCCCAACGCCACCGATGAGAAGTTGGCGCAATTCGTGCCGGGGCCGGATTTCCCCACCGGCGGCATCATCATCGACGACCGCACCTCGATCCTCGATGCCTACAGGACCGGCCGCGGCGGGTTTCGCGTGCGCGCCCGGTGGCATCAGGAGGAGCTGGCGCGCGGCACTTGGCAGATCGTCGTCACCGAGATCCCCTATCTGGTG
>CAZECZ010000269.1:0-4016 GCA_964510815.1 uncultured Aestuariivirga sp.
AGGCCCGGCATCGACCAGGTGCGGCTGAGTTTCACCGCCGGCAACGGTGCCGCCGAACGGCTCTATGCCACGCTGGGCTTCGAGCGTCTGGGATCTGAACTGCGCACCACCTCCAGCGGCGAGTCCCGCAACAAGGTGCTGATGAGGTTGCGGCTCGACAGGTCTTCGGCTTGCCCGCCGCAAAGCAGACTTTGACAGGGTCCGCACCGAGCCATGCCGCGCCCACATGAGCGCTCCGCCGGCCAAGCCTTCCTCTGCTGCCGTCGCCCTCCTATGGTCCGGCCATGCCATCCTCCAAGCCGCTCTGGCTCATCCTAGCTCCTGCCATCTTCCTCGCCCTGTGGTCCGGCGGCTTCACCGTGGCGAAACTCGGCATCAGCCACGCGGAGCCCTTGAGCTTCCTGTCGGTGCGCTATGCCTGCGTGCTGGTGATCCTGGCGCCCTTCGTCGCCATCATGCGGCCGCCGGTGCCACGGCGCATCGAGGACTGGCTGCATCTCGCCATCGTCGGTGTCTTGATCCAGAGCATCTATTTCGGCCTGTCCTATGTCGCCTTCAAGGCCGGCGTGTCGGCGGGCGGTGTCGCCATCATCGTCTGCCTGCAGCCGATCCTCGTGGGGCTCATCGCGCCGCGCTTTGCAGGCGAACCGGTGGGCATGACACGCTGGCTGGGCCTGTTGCTGGGGCTGGCAGGGGCCGGGCTGGTGATCTGGGCCCGTTCCGCCATCGAGGCCGAGAACCTCTGGGGTGTGACGTGCGCGGTCATCGCGCTGATCGCCATTACCGCCGGCACCCTGTGGGAAAAGCGCTTCGGCAAGCCGCATCATCCGGTGGCCGCCAATGCCGTGCAATATCTCGCAGGCCTCGCCGGCGTGCTGCCCTTCGCCATGATGTTCGAGAATTTCTCCTTCGAGTGGAACCTGCCCTTCGCCCTGGCATTGGGCTACCTGGTGATCGGCAATTCGATCATCGCCATGTCGCTGCTGCTCGCCATGATCCGCCTGGGCGAAGTGAGCCGGGTGTCATCGCTGTTCTTCCTGGTGCCGCCTCTGTCCGCCGTGATGGCGTGGCCGGTGCTTGGCGAAGTAATGCCGCCGCTGGGATGGGCGGGCTTTGCGCTGGCCGCGGCCGGCGTGGCGCTGGCCAGCCGCAAACCGAAACCGAAACCGAAACCGAAACAGCATTTGACTTGAACTTGTCACCGCCTGCCGCCAGACTTGCTGGCGGAACCAAGTGACAGCAACAGGAGGCTTAACATGAAGATCGTCTACACAGCACACGCCACCGCCGTGGGCGGCCGCGGCGGCGGCACCGTCAAGACCGATGACGGCAAGCTCAGCCTGACCATGGACCACCCTGCGGAAATGGGCGGCAAGGGCGAGCACAACAATCCCGAACAGCTCTTCGCTGCCGGCTATTCGAGCTGCTATCTCGGCGCCATCAAATTCGTCGCCGGCAACCAGACGCCGCCGGTAACGATTGCCGCCGATTCTTCGGTGACGGCGCATGTGTCCTTCGCCGACCGCGAGGACAACACGGGCTTCGCCATCGTCGCGGCGCTGGACGTGAACCTGCCTGGCGTCGACAAGGCCAAGGCCCAGGAGCTCGCCACCAAGGCTCACGACGTGTGCCCCTACTCCTGGCTCATCCGCAACGCGAGCCAGATCGAGACCAAGATCGTCTGAACGGCATAACGAAAGATCTGACGGGAAGCGCGGCCGCCTCGCGCTTCCCATTTTTGATGGAGACGGGCAATGGCCCTGAAAGACCACAAGGTGATGACCTTCGATGTCGTCGGTACACTGATCGATTTCGAGACCGGCATCCTCGATTACATCCGCAGCAAATCGAAGGGCGCCAGTGACCATGCGATCCTCGAGTCCTATGCCGCGGCCGAAGACCGCCAGCATCACGAAACGCCCCGTCTCCCTTTCCCCTCCATGATGGCGCCGATGTACCGCGAAATGGCGGAGAAGCTGGACCTGCCGGCGGCGGATGACGACGCGCAGGGCTTTCGCCTCTCCATTCCCCGCTGGCCGGCCTTTCCGGATGCGGTGGCCACACTGAAGCGGCTGCGCCAGCGATTTTATCTCGTCGCCATGACCAATTCCGACAATTGGGCGCTGTCACACTTCGCGAAAACGCTCGACCTGCCCTTCGACGATCTGGTGACCGCCGAGATGGTCGGCTGGAACAAGCCTGATCCACAGGTCTTTGCTTATACCCGCGGACGCCTCAGCAAGGAAGGCTACGGCTTTGACGATATCCTGCATGTGGCACAAAGCCAGTATCACGACATCGAGGTGGCGATGCGGCTTGGGTATCAAACCTGCTGGATCGAACGCCGCATGGGCAAGCAAGGTGCCGGCGCAACCCCGGTATCAGGCGGTTACGTCAAGCCGCATTATCATTTCGGCAGCCTGATGGACCTGGCCGATGCGGTGGATGCAAGTAAGTAAGAGCATCATCGGCAAGCCGGACGTGCAAGCAACCGCGAGGCATAGTGCAGCGATCCGGTTCCGCAAGTCCCATCTCCAAAGACATTGACCAACGCTTGAAACCGCGCCCCAGACTGAACCAGAGCGCGGCAGCTTTGATAGCGCGCAGATCAGGCCCTGCACCCGTTCTCAGGCAGCAGGGCTGTGATTTCTACAGAATAAAGTCAATAGCGTCGGTGAAGTGCGACTGGTTGTGGTCACCCTGGCCTGAATCATGGCCAAGCTCTTTCATCCGGATGGCTTCCTGCACCGCTTCCACGGCCTTACCGAGGTGCGGGCTGGCCTTCTCGAACGCGGTTTGATTATAGAGATGGCTGGCAGCATGCTGGACAGCAGAGTCATTCGCGATGGAAGTTCCATCCCGAAGGTCGAAGTTCCTGAATCCAATAATTGCGTCTTCTGTCATTTTGTGTCCTTTCAGATCTAGTTCTGCGACCAAAATGGCGCTGCCCCAACGCGCCGCGCACAAAAGACGCTACATCAAGAGGTGGCGGTTGTCCAGTTCAGCCGTTCCAGGCTGCGGCGCCTGCTCCTTTACGGAGCCCACACAGATGGAACCAATTCCTTGAAACGATCGCGGCAGAATCCGTATTGCGGATCGAGCAGATCACGAAACGCAATGCCCGCATCGTCCGGTAAATCCATTTCCAAACTGGTCTTGTTTCTGAATTCGCCCAAGTCCCCGGGCCGATACCCGGCACCGGCAAAATCGCACAACCGGCGCAGGCTTTCGTCCGTGAACAAAGTCTCATAGAACAGGTAGAGGATGTCGGTGGCCGGAAAAGCCCCTTCAATCGCGGTGACCGTACCCTTGTAGTCGGCGCGCGCCATGATCCGCGGCGAATGGATTGCCTCGGCCCATCGCGTTGCGATCATCCCGTCCGGGTTCATCTGCTGCAGATGCCTGAGTTGCGACCACAGCCGGTCCACCGGATCGCGCATGACGAACAGGAGTTTCACCGTGACGCCCTGGGTTGACAGGAATGATTTCATGTAGTCGAAACCGTCGCGGCCGATGATCGAATAGGCCGGCGTGATGTCACACACCGTCCGTGTCTCAGGCGTGCACAGCCGCGCAAAGTGACCGCAATAGGCGGTGTCGTCGTAGATCATCTGAACCCTGTCGACACTGGCCTGAAAACTCGCCGTGTTGCGCAGATTTTCGACCGCACTGCCATCCCGCGCGGCATGGTACTGCAGCCGCTTGATGGCGAAGGCATCGACGTCGTTCATCGCATTCTGCGGGAACTTCGCATTGAAGAAATGAAGCTCCTTGAGTGGCGAAACGGCGACCTCTGGCGAGGACCCAAGGTAGTGATGGATCCAGCTCGTCGCACACTTGGTGGCGCCCACGCAGATGAGGAATGTCTTCCCCTCGAGCTCCGCGTATTTCCGCAGCAATGGAACATCCGAAGGCAAGACCGGTCACCCCTCCTCTGGGCCGCTGCACGCAGCGGGTCCTTCACTAGGCTCAGGACTCATAACCAATAGCAAACGGTGCTGACGATGTAGACAGCT
>CAZECZ010000270.1:0-3974 GCA_964510815.1 uncultured Aestuariivirga sp.
GTGGGCCTTCAGCACTTTCTGGATCGCATCCCAATAGCCTTTCGGCGGCGGCACGATGCCGCCCGTGCCCAGCACCGGTTCGCCGATGAAGGCGGCAATTGTCTCCGGCCCTTCCTTGCGGATCAGGGCGTCGAGCTGGTCCGCGCACCACGCCGAGAACTGTTCCTCGCTCATGGAAGGATCGGGACGGCGGAAATAATAGGGTGCCTCAGTGTGGATCACCTGTGGCAGCGGCAGGTCGAACTGCTTGTGGAACAGGTCGAGCCCGGTGAGCGAGCCCGTCATCAGGCCGGAGCCGTGATAGCCCCGCCAGCGCGAGATGATCTTCTTCTTTTCAGGCCGCCCGCGGACATTGTTGTAGTACCACACCAGCTTGATGTTGGTCTCGTTGGCATCCGATCCCGACAGGCCGAAATAGACCCGCGACATGTGCTTGGGCGCGCGCTCGACGATCATCTTGGCGAGCGTGATCGAGGCCTCGGTGCCGTGGCCCACATAGGCATGATAATAGGCCAGTTCCTCGGCCTGCGCGGCAATCGCGTCTGCCACCTCGGTGCGGCCATAACCCACATTCACGCAGTAGAGTCCCGCGAAGGCATCGAGCAGCTTGATGCCGTTGCGGTCCGTGATGTGGACGCCCTCACCGCCGCTGATGATTCGGTCAGCCAACTCGCCGCGGGCGAACTGCCCGAGATGGGTCGAAGGGTGGAAGAAATGGGCGCGGTCCCATTCGGCGAGCTGGTCGTTGCGCAACATGAATGAACTCCTACTTGATGATGGGGCCAAGGGGGGTGCGGGTCAGGACTTCGGCGCCATTGGGGGTGAGCAGAACGGTGTTGGAGATGAAATCATCACCCGAACCCGTGCCCATGAGCCACGACAGGATGTGGAAGCTCATGCCGGTGCGAATGTCGAGATCGCTGTCGGCGCGAAGCCCGGTGACGCTGTTGCCGCCGGTCCACGACGGCGGCAGGCCGATGCCGACGCAATAGCCGCAATGGTGGCGGCGGTAATGGGAGAGGCCGGCGTCATCGACCACCGCCTGCCAGGCAGCATAGACGTCGCGCGCCTTCAGGCCGGGCCTCAGTGTTTGAACGACGGCACCGAACGCCTTCTGGGTGATCTCGGCCATCTGCGCATCCTCGTCGCGGATGGTGCCGATGCGCACCAGGCGGCCGAGCGGGGCATGATAGCGCGACACGCAACCTGCGAGTTCGAGGAACACGGGTTCGCCCGACTTGTAGGTGCTGTCACCCCAGGTTGCGTGCTCTTCGCCGAGACGGCTGCCGGGGCGGATGAAGGGGCCGAAGCCTGGCGGATGGCCGCCTGCCCGCATCATGGCCGCAAGGCATTCGGCAATGACATCGGCCTCGCGGGCACCATCCTGGATGGCATCGATGGCGGCAGCCGTGGCGACATCGGTGATCGCGGCGGCACGGCGCATCAGCGCCTGCTCGGCGTCGCTCTTCACCAGCCGCATGTCATCGACGACGCCGGAGATGTCATGCCAGTGAGCATCGGCCTGTGCCTGGAGCGAGTGGCCGAGACCGTAACTCATCCCCGACGTCCAGGCCTCAAAGCCGATCGACCGGCCGACGAGCTTCATCTCCTTCAACACCCGCGCCGCCATATCGGCAGCAGTCTCGGAATCCGTGTGGCCACGGAAGCTTGCGGTCTTCACCTGCTTTTCGACCGACACGCGCTCCATGGCGCGGGTGACGAGTACCGGCATGCCTTCGGCCGGCACGATCAGGAGATGCGGCGCGAAATAGCCCCAGTGATCGAGACCCGTGAGATAGAAGACATTCTCAGGCGACGCGATGACCGCCGCATCGAGCTCGCGGAGCACCAGCGCAAGGCGCAGCCGGTCCAGGCGGCCTTCGATTTCCTGTGACGTGAAAGGATTGTCAAACATCAGTCGATCACGATCAGTTCGCGGGCGACGTCGCAAAGACGCTCGCCGCCCGACGTTCCAACAACAAAGCTTTCGGAAATGGCGACGCCGAAGTCGTCGAGCCACAGGCCCGACTGGATGTGGAAGCACATGCCCTCCTGAAGCCCGGTCTTGTCGCCGGGGCGGAGACTCACGGTGCGCTCGCCCCAGTCCGGCGGATAGGCGAGGCCCACCGAATAGCCGACACGGCTCTCTTTCTTCAGTCCGTTGCGGCGGAGCACGGCCTGCCAGGCGGCTTCGACTTGCTCGGCGGTGTTGCCGGGCTTCGCCATGGCAAGCCCTGCATCGACGCCCTCGACCACGACCTTCGCCACGTCGCGCATCTTTTGCGGGGGCTTCCCCAGATAGATGGTGCGGGTGAGCGGCGCATGATAGCGGCGCCGCGCGCCAGCGATCTCCAGCATGGTGAGCACGTCGTTGGGCAGCGGCTTGTCGGTCCAGGTCAAATGCGGTGTCGAAGTCCCCTCGCCCACCGGCATCAGCGGGCAGATCGCGGCGTAATCTCCGCCCGCACCTGGAACGCCGATCGTTTGCGCCTCGTAGATCGCGGCGATGACGTTCTGCTGCGGAACGCCGGGCTTCATCACCGCGATGGCGCGGTCCATGGCATGGGTGCAGATGCGGCCTGCATCGCGCATGAGCGCAATCTCGGCCGGCGACTTCACCAGCCGCGCCCAGTTCACCAGATCGGCATTGTTGGCGAATGTGGCCTCCGGCAGGCCTAGGGTCAGATGCTGGTGACAGCGGGCCGTGTAATAGTGCGCGTCCATCTCGACGCCGATCCGCGCGCGCGCCCAGCCGCGATTGCGGATGAGGTCTGCCAGTTCGTCGTAGGGGTGGTTGACCGGATGCTGCACCAGGGGCTCGGAGAACGGCACGATGTTGCGGTCCGGCAGGTCGGTGGTGATGCGCGCACTCTTGGCATCCTGGGCCCGGCCGAACCAGATCGGCGTTTCCTCGTCCACATGCACGACGACGCATTGCGGCACATAGAAGGACCAGCCGTCGAAGCCGGTGAGCCAGCACATGTTGGCGGGATCCTGACAGACGATGAGGTCGAAGCCGGCGTCCTTCATGCGCGCCTTGGTCGCGGCGACGCGGCGGGCGAATTCGGCGGGTGGAAACAGCTTGTCGAAAATGTCCATGGGTAGAATCCAGTTCAGGCCTTGATGATGGTGCCGAGGCCGCAGGCCCTCGCGGCCTTGAGCGCATGGGTGGCGATGGCGGTGTCCTGCGCGCCGGTGCCGGTGAGATCGCAGATGGTGATGTCGGCCGGTGAGGCGCGGCCGGGCTTCGTGGCAGCGATGATCTCGCCCAGTTCCGGCGGCATCGTTCCGGTGAGCACACCGGCCTCGCGTGCAGCACGAAGCTCGCCGAGTTTTTCGGCCTGGGAGACACGGTCGCAAACATAGAGCGAGGCCCTGTCCAGCGCCTGCGGATCGATCTCGTTCTTGCCCGCCTGGTCGGAGCCCATGGCGGTGATGTGCAATCCGGGGTGCAGCCAGTCCGCCTTCAACACCGGCTGTTTCGAAGGAGTCGTGGTGACCACGAGCTGGCTGTCGCGCATGACGCGTTCGGCCGTTGCCGCCTCCGCCGTGATGCCGAGCTTCGCTGCTATGTCGCGGGCGCAAGCCTCGGCCTTGGCATTGTCGCGGCCCCACACCAGCACGTGTCTGAAGGGCCGCACCAGATGCGCCGCCTCGATCTGCAGGCGGGCCTGCACGCCACACCCCAGAACGCCGGCGGTCTCCACATCGGCGGGCGCCAGATGCCGGGCCGCCACCGCACCTGCCGCTGCGGTGCGCACATCGGTCAGGTAGCCATTGTCGAGCAGCAGGGCTTCGACCAGCCCGGTCTTCGCCGAGAACAGGATCATCAGCCCGTTGAGGCTCGGCAAGCCGATCTTCGGATTATCGAAGAAGCCGGGGCTCACCTTGATGGCGAAACCGTCAAAACCGGGGATATAGGCGGTCTTCACATCGACTTCGCCATGGGCCTCAGGGATGTCCATGGAGAGGAT
>CAZECZ010000271.1:0-3884 GCA_964510815.1 uncultured Aestuariivirga sp.
TCTTGATGTTGGGGAAGTGGACGTCGACGATCTGCTCCATCGTCTCGGCGTCGGGGAACTTGATGTAGTGAAAGAAGCAGCGGCGCAGAAACGCGTCTGGCAGTTCCTTCTCGTTGTTGGAGGTGATGATGACGATGGGGCGGCGTGCTGCCGTCACCGTCTGGCCGGTCTCGTAGACGAAGAATTCCATGCGGTCCAACTCCTGCAGCAGGTCGTTGGGAAACTCGATGTCGGCCTTGTCGATCTCGTCGATGAGGAGCACGGGGCGCTGGTCCAGCGTGAAGGCCTCCCACAGCTTGCCGCGGCGGATGTAGTTGTGGATGTCGTGCACGCGTGCATCGCCCAGTTGCGAATCGCGCAGCCGGGCGACGGCGTCATATTCATAGAGGCCCTGCTGGGCCTTGGTGGTGGACTTGATGTGCCACTCGATGATGGGGCAACCCAGCGATGTGGCGATCTCGCGGGCGAGCACCGTCTTGCCGGTGCCGGGCTCGCCCTTCACCAGCAGCGGCCGCTCCAGAACGATGGCCGCGTTGACCGCGATTCGGAGGTCGTCGGTTGCCACATAGTCGGCGGTTCCTTCAAAGCGCATGTCTGATCCTTCAAGTCTCGGCGGCCCTGTTTGCCAGATTTTCACCGGTTTGTGGCAAGTGTCATGAAAACGTCGCTGAATCATGGCGATAGGCGGCTGTGGGCAGAACATTAAAGTGTGGCCCAACCTATTGTGGAAGCCAACGTGCGCCGCTATAAGCGCGCGCCACGAGAGAGGGTTGAAAGAGAGTTCGAGATGGCTGTCGAAGTCGACGAAGACTACAAACCCAGCGACGACGAGCCGTTCATGAATGAACGGCAGCGCGATTACTTCCGCGCCAAGCTGATGCGGTGGAAGGACGACATCCTGAAGGAGAGCAAGGAAACGATCGCTCACCTGCAGGACGAGAATCACGTGATGCCGGACCTGGCGGACCGCGCCTCCTCGGAGACGGACCGGTCACTGGAACTGCGCACCCGCGATCGCCAGCGCAAGCTCATTTCCAAGATCGAAGCGGCGCTGAAGCGGATCGACGATGGGTCCTATGGTTTCTGCGAGGAGACCGGAGAGCCGATCAGCCTCCGGCGGCTCGACGCACGCCCCATCGCGACCCTGTCGATCGAAGCGCAGGAGCGCCACGAGCGCCGCGAACGGGTCTATCGCGACGATTGACCTTTGCGTCAGTCCGACAGGACGGCGAGCGCTTCGTCGAGGAGCGCTTGCGAGCCTGCGGTGATGACGTTGCCGCCCTTGGACGCGTCACCGCCCGTCCACTCGGCATAGACGCCGCCCGCACCGGTGACGATCGGAAGCAGGGGCGCGATGTCATAGGCCTGCAGATTGGCATCCATGGCGATGTCGAGATGGCCTGCCGCCATGACGCTGAAGAAGTAGGCATCCCCACCATAGCGGCAGAGTTGCACCTTGCTACGCAGCCGCTGGAAGGCGGCCTGATCTCGGGTGCTGCGATAGAGTTCCGGCGAGGTGGTGCCGACGCGGGCCTGGGGCAGGGCGACGCCTTGGCGGGTGCGGATGGGATTGACCGTGCCGCGGTAGTCGTTCCAGGCGCCTTCGGGGCTGCCATAGAACATGTCGCCCACGACCGGCTGGTTCATGAGGCCGACCATGGGGCGGTCCTCGAAATTGAGGCCGATGAGCGTCGCCCATGTGGGCATGCCGCAGATGAAGGAGCGGGTGCCGTCGACCGGGTCCAGCACCCAGGTGAAGGGCGACTTGCCTTCCTTGACCCCATATTCCTCGCCGTGAATGCCGTGGTCGGGATAGCGCTCCTCGATCATCTGCCTGATGACGCGTTCTCCGGCGCGGTCGCCTTCCGTGACCGGGTCCCAGACGACTGATTCCTTTACGTCAACAGCCGTGTTCTGGCGAAAGTAAGGGAGAATCGCCGCCTCCGACGCCCTGGCGAGCGCAACAGCGAACGCCGTCAATTCAGTCCAATCGAGTGCAATCATGGGGAAAAGTATCCGTTTGCTGCTTCGTAGAGGAGGAGAGGCGCCACCTCAAGCAACAAAATTGTTGCACTGCAGCAACACTTCGTTAGCCATGTGATCACTGCATAGGTGCATGTGCTATCTCTAATATTTCTATATAGTCGTGTTTTATCAATATCTTGTGTCGTATCCTTTGGATTTGATGCGGCAAAATTTGATCATTTGAGAAAAATTTTCCGGGCGAGGGTATTGCAAGATTCATTTTGCGCTGCCACATTGACGCTCGTGAGGCAGCGATGTCTCACTGCCCTTCCTGGGCGTTTCCTCCCTAGACTTGGGCCGGTCACCTTCGTGTATCGGCCCTTTTTTCTTTCCGTAATTCCGTCTGACCTATTCGGCCGCCAGCCGCCGCGGCTGGAATTGCAATTCAATCGCCACCAGGACCTGGCTGACGACGGCGTCAAGGACCTCTTTCAGCCGTTCAAAGGACGGCGTCTTCTCAAGTGTCGTCTCGTTCATATAGAGGCTGCGGTTGATTTCGATCTGCACGGCGTGGCGCCCGCGGTGGGGCGCGCCCTGACTCTGGGTGATGAAGCCGCCGGCATAGGGCTTGTTGCGGAGCACCTTGAGGCCATGATGGCGCAGTTCCTCTTCGAACATCAGCGAAATGTCCTCGCTGCAGGAAGCGCCGTGGCGGTCGCCCAGAACCACGTCTACCCCGCCGCTCAACGTGTGGGTCACATGCGACGTGGCGCTGGCGGGCATGGAATGGCAATCGACCAGAAGCACCTCGCCGGCCTTGGCCACCACCTCGTTGGTGAGCGCGGTCAGGGTGCGGTGATAGGGCATGTAGATCTGCTCGATCCGGTGGCGCGCTTCGGCAAACTCGATGCGCCCGCGGTAGATCTCCTCGCCCTCGGCTACGATCCGCGGAATGGTGCCGAGACCGCCGGCCACCCGGGGCGAGCCCGTATTGGCGAAACCCGGCAACTCGCCGGTGAACATGCGGGGATCGAGCTCATAGGGCTCGCGGTTGAGATCGATGTAGCTGCGCGGCACCAGGGCCCGCAGCATGGGCGCGCCGTGGGCGGTGCAGCAGGAAAACAGCTCATCGATGTAGCAATCCTCCGACCGGCGCAGCGCCTGGCGGCTGAGCCGGGATTGCCTGAGGAACTGGCTGGGAAATACCGTACCGCTATGGGGCGAATTGAAGACGGCGGGTGCCGTCCAGGCCTCAGGTGACAGGATTTCAAAGGGTTGAAACTGGTTGTGGTTCATTCTGCCGCTTTACATGACCTGCGCCTGACTCCTACTATCTACATGCTGCCGCGGCATGTCCATTACTAATGGCTTTCATCGGCCATTTACCGGCGGGAGGCTACAAGCCGGGATGGAGCCGTTCGGGGTTCACAACGCGGGTGGAAGACAGCTAATATGACCAGCAAGACCATGGCAAAGATCATTCTCGCAGAAGACGATGACGACATGCGGCGCTTTCTGGTGAAGGCGTTGGAAAAAGCTGGCCATGAGGTGATGAGCTTCGGCGAGGGGGCAAGCGCCTTCGAGGAGATCAAGCAATCGAGCTTCGACCTGCTGCTGACCGACATCGTGATGCCGGAAATGGACGGCATCGAACTGGCCCGGCGGGCGTCCGAACTCGACCCGTCGCTCAAGATCATGTTCATTACCGGATTTGCCGCCGTGGCGCTGCACCCGGATTCCAAGGCGCCGAAAGATGCCAAGGTGCTGTCCAAGCCATTTCACCTGCGCGACCTGGTGGCCGAAGTCGAACGGATGATGGCCGCCTAAGCCCCCTTGCGCGGGCGAACAGGCCCGGCTATAGGGGCGCCACCGTCGTCAAGCGTGGGTGGTTAGCTCAGCGGTAGAGCACTACCTTGACA
>CAZECZ010000272.1:0-3860 GCA_964510815.1 uncultured Aestuariivirga sp.
GGAGCGAACGCAGATCGTCGCAGCAGGAGTGATAGCGGTTTGGCCGAAGGGGGGGAGCATACTGTGGAACACCCGCGCAAAGCTGCTATTGCTATCAGCCAATCCATCTTGAACCGGAGGCTCGCACGTGACTCGTGGCACCCCGCCAACCTTGAAACAATTCCCTTGGGCGACATCGCATGAACTGCGATTTGCGGACCTCGATCTCCTGGGCCATGTCAACAACGGCGCATATATGACGCTGATGGAAAACTGCCGCGCCAGCCTTCTGATGCAGCCGGATATGGCGGCAACCGGTCTGTCGCACTTTGTTCTCGCCCATTTCGAGATCGACTTCCTGCAGGATCTGAAATGGCCGGGCCAAGTTGAGGCCACTGCTGCCATCACTCACGTCGGCCTCACGTCATTTCGGATGAAGCATGCGATTTTCAGCGGCGAGACGTGCGTATCGCATGCCGAGGGCGTGCTCGTCGTCATCGACAGCAGCAGCCGGCGGCCAGTTCCGCTCGGTCCCGACGCCATCGCCTTCCTCCAGCGCTTCTGGCTCAAGGCCGAATAGGCCTGGCCGCGGGCCGGTCAGGTCAGGGGAAGCGCGTCCTCGCGCAAGGACTCATAGAACGGCAAGTGGTGGTCGAGGATTCCACGAAACCGTCCGTGTTGGGAGACCAGCTTTCGAAAGCTCTCTTCGATCTCGCGGGACTTTTCATCCGTGAGCGGCTTGATCGATGTACTCGATATGACGTCCTGATGCCAGGCGGCGACCTGCTGCCAGTCTTCCGGTGTCTCGTTTCCCCAATTGAGTGCACCCGGACTGTCAGGAAGCCCGATACTCTCCCAGAACGCCTGCATCTGGTGTTGCAGATCCGCCTGCACCCGCTCGCTGGATACGACGACCGGGCGCTTGGCACCCGCCGCAACGATGCCGTCGAACAACTGTGCCTGCGCCTCGATGCCCAGCTCCTCGCAGGTGAACTCGGGGTCGAGCTTGGCGTAGGACACCAGCGACGCCATGGGATGGCGGACAAGGAACGTGTGGGTGAGCCTGCGGATGAATTCGCCGTCGGCCAAGATGTGCGGCACCACGTAATAGGCCATGTCCTTGAAGAACACCGGGCCCTTCTCGGCCTTGGCCAGGATCATGTCACGGATGGAGTCATAGTCGCGCGGGTGATCGTCCATGGCGTCGAAGTGCGGCATCTCACGCTTCGAGCGATGGATGTAGTAGTCGTACATGAAGGGCTCATGCAGGCATTCGAGATCGCCCCGCGCCCGCATCATCCGTTCGAACGCCGTCGACATGGAGCGCGGATGCGACCACAGCGCGATGATCGGGTGGCTCATGCCGTCGCCTCCTGGAAGGCGCGGTCGAGACCCTCGGCAACCTGGTCGACATCCGCCATGGAGAGGCACATCGGCGGCACCATGCGGAGCACCGACCGGTTGGGGCCGGACTTCGACAGGATCAGCCCTTGTGCGCGGCAGCTTTCGAACACCGCGGCGGTGACGCCGGCGTCGGGTTCCTTGGTCTTGCGGTCCTTGACCATCTCGATGGCCAGCATCAGGCCGCGTCCTCTCACATCGCCGATGGCGGTGTGGCGTTGCTGCAGATCCTTCAACCGGGCCAGCAGCGCCCCGCCGACATCGCGCGCGTTCGCTTGCGTCTTCTCCTCGCGGATCACCTGCAGCACGGCGCGCCCTGCCGCACAACTTGTGGGGTTTGCGCCATAGGTGTGGAACATGAACTTGTCGGCCATCACGTCGCCGACCGCCTTCTTCGCCACCACGGCGCCGAGCGGGAAGCCGTTGCCGATGCCCTTGGCCATCACCACGATATCTGGCACGACGTCGTCGGCCTCGAAGCCCCACATGTGGTCGCCGGTGCGCCCGAAGCCGGACTGCACCTCATCTGCGATGTAGAGTCCGCCGGCGGCCCGCACGCGCTCGGCGGCACCCGACATATAGCCCTTGGGCATCTCGATGATGCCGCCATAACCCTGCACGCTCTCGACGAAGATGCCGGCCACCTTGCCGGTGGTCGAAGACGCGATCACCTGTTCGATCTCGTCGAGGTAGGGGTCCGTGCCGGGGCCGAACACGCCGCGATACTGGTTGGGCTCAGCCACGAAGGCGACATTGCCGGGCATGCCGGGATGGCGGAAGGCGGCGATGCCGGTCAGCGATTGCGCGGCGGAGGTGGGGCCATGATAGGCGGTGCGCAGCGCCAGCAGGTCCAGGTTGCCCGTATAAGTTCGCGCCATCACCATCGCGAGGTCGATGGCCTCCGAGCCCGAATTGGTGAAGTGCACCACCCACTCATGGCCCTTCGGCATGGTGGCGGCCAACTCTTCCGCGAAATGTGCAGGAACGGGATGGTAGAACATCGTCGTGCAATGGGTGAGGTCCTGGGCCTGCGCCATGGCGGCGGCGACGACCTTCGGATGCGAGTGCCCCACCGAGATGCAGACGTTCATCCCGAGAAGGTCGACGTATTTCTTGCCGTCGACGTCCCAGAGATACTGCATCGAACCTTTTCGGAACACCATGGGATCGCGGAACGGCACGAACTTGCGTTGGGAAGCCGCGTAGTAGGTATCGCGGCGCGCCGCCGTTGCATTCACTGACCATTCGGTTTCGAGTTTGTCCATCTTGTTGTCCTCAGTTGTCCTTGAGCCGCAGGTTCTGCGGATCGTAGGGCGGTGTTTCAAGAATACGGGCCGGGCGTTCGCGGCCAAGAAGTTTCACGCTGAGGCCGTCGCGGATGTGGGGTTCGCGCAGAAATGCGAGCGCCAGCGATTTTTGAACGCGATGGCCGAAGGCACCGGAAGTTACGACGCCGACCGGCCGTCCCTTGGCCAGCACCGTATGGGAATAGAAGGGCTCGACGTTGTCGGCAGTATCGATTTCCAAAAGGACCATGTCCCAGCCGGGCTCGCGATTCAGCATCGCATCTCGGCCGATGAAGTCGCGGCCCTCCGGCTTGACGACGAAGCCGAGACCCGATTCGAGCGGCGTGCGCTCGGTGGTCAGGTCCATGCCCCAGCCGCGATAGCCCTTTTCCAGCCGCATGCTGTTGGCGGCATAGGCGCCGTAGAAGCCAAGGCCGAGAGGCGTACCTTCTTCCACCAGCGCATTGAACAACGCCAGCGCCTGGTTTCGTGCAACATGGAGTTCCCAACCCTTCTCGCCGACGTAGGAGACGCGAAGCGCTGTCACCGGAGTCCCGGCCACCATGATCTCTTGCGCAGAGAGCCATGGGAACGCGCTGCCGAGCGGTGCCGGGGTAAGCCTGCCAAGTGCGGCGGCGGACTGCGGACCCATGAGCCCGATGACGGCGAGCTCGTCGGTGCGGTTGCGGATCGTGACATCGAGTCCTTCGGTGCGCACGCGCAGCAGGTCGAAATCCATCTCCTCGGCGGCCGCCGCCGAATTGAGATAGGCGCGGTCTGGCGCCAGCATCGAGACGGTGAATTCCGAAGCGACACCGCCCGCCGGTGTCAGCGCATGGGTGAGGCCGACGCGTCCCGGCCTGGGCGGCGTGTTGGCGCCAAGCCTGTCGAGGAAGCGTTGCGTGTCGGGACCCGTGACCTCGAATTTCGAGAACACCGAGAGATCGGCGAGTGCGACACGATTGGCCACCGCATCGACTTCCGCGGCGACCGCAGGAAACCAGTTGGTGCGATGGAAGCTGTCGCGGGTCTCGTCATGAGGTTTTTCCGAGAACCAGTTCGGCCGCTCGGCGCCGTGGGCCGAACCCATCACGGCGCCCCGCTTGATCATCGCCTCGTGGAGCGGCGAGACGCGGATCATCCGTCCGGCGGGGCGTTCTTCGAAGGGAAAGTGAACGCCGAACTGCAGCCCGA
>CAZECZ010000273.1:0-3841 GCA_964510815.1 uncultured Aestuariivirga sp.
CAGTTCCTCGGGATAGACGAAGTAGGTATCGAACTCCGGCGTCTCCACCGGAAGGTCGATCTGCACGAGGCTCGAGTCGGCGGCCACCACGTAGTCGGCCAGCGAGGCGATGCCGATGCCGGACTGTACGGCGCGGCGGAGCCCATAGGCATTGTTGACGCGCAGCGCCACCGGCCGCGGGTCACCTTCGGGCCGGCCTAGCTGTTCCAGCCAGTTGACCGTGGTGAGGTAAGGCGGGGCGGCGCCAAAGGTGAGGATCTTGTGCTTGTCGAGTTCCTCGACCGACTTCGGGATGCCGAATTTCTTCACATAGTCGGTGGACGCATAGAGGTGATGATGCACGGTGAACAGCTTGCGCTGGATGAGGTCGGGCTGCGTCGGGCGCCTCAGCCTGATCGCTACATCGGCTTCGCGCATCGAGAGATCCAGCTCGCGGTCATCGAGCAGGAGCGTCACCTGAATCTGCGGAAAGAGTTCGGTGAATTCGCGCAGCCGCGGGGTGAGCCACACGGACCCCAGCCCGATGGTCGTGGTGATGCGCAGTTCGCCGGAGGGCTTTTCCCTCGAATCCATCAGGCGCGTTTGCGCCGCCGTCAACTTGGTGAACACCTCGTGCGCGGTGCGATAAAGCATCTCGCCTTGTTCGGTGAGGATCAGGCCGCGGGCGTGACGGTGGAAGAGGGGGACGTTCAGCGCTTCTTCAAGGGCGCTGATCTGGCGGCTGACGGCCGATTGCGACAGGCCAAGGTCGTGGCCTGCATGGGTGAAACTTCCGGCGTCGGCCACCGCGTGGAAAATGCGCAGCTTGTCCCAATCCATGGTAGTGCTACTCAGTGACATGGTGCACCTCTGTCTTGGCGTGGAGCCAGCGTTCGGCTTCCAGTGCAGCCATGCAGCCCATGCCGGCCGCCGTCACCGCCTGGCGGTAGACATCGTCGGTCACGTCGCCAGCAGCGAAGACACCGGGGATCGACGTTGCCGTTGAGAAGCCTTCGGTCACCAGATAGCCGCCGCGCTTGAAGGGAAGCTGGCCCTCGAACAATTCGGTCGCCGGCTTGTGGCCGATGGCGATGAAAATGCCATCGACCGGCAGGTCTTCAGTGGCGCCGGTCTTGACATTCTGGATGCGGGCGTGGGTGACACCCTTGGGATTATCGGTGCCGAGGACATCGGCCAGCGCCGTATCCCACATCACCTTGACCTTCGGATTATCGAACAGGCGGTTCTGCAGGATGCGTTCGGCGCGGAACTCGTTGCGGCGGTGAATGACGATCACTTCGCTGGCGAAGTTGGTG
Organism: uncultured Aestuariivirga sp.; assembly: GCA_964510815.1. Taxonomy (GTDB): domain Bacteria; phylum Pseudomonadota; class Alphaproteobacteria; order Rhizobiales; family Aestuariivirgaceae; genus Aestuariivirga. The sequence goes on from CAZECZ010000273.1 coordinate 1,296, forward strand.
AGGAACAGCGCTTCTTCGACGGCGGTGTTGCCGCCGCCCACCACCAGCACCCGCTTGTTGCGGTAGAAGAAGCCGTCGCAGGTGGCGCAGGCCGACACGCCAAACCCGCGGAAGGCCTGTTCGGAAGGCAGGTCGAGCCACTTGGCCTGGGCGCCGGTGCAGATGATCAAGGCATCGCAGGTATATTCGTCGCCCGAGTCGCCCTTGAGCCAGATTGGCTTGGCGTCCAGTTTCACTTCTGTAATTGTGTCGGAGATGATCTCGGTGCCAACATGGGCGGCTTGCGCCTGCATCTGTTCCATCAGCCACGGTCCCTGGATCGCCTCGGCGAAGCCGGGATAATTCTCGACATCCGTGGTAATGGTTAGCTGGCCGCCCGGCTGGATGCCCTGGATGAGCACGGGGCTCAGCATGGCGCGGGCCGCATAAATGGCGGCAGTATAACCGGCGGGTCCTGATCCGAGGATCAGAACGCGGACATGTCGGGAAGGCATAGTAGGCTCCAGTACGCTATGAGAAAACAGCATAGCTTATATGGGCGCTGCATCAAGACCGTTACAATCCCTTGTGGACAGTCCATTTCCGGGTCCGCAAGTCGGCCTCCGGATGCCCCGGCAGGACGGCGCGCAGCCGGTTGGCCGACAGCGCGGCCAGCGTGTCCTCGAACGGCGCCGGCTTGCCGAACAGATAGCCCTGGAGGTAGCCGCAGCCCTCCTGTTCCAGGGTCGGTCTGACGTCTCGATGCCTTCCGCCACGACGCCGATGCCGAGGTCGCGGGCCAGCCGGACCACGGCGCGGATGATGGCGGGATTGGCAGGCGTGCTGCCCATGCCGGCCACGAAGGAACGGTCGATCTTGACCTAGGAGAATGCGAAGCGCTGCCGGTCGCTGAGCGAGCTGTGGCCGGTGCCGAAATCGTCGAAGGCAAGGCCGATACCCGGCTCCAGCAATTCGTCCATCACCTGCGCCGCCGCGCCTGGAGCAACCTGACTTCTGATGGAACCATCAAAAGTCAGATCAGTTGCTCGCTCATCAACAGGTTGGTGTGTCATTGCTTCGCCAAGACGATTCCGTCTCGGCGCATTACGCACTAATGTGGCGGCATGCGGGAACGGGTTCATCTGGATGCGACCGACTGGAAGATCCTGCGCGAATTGCAGCGCGACGGGCGGATCACCAATGTCGAGCTGGCCGGAAAGGTCGGCCTGTCGCCGCCGCCCTGTCTCAGGCGGGTGCAGGCGCTGGAGCGGGCAGGGCTCATCACCGGCTACCGCGCCGTGCTCGATGCCCGGGCCCTGGGCTACGACATCGCCATGCTCGCCTTCGTCGGTTTGAAGCGCCAGAACGAGGCCGAGCTCAAGGCCTTCGAGGCCGCCGCCCAGCGCTGGCCGCTGGTGCGCGAGGCCTATGCCATCTCGGGCGAGGCCGATTTCCTGCTCAAATGCGTCGGCGCCGGCTTGACCTCGCTGCAGGATTTCATCATCGGTGAGCTCACCGCCGCCCCCAATGTCGAGAACGTCAAGACCAGCCTCATCCTCCGGGTCGCCAAATACGAGCCGGGCATTCCCATTCCGTGAGTTCGCCTCCCATGACTTCGCCTCCCATGACTTCGCCGTCCATCACCACCGGCCGCGCCGGCTGGTTCAGCCTGATCTCCGCCACCACCACCGCCGTGGTGGTGGGCTTCGCCTCCACCATCCTGCTCATCATGGAGGCGGCCCGCACCGTGGGCGCCACGCCCGCCCAGCAGGCGTCCTGGGCGGCAGCGCTGTGCATCGCCATGGCGGTCACCTCCTTCATCCTGTCGTGGCGCTACAAGATGCCGATCATCACGGCGTGGTCGACGCCCGGTGCCGCCCTCATCGCCACCAGCGCTTCCGGCGTCACCTATCCGGATGCGTTGGGCGCCTTCGTGGTGGCGGGGGCGCTGATGGTCGTCGCCGGGCTCATCAAGCCCCTGGAGAAGGCCATCGAGAAGATCCCGGCGCCCATCGCCGCGGCGATGCTGGCGGGCGTGCTGCTCCGCTATACGCTGGGGGTTCCGGCGGCCGCACTGGCCGAGCCTGTCTTCGTCATCCCGCTGATCGCCGTGTTCTTCAGCCTCAGGATGATGTGGCCGCTCTATGCGGTGCCGGTCATCGTGGTGCTGGGCGTGGTCATGGCGCTGCTGAGCGGCGGCATGGCGGAGAATTGCTGCCACTTCGGCTTCACGGCGCTGGAATGGACCACGCCCACCTTCCACCTGCAGACGGCGATCTCCATCGGTGTGCCTTTATTCCTGGTTACCATGGCGTCGCAGAACCTGCCCGGCTTCGCGATGCTGCGCGCCTCGGGCTATCAGCCGCCGGTGCAGCCGTGCCTGCTGGTCACCGGCATCGGCTCGACGCTGATGGCGCCGTTCGGCAGCCACGCCATCAACATGGCGGCGATCACCGCGGCCATCGTCACCGGGCCCGACTGCCATCCGGACAAGGACAAGCGCTGGCTCGTCGCCTGGCCCTATCTCATCCTCTATGGCCTCATCGGGCTCATGGCGGCGAGCTTCG
>CAZECZ010000274.1:0-3799 GCA_964510815.1 uncultured Aestuariivirga sp.
ACCTTGAATCAGCAAATCAACTGCGCCGCCAGACCTTATTGAGTACAGACCCTAGAGAATGAAATCCGCCGCCTCCAGTGTGGATGCCGTGAAGTTTGCCAGGACGATCCGCATCTCCGCGCCGCCCGTACCCTCTGTATTGATCTGGATGAGGGTATCGGCTCCTGACTGCACCGCCTGGATCTGTCCCTCCACCGTGAAGCCCGCGTCACCGATGAAGGTGAAGGCCTGGTTGCCGGTGGTTCCGGCCATGGCATCGATGGTCGAGACATCGATGCGGTCCACGAAGGCCGTGCCGGATGTGGCGTTGACGGTGAAGTCGGTGATCACGTCGCGGGCGTTGACGCCCTTGCCGGACTCGTTTTCCGCATTGTAGTCGAAACGGTCCTTGCCGCCGCCGCCGGTGAGCGTATCGCGGTTGGCCCCGCCGATGATGACATCGCGCCCGCCGCCGCCGTTGACGGCATCTGCGCCATGACCCGCCCTGATCGTGTTGGCAGCGGTGTTGCCGTCAATGGTGTCATCGCCTTTCGATCCGATCACGTTCTCGATCGACACCAGTGTCTGAACATCCACGCCATTTGGATGAATGAAGGTGCCAGCCGTCAGGTCGACCGACACGGGCTTGTTGGCCTTGAAAGCGGCAAAGCTGATCGTGTCGACGTCGGAACCGCCGTTGTGCATGTCCTCGCCGGCCGACGCGATGAACAGGTCCCGGCCTGAGCCGCCATTCAACGTATCGTTGCCTTTGCCGCCATTGAGCGTGTCATCTCCAGCGCCGCCATTTATGAGGTCATCGCCTTCCCAGCCGATCACGGTGTCGTCGCCATCGAGCGCATCGATGACGTCGTCGCCGATGCCGCCGTTGTGGGTCAGGCCCTGTTCGGTGCCGGTGATGGCAACCGAGGATTGGGCGCGGTGACCGAAAACCACATAGCTGGCCCCGCTTCTGTCACCATTCGGATCGGCACCAAGGGCGCCGATGATCAGGTCGTCGAACCCGTCGCCATTGACGTCACCAGCCGAGGCGGCGGAGCGGCCACTGTAGTCACCTGCCACCACACCGTCGAGCCGGAACCCATTGTTGCCGGTGAGGGTCGAAAGGCTGATGCTGGCGTTGAAGCCGGAGGCCTTGCCGAACACGATGTAGGTGGCTCCATTTTCGGAGCCGTTCGAACCGGCATGAAACGCACCGATGATCACATCGTCGAAGCCATCGCCATTGACGTCACCCGCCGAGGCGACGGACCAGCCGCTCGAATCGCCGGCGGCTGCACCGGCAATCCTGAAGCCATTGCTTCCATCGAGGCTCGCAAGATCGATGGCCGCGGCAAACCCCGAGGTTTTGCCGAATACCACATAGCTGGCCCCGCTGGCAGAGCCGTTAGGGTCTGCGCTACTGGCACCGATGATGAGATCGTCGACGCCGTCGCCGTTGACATCGCCGGCCGAGGCGACCGAGTGGCCGCTATGATCGCCGAGATCGACGCCCTCAAGACTGAAACCATTGGTGCCATCAAGCGTCGACAGATCGAAACTGGCGGCAAAACCCGTGGCCTTGCCGAACACGACGTAGCTGACGCCGTTGCCATAGCCATCGGTGCTGGCGAATGGTGCACCGATGAAGAGATCACTGAAGCCGTCGCCATTGACATCTCCAGCCGCGGCGACTGAATAGCCGCTGCGTTCCAAAGGTGCGCCTCCGTCGATCCTGAAACCGTTGCTGCCGTTGAGCGTCGACAGATCGAAACTGGCGGCGAAGCCTGTGACCTTGCCGAACACCACGTAGCTGGCACCTTCATATGAGCCGCCGCCAACATATTGGGCGCCAATGATGAGATCATCGAACCCGTCACCATTGACGTCGCCCGCCGAGGCAACGGAGCCGCCGCTGCGATCGCCGACCGAAACACCATTCAGCCGGAAGCCATTGCTGCCATCGAGCGTGGAAAGATCCATGGTCGCGGTAAATGTTCCGGCCTTGCCGAAGACGACGTAGCTGGCCCCACTGTAGGGGGCATTCGGACCGGCTCCAGGAGCGCCGATGATAAAGTCGTCGAAGCCATCGCCATTGACATCGCCGGCCGAGGCGACAGAACTCCCGCTGACATCGAAGGCGGCTGCGCCATCGAACCGGAAATGGTTGCGGTCGGTCGTCGAGGACAGATCGAAAACCGCCGTGAACCCGGAGGCCTTCCCGAGTACGACATAGCTGGAGCCGCTGTTTTCGCCATTCGGATCGGCCCTGAGCGCACCGATGATGAGATCGTCAAAGCCGTCACCATTGATATCGCCCGCCGATGCAACAGACCATCCAGCCTGATCACCCACGGCAAGTCCGTCGAGCCTGAAGCCGTTGCTGCCGTCGAGATCGGCCAGATTGACGAAAGCGGGAAACTGCGGCATGGCTCCTCCTTTCCGGCTGTGCACCGGCGTCCAGGCTGCCCCCTCGTCAGGACCTAAGCATAGCCTCTTGTGGTAAGCAAGCCAAGGTTGCAGAACCGCCCGGCGGTATGCTTGCGATTACACCACGTCCGGCGGAGCCAGGGGGCAGTCGGCTTCACCTGTCTCGATTTGCAGCGACACATGGCCGATGCCGTGGGACTCGCGGAGGTCTTTGGCGGCGCCGATAAGAAAGTGGTCCCCGGGATGGCCGCCAGGCATCACCAGGTGGGCCGTGAGCGCGATGTCGGTCGTGCCGATGGCCCAAACATGCAAGTCGTGGAGGGAGGCGACGCCGCCGAGCGAGCCGAGTTGCTCCTTGACCGCATCAAGGTCGACTCCAGCCGGAACGCCGGCCACCGACAATTTCAGGCTCTCACGCAGCAGGTCCCATGTGCTCCATCCGATGACGGCGACAATAACCAGGCTGGTGGCGGGGTCGATCCACAGCGCGTTTGTATACCAGATCAGCAGGCCGGCGAGCACGACGCCGGCCGACACGGCTGTGTCCGCCACCATGTGGAGGTAGGCGCCGCGGATATTGAGATCGCGGTCGCGCCCCCTGGCGAACAGCCAGGCCGTTGCGGCATTGATCACGATCCCGATCGTGGCAACGATCATCATCGCTCCGCTGCCGACGGGCTCCGGAGTCTCGAGCCGCAAGATCGATTCCCAGGCAATGGCGCCGATGGCCAGCAGCAGCAGAAACGCATTGGCCAAAGCGGCGAGCACCGAACTTCCCTTCAGCCCATATGTAAAGTGCCGGGAGGGCGGACGCTTCGAAAGACTAGCTGCGAACCAGGCCAGCAACAGGCCAAGGACGTCGGACAGATTGTGGCCCGCATCCGCCACGAGCGCCATGGACTGGCTAAGGACGCCATATGCTGCTTCGACGACCACAAATCCGGTATTGAGCAGGATCCCGATGGCGAAGGCCTTGCCGAAGTCGGCTGGTGCATGGCTGTGGCCGGGGCCATGATCATGCGAATGGTCGTGGTTGTGGCCGCTCAATGGCCTGTCTTTCGGGCGATCAGGTCCACGGCCTGAGCCACGACTTCGGACACGCTGAGGCTGGAGGTGTCGATCACCACGGCATCCGGTGCTACAACCAGTGGGGCCGCGGCGCGTTGGGAGTCCCTTGCGTCACGCGCCTTGATCTCTGCCAGCACGGCGTCGTAGTCGGTGCCCCTCAGTTCCGCCTGCCGTCGCTTCGCCCGAACTTCCGGACTGGCTGTGACGTAGAGCTTTACATCCGCGTCCGGGCAGACGACCGTGCCGATATCGCGCCCATCGAGAACCGCACCAGGCTTTCGCCGCGCGAAGTCACGCTGAAACTGGAGGAGGGCGGCGCGGACCT
>CAZECZ010000275.1:0-3783 GCA_964510815.1 uncultured Aestuariivirga sp.
AGCTACCGCAAGCCCAAGTCCATATCCGCCCGTTGATCGGCTACGCGCATCATCCAGTCGGTAAAATGGGGAAAAGACAGCTTCGAGCTGTTCATTGGGAATGCCTGGGCCGCTGTCGGCAACTGCGATAATGATTTCGTTGGGCAACTCCCGTGCCCTGACGACCGCAGCCCCGCCGTACTTCACCGCATTCTGGACCAGATTTGCAATTGCCCGCTTCAAGGCGAGATGACGGCCGCGAACGATGAGCTTACGCGGGAGTTCTATGGTGACCTGCTGGCCGCAATCGCTGGCTTCATCGGCTATCGTCTGAAGAATGGCTGCCACGTCGACTGGCTCGACCGGTTCTTTCTCAGAATTCTCGCGCATAAATCCCAAAGCTGCGTCGATCATTTGTTCCATTTCGGCGATGTCGTGTTCGAACGCTATCCTTGTCTTAATATCCGCAATGGCATTGGCGCGCAGGCGCAGCCGCGTCAGGGGCGTGCGCAAGTCATGGCTTATGGCTGCCAGCATCTGCGTCCGGTCGTTGACGAGACGCCTGATGCGCCGATGCATCTCGTTGATGGCTGCCGCGAGCGTACGCACTTCGCGGGTGCCCTCTTCAATGACATCATGGCCGCTCTCGGCACTCAGGAACAGCAAGCCGGCACTGTCGGTAAGCCGGTCCAGTGGGCGCGTCAGCCACCTGCTGAGAAGTATGGCCAGCGTGATAACGCCAAGGGCGCCTACAAAAGACGATATCAGGAAGCTCGGTGCCGCGATCTGCGTTGGTTGCACCTTGGCCAATGTGACATTGAGCCAGGTGCTGTCCTTCAGCTTCAGCGAAAGCAGCGTGGTGTGTGTGGCGATTTCCCTGCTCACGTTGGGCGCGCTGTTGGTTCCCACGACCAGCCCGCGAGCCTTGAGGCCCGGCGAACGTTCCAGCAGCAGTTGCCGCAGCAGCGATGCAGCTTCGTCAAGCGATCCACCGCTGATTGTGAGCGGTGTTTCGCTCCAGTGCAGCTCAAGTGTGCCACCCGACAGGCCATGCGCCGTCTCATCGCGCTGATCGGCAGACACCGAGGTAATTGTATCAGCAAGAACCAGGATGCGTTCGGCGATGCGGCTTGCATTGGATTGCATCAGCTCGCGTTCGGATGAAACCTGGTAGAGATATTGGGCCAGGAAAAATGTTGAGCCCAGACCAAGCACCAGCACGAGAATCGCCCGGCCCGCGATTGTATCGGTCAGATACCTCATTTGCGCGAAACTTCGGACGTCAGCATGTAGCCGGCCCCGCGTACGGTCTTGATCGCACTCTCCTCGTTGTCGCCGGTAGAGATCTTGCGCCTTAGCCGGCTGATCTGCACATCAATGCTGCGGTCAAATGCAGAAAGGGACCTCTTGCGCGTCACCTCAATGAGGTAGTCTCGATCAAGTACCCGCTGAGGCGCTTCCAGGAAGGTCAACAACAAATCGTATTCGCCAACCGACAGATCGATGATGACCCCTTCCGGATTGCGCAACTCACGGCGCAGCGTATCGAGCGACCAGCCGTCAAACACGATGATCCGTCCGCTTTTCGTTGCCGGCTCCTGGCCACCCATTCGAGCCCGCCGGATCAGCGCCTTGACGCGGGCAAGCAGTTCCGGTGGACTGAACGGCTTTGCCACGTAGTCGTCGGCGCCCATCTCCAGCCCAACGATGCGATCTGTCTCCGAGCCTTTGGCGGTCAACATCAGAATCGGAACGTTGGAATGGGCGCGCAAGTTGCGGCAGATTTCCAGGCCATTTACGCCGGGCAGCATGAGATCGAGAATGAGCAGGTCGACGGCGGCATCAGCACTTTGACGCACTACATCGCGACCATCGCCAACGGGCGTCACGCGGTAACCGTTGTCGCGCAGATAGGCCGCAAGGAGCCTGCGCAGTTCTACATCATCGTCGCACAGCAGGATGTGGGCATCGGGAGGCAACGAGGGCGAGCCGTCGTCGGGCCCGGCCTCCTTGTTGATCTCTCCGATGGCCTTTGATGTCATGTCTTTGTCAGAACCTATTTCAAGGGCGTGAGACGGGCCTGGAAGCTCTTGCCGCCCACACCGTCCGTCTTGACGATTACCTTCATGCCGTGGGCAGCAACAAAATCGCCTGTCGCCTTCATTGTATTACCACCGGCAGGCATGAACTTGACAGTATGGTTCTTGCCGCCAACGAGCACCCGCCCTTCGGCCGAGCTGCCCGCTGTTTCAATTGGCTTTTCTGCTTCGTCTGTCACGTAGAGGGTCATTTCACCTCCATTGGCCGTCAGTTCCCAATGCTGCGCGCCACCGCCAGCGTCGATCATATGACCGCCATTTGGACCGGTAATGAACTTGGCGTTGCTATGGGCCATCGCCGGCGTTGCTGATGCGAATGCCAATGCGAATGTGAACATAACGACGAACTTCTTGCGCATGTTTGTTCTCCCTCAAAACGGTGATCCTAGTAGATCAGTAGGCCTGTTGTGCGGTCGGGGTTTGCGCGATTTCATCACGCGCAGACATCAGCCTGCGCAGCGGCTCTTCGCCGTAGCGCAGGAAAAGGATCGGCGTCAGTACGGTATCGAGCAGTGTGGAGCTGATAAGGCCGCCGAAGATCGTGATTGCAACCGGATGGAGTATTTCCTTGCCCGGTGCATCTGCTCCAATCATCAGGGGGATAAGCGCCAACCCGGCGGAAAGTGCCGTCATGAGGACGGGAACCAGGCGTTCGAGGCTGCCGCGCACGACCATCTTTCGGCCAAAGGTTTCTCCTTCGAACATCACGAGATTGATATAATGACTGATCTTGAGAATCCCGTTGCGGGCCGAGATACCGGCAAGCGTGATGAAGCCGATCATAGTAGCGACAGATAACGTTTCACCGACATACCAGATCGCCGCCACACTGCCGATCAGCGCCAGTGGCACATTACCCATGATGATCATGGCCAGCACAGCGGATTTATAGCGGCTGTAGAGCACCGTGAAAATGCCCGCCAAAGACAGAAGCGAGAGCAGCGCGATGGTGCGCGAGGCCTCCTCCTGCGACTGGAACGTACCCTCCAACGATGTGAAATAGCCGCTTGGCAACTGAACCTGGTCGAGCATGGCACGGATGTCGGCGACGATCCGAGACATATCCGAGCCGTCGGAATTGGCGAGCACGTAGATGCGCCTTTTGGTATTCTCACGCGCGACCTGGTTGGGACCGTCCGCCTCGACGATGGAGGCGAACATGGAGAGCGGAATGGGCCCGGAAGGTGTCTCCACCTTCAGGTTTCTCAGCCCTTCACTCGTGCGATCCTTGTCGAGAACACGCAGCACGACATCGTGGCGCCGGCTACCTTCGATAATCTGCGAGACGACACGGCCATTGATCAGCGTCGAAAGCGTATCGGTGATGGTTGCAGGCGCGATGCCATGCGCGTAGGCCTTTTCATAATCGACAACGACCTGGACCTGCGGCACGCGCACCTGACGCTCCACGGCGATATCGACAAGACCGGGGATCTCACCCATACGGGACCGGAGCTGTTCGGCGACCGTGCGCAGCGTATCGAGATCATCACCGAAGATCTTGAGCGCGATCTGTGCGCGGACACCAGATAACATGTGGTCGAGCCGGTGCGATATCGGTTGACCTGCGTTGATGCTGGCTGGCAGCACCGCAAGTCGTTTACGAATATCGGCGATGATTTCTTCACGGCGGCGGTCCGACGGCCTCAGATCAACGTCAATCTCGGAGGTGTGTACGCCTTCCGCGTGTTCATCGAGTTCGGCG
>CAZECZ010000276.1:0-3738 GCA_964510815.1 uncultured Aestuariivirga sp.
GGCCGCCGGCTTTTTCGGCGGCATCGTCGATGTGGTGCTGTCGCGCATTCTCGACATTCTCTGGGCTTTCCCGGTCTATCTCTTCGCCATTTCGCTATCGATCGTGCTGATCACCCAGGGGATCGACCTCGGCGTCATCACCATCGAGTCCGGCTCCCTCTGGCTGCCAATCTTCATCATTGGCGTCGTCTATATTCCCTACGTGGCCCGGCCCATCCGTGGCCAGGTGCTGGCGTTGCGCGAAAGCGAGTTCGTGCTGGCTGCCATCGGTCTCGGCGTGCCAAGCCATCGCATCCTGCTGCGCGACATCCTGCCGAACGTTTCCACCACGCTGATCGTCTTCGTGCCGATCATGATGGCGCTCAACATGCTGACCGAGTCGGCGCTGTCCTTTCTTTCGATTGGCGTGCAGCCGCCCGATGCCAGCTGGGGCACCATCATCCAGGATGGGCAGACGCTGCTCTATACCCGCCCGCTCGTGGCGCTGGCACCCGGTATTGCCATCGTGATCACGGTGCTGTCTCTGAACGTGCTTGGCGATGGCCTGCGCGATGCACTGGACCCGCGTTCGAAGATCAGGATCGGACGCGGCTGATGATCTACACACTCGTCCGGCGCCTGGGGCAAATGATGTTCGTGATGTTCGGCATCAGCGTATTGGTGTTCCTGATTTTCTTCGCCACGCCCGGTGTCGATCCCGCTGCTCGCATCGCCGGGCGTAACGCGTCGCCGGAAATTCTCAGGGCCGTGCGCGAGAGTTTCGGTTTCGACCAGCCGCTCTATGTCCAGTATCTGCTGATGATGAAGAAGATCTTCGTCACTGGTGATCTCACTTCGTTTGTGAACCGCGGCTGGAAGGTGATCCCCGCAGTGATGGATACCATTCCCGTCACACTGTCGCTGGTCATCGGCGCTGCCGTACTCTGGGTGGTGTTTGCCCTGATCATCGGCATCGCCGCTGCGGCGACGCGAGGGTCGTGGATCGACAAGCTGCTGATGCTGCTGGGTCTCATCGGCATTTCCATGCCAGTCTACTGGCTGGGCGAGGTGATGAACCTCGTTACCCAGAGCCGCTATCACGATACCTGGCTCTTTGCCTGGGTGCCGCCGCTTGGCTACAAGAATTTCAGCGACGATCCCAAGGGCTGGTTCCTGACGCTGATCATCCCGTGGATCACGCTTTCGGTTCTCTACATCGGGCTCTACGGCCGTATCTTGCGCGCCTCGATCATCGAGTCGATGCAGGAAGATTACATTCGTACCGCGCGCGCCAAGGGGTTGTCGGAAACCCGTATCCTGCTCCGCCATGCATTGCGCACCTCGCTGATCGCTTTTGTCACGCTGTTCGGCCTCGACTTCGGTGCGCTCGTCGGCGGTGCTGCGCTGTTAACGGAAGTGGTCTTCGGTCTCCAGGGCGTGGGCAAACTCACCTACGACGCGCTGCTCAATCTCGATCTGCCCATTATCATGACCACGGTGCTGTACGCGTCCTTTTTCGTCGTCATGGCCAACGCCCTCGTCGACATTCTCTACATGCTGCTCGATCCGCGCGTGAGAGGTCATTGATGCTCAGGGTTCGTGATCTCACTGTGAGCTTCCGTACAGAACAAGGCGTTGTCCGGGCTGTCGATGGAGTCTCTTTCGATGTTGCGGAAGGCGAGCTTCTGGGAGTCGTCGGAGAATCCGGTTCGGGCAAGACCGTCTCCCTGCTGGCCGTGATGGGCCTGATCACAGACCCCAACGCCACGATCACCGGGTCCATTTCCTATCGTGGCCGCGAGCTTCTGGGCCTATCTGCGAAAGAGATGCGGAAGCTCCGGGGCAAGGAAGTCGCCATGATCTTCCAGGACCCGATGACTGCACTGACCCCGGTCTACACCGTGGGATGGCAGATCGCGGAACAGATTCGCGCGCATGAGAATGTGTCCCAGGCGGCGGCCCTGCAGCGTGCCGTCGATCTCCTCGCAGAGGTCAATATTCCCAATCCACGGGAAGCTGTGAACCGCTATCCACATCAGCTCTCTGGCGGGATGCGCCAACGCGTGGTGATCGCCATGGCCCTGTCGTGCAATCCGGCACTGCTTGTCGCGGATGAACCGACAACGGCGTTGGATGTAACAGTGCAGGCGCAGATTCTCGATCTTGTGCGCAAGCTCCAGAAGAACCACGGCAGTGCCATCGTGTTCATTACCCATGACATGGGGGTCATGGCCGAGATCGCGGACCGCATGATGGTGATGTATGCCGGCCGTGTCGTCGAGCGCGGCCGCAAGGAGGACCTGTTTTTGTCGCCTCGGCATCCCTATACCAAAGCGTTGCTCGATTCCATTCCGCCGCTCAGCGGTGAGAAGCCCAGACGGCTCAAGGCGATCCCCGGTTCCCCGCCCAATCTCGTCAACCGGCCGCCCGGTTGCGCGTTCGCGCCGCGTTGCCGGCAGCGGTTTGAGAAGTGTGATGCTGAGCCAATGCTCATTGGTGAAAAGCGGGCCGTCGCGTGTTTTGCGGTGAATGCATGACCACGCCGCTTCTCGATCTGAGGGACGTGAGTAAGCGCTTTATGGTGGGGACGCGGTTCTCCGCTGGTGGCAAGAAGGTTGTACATGCGCTCGACAGCGTGTCGCTATCTGTCATGCCGGGCGAGACCATGGGGCTTGTCGGTGAGTCGGGTTGCGGCAAGTCCACGCTCGGGCGCTGCATTACCCGCCTCTACACGCTGACTTCGGGCACCATCCGGTTTGGCGATACCGACATCTCGACCATTTCCGAGCGCCGGATGCGGCCGATGCGGCGTCGAATCCAGATGGTCTTCCAGGACCCTTACGCATCGCTCAATCCGCGGCGACGCGTGCAGGATCTGATCGCCGAGCCACTTCGCGTGCACACCTCCATGTCGACGGCGGCAATCGCAAAGCGCGTTGCCGAATTACTGGAAATCGTTGGCCTCAAGCCGGACCATGCCATGCGCTTCCCGCACGAGTTTTCTGGCGGCCAGCGACAGCGGATCGGCATCGCTCGCGCCATCGCGCTCAATCCCGAATTGATCGTGCTGGACGAACCGGTGTCGGCGCTGGATGTGTCCGTGCAGGCACAGATCGTCAATCTCCTTGCCGACCTTCAGGAGCAATTGAAGCTCACCTATGTCTTCATTGCCCACGACTTGAGCGTTGTGCGGCAAGTGTCCAATCGCATTGCCGTCATGTATCTGGGTTCGATCGTGGAACTCGGTGCGGCTGAGGACATCTTCACAAAGCCAGCCCATCCCTATACGCAAGCCTTGATTTCGGCTGTCCCGGTGCCGGACATCGCAAAGCAGAGTCAGCGGAACCGCATTGTTCTTTCGGGAGATGTGCCGAGCCCGATCAATCCGCCATCAGGCTGCCGCTTCCATACGCGTTGCCCCATCGCGAGGGATCAATGCCGTGTCGAGCGTCCGGTCCTCGAAGCACGTTCGATGGGGCGGCAGGTCGCCTGTCATTTTCCCGTTCTTGGGTCAGACTCCCAATAGCTGGTCACCACCGCAGAGACATTGCGGTGGAAGATCGATCAATCAAGCCTCGAGCGGATTCGGCGATCGCGACCACAGGGGCGGTCCCCCATGAGATAACAAATACATTGGCGTGCCTGCCCGGTGCCGACCCAGAACCAGGAAAGCGCCTTGGAAATCTCTCAATCGCTGATCTTGATGGTACCGCCTCCCCGGCTCGAACGGGGGACCCCCAGATCCACAATCTGGTGCTC
>CAZECZ010000277.1:0-3687 GCA_964510815.1 uncultured Aestuariivirga sp.
CCGTCGGGTAGGTGTCGTTCGACGACTGGCTCATGTTGACGTGGTCGTTGGGATGGACCGGCTTCTTCGAGCCCATCTCGCCGCTAAGCATCTCGATGGCGCGATTGGAGATCACCTCGTTGGCGTTCATGTTCGACTGCGTGCCCGAACCCGTCTGCCAGACGACGAGCGGGAAGTGGGCGTCGAGCTTGCCTTCGATCACCTCCTGCGCGGCCTTGACGATGGTACCGCCGATCTTCGGATCGAGGCGGCCCAGCGCCATGTTGGCTTCCGCCGCCGCACGCTTGACGATGCCGAGGGCTCGCACCACCGGCAGCGGCTGCTTTTCCCAGCCGATCTTGAAGTTGCCGATCGAGCGCTGGCTCTGGGCACCCCAATAGCGCGTGGCGTCGACCTCGATGGGGCCAAAGGTGTCGGTTTCGGTGCGGGTCTTTGTCATATCGCCTGGCCTTGTGGTTTCGCTTCGGCGGGGTGATTATCACTTTGAACCTGCCACCGCCAGTCAGACGGAAGTTGATCGCAAGTGCCATGAAGAACGTTCCGCGCGGCGTGTGGATGCTGGGTCTCGTCAGCCTGTTCATGGATGTCTCGTCCGAGATGATTCATGCGGTGCTGCCGCTGTTCGTTGTGGGAACGCTGGGGGCCAGTGCGGCCTTGCTGGGCCTCCTGGAAGGCATCGCGGAGGCAACCGCACTCATCTCCAAGATGTTCTCCGGCCTCCTCAGCGACCGCTGGCGAAGCCGCAAGGGCCTGGCGCTGGCGGGCTACGGGCTTGCCACCATCGTCAAGCCGCTGTTCCCGCTGGCGACGTCGGTCGCGGCCGTCTTCGCGGCACGCTTCGCCGACCGCATCGGCAAGGGTATCCGCGGTGCGCCGCGCGATGCCATGGTGGCCGACATGACGCCGCCGCACCTGCGCGGGGCCGCCTTCGGGCTTCGCCAATCGCTCGACACGGTCGGCGCCTTTGCGGGGCCGCTTGCCGCCATGGGTCTGATGGCCATCCTGATGATGGACTTGCGTGCCGTGATGTGGGTGGCTTTGGTGCCGGCGGTCATCGCCTTTGCCATTCTGGCCCTCGGCGTGGAGGAGCCGCCGATGGCGCCGGCGGGCGCGCGCAAGCCCGGCTTCGACGCCGCGACCGCCGGCGCTCTGGGTGCTGCCTTCTGGCGCGTGGCAGTGCTGGGGGCGGTGATGATGCTGGCGCGGTTTTCGGAGGCCTTTCTGGTGCTCAAGGCATCCGACACAGGACTTGCGACGGCCTATGTGCCGCTGGTGATGGTGGTGATGAGCCTCGTCTATTCGCTGTCGTCCTATCCTGCCGGCATGCTGTCGGACCGCTTGGGACGCCGCGGCCTGCTGCTTGCCGGTCTTGGTGTGCTGATCCTCGCCGACCTAGTGCTGGCCTTCAGCGCCAGCATCGGGGCCATGCTCATCGGCGTTGGCCTGTGGGGCCTCCACATGGGGCTCACCCAGGGCATCCTGTCGAGCCTGGTGGCCGATACGGCCCCGGACGACCTGCGCGGCACGGCTTTCGGCATGTTCAACCTGATGAGCGGTGTCGCCATGCTGGTTGGCAGCACGTTTGCCGGTGTGCTGTGGGATGTCTACGGTTCGCCTGCGGCGTTTCTTGCCGGCGGTGCCTTCGCTCTCGTGTGCATCGCCGGCTTTGTCATCCTTCCCGGAGGCAAATCCGCGACCGCCTGATCAACCAGCCCAGGCAAACGGCGCAAAATGCCCATTGCGCTTGCCGGTGTCGTCGCGCCAGGTGATGCCGAAAGCGTTGAAGACGCTCCGCACCGCCTTGCCGAGCGCCAGGCGCGAATTGGCGGGATGGGCGGCGTTGTCGAGGAAGATTGGCACGCTGGCATCCGCCATGCTGGGAATGCCCTCGATCTGCTGGTCGATGAGGTTGCCGGCCTTCACCGCCCAGTTGAGGCCCGAACCGGTGAAGTCGATCTTCTGACGCTCGACGCCGGCCATTTCCGAAACCAGCGGGGCGAGATTGGCCATGGGTCCGCCGGCGACGCCGGAGGCAATGGCGCCGATGGCTTCCACCTGCTCGTCGCTGGCCTTCTCGTCGACGATCAGTCCGACCTTCATGTTGCCCTCGATCATCGGGCCGGGGGAATGCAGCAGCACGATGAAGGAGAGGCCATCGAGCTTCACGCCGTCCTTCTCACCCTTGTTGATGTGGAAGGCGACGGCAGCCTTGCAGTCCGTCTCGGTTGGCGTTGCGGCCATGTTGGTCGCAATGCAGGGGCAGAGCAGATTGCAATTGCAGGTCTCGGCATAGTCTCCTTCGATCTTCCACGCACACATGCGGTCCTCCTGTCGAAGTTGTGATCGTCCCTTGAGAATGCACGTCACGGCCAAGGCATATTCGTTGCGGCCTGCCAATGATCACAGGCTGATATGCGAATACATGCCTCACGCCGTGGGACCTGAAGACTAACGCCGAACGATGGTCTTGTCGAGAAATCATGAGGTTGCACCCAGCGGTGGAAGGCGCTGCCGGGGCAGCACTCAGCGCGGGTGGAGACGCGCCAGCCAGATCATGGCAAGACCCGAGACGAGGGCTGCGCCGCCAGCGATCATGAGGGCCCCCTGCGGCGACGTGATGCCGAGCAGCAACGCGAAGAGCAGGGGGGCTGCCGCATTCAGCACCAGTTGCGGTGCGGATAGTATTCCCAGCACCTCGCCATAGCCCTTGCGGCCGAACAGGACGAGCGGCACGGCACCCTTGGCGATGGTGACAAGGCCGTTCGAGGCGCCATAGAGAACTGCGAAGATCAGTGCCGCCGTCACGCCAAAGCCGCCTGCGGCAAATATTCCCAGCGCCAGCGGCAGCAGCAGGAAGGCGATCAGCCCCAGATGCACGGCCTTGAGCCGCCGACCCAGCAGGATTTCACCCAAGCGGCTTGCCACTTGGGAGGGGCCGATGAGGGCGGCCATGGTGACAGCGCTGCCACCTGCGAAACCGAGCCCCTCGAACAGCGGCACGACATGAGCGGAGATCGAGGAGAACACCAGGCCGTTCATGGAGAGGACGGCGGCGAACAGCGCCATGGCCTTGGTGCGGTCGGTGCCGGAAAGCGGCTCATGTCCCTCAGGTGCCGGCCCCAGGCTCGCCACCTCGCCCTTTGCCTCGCGCAACACCGCCCAGTGGATGGGCAGGCAAACGAGGATGTGCAGCGCGGCGTAGGCCAGCAGGGTCTGCGGCCAACCCACGGCCTCCGAGAGGAAATGACTCACCGGCCAGAACACGGTGGAGGCGAGGCCGCCGAAGAGGGTGAGATAGGAAATCGCCCGTCTTGCCCGGTCCCCGGCAATCTGGGTCAGGCTGGCGAAAGCTGCATCGTAGGTGGCAAAGCGCATGGCAAATCCCAGCACCAGCCAGCCCGCCACATAACCCACCCTGTTCGGGAACAGGCCGAGGACCACAAGGCCCAGGGCGGCCAGCAGCGATCCCGTCATCATCAGCGTGCGCCCGCCGCGGCGGTCGACGAAGCGGCCGGCCCATGGCGAGATCAGGCCGCTGAGGAGCAGAGCTGCGGAGAAGGCGCCGAAAATCAGCGCCTTGGACCAGCCGGTGGTCGATGCGATGTCTTCCGACAGGGCGCCCAATGCGTAGAAGGTGGTGCCCCAGCCGATGATCTGGGTGATGCCAAGCCCGGTGATGACCAGCCA
>CAZECZ010000278.1:0-3680 GCA_964510815.1 uncultured Aestuariivirga sp.
GGCGTAATAACTCATTACAGATGTTGCGGGCTTCCGAGAAGGATGAGGTCAGAATCGCCGGGTTCTCCGTTACGTCGAAGCAGTGGCCGCTTGCGCGTCGAGCTGCCACCCGTAGCTTTTGGAATCCGGTACGAGATCGGCGATGGTGAACTGATCGAGGTGTCGCGCGAAAGCTTCCAGCGCGCCTGCCAAGGCATGGCGCAAGCCGCATGCGGGCGTCACGACGCAGCTGTTGGTCGCCGCGTCGAAGCATTCGACGAATGTCCCGGTGTCTTCCATGATGCGCATGATCGAACCGACGTTCAGGGCATTGGCGGGCCGCGCCAGCTTGAGGCCCCCGCTCCGGCCCCGCACACCCTCGACAAATCCCTCCGCGGCCAGTCGCTGCGCCACTTTCATCAGATGGTTCTTCGAGATGCCATAAGCGTGTGCGATCTCGGCGATCGAATGATGGCCGTCCTTCACGGCCAGGAACATCAATGTGCGAAGGGCATAGTCGGTCTGGACGGACAATCTCATAAAAGATGCATATCATATATTGGTTTTATCCGCCAAGGCGCGTAAACCATGCACACATCTTAATCGAGTCGAGGCAGGCAATGACGTCGAACCATGCCGAGCAAGCGCGGGCACGCAAGATGGCGGATGCGCTCGCCTGCGGGATCGATGATGCGTTTATTTCGCAGCTTGTGGAGAGTTTCTACGACACCGTCCGCCAGGACGACACGCTCGGCCCGATCTTTGCGGAGCGCATCGGCGACTGGCCGCATCATCTGACGCGGATGAAGGATTTCTGGGCCTCGATCATGCTCGAATCCGGTCGGTTCAGCGGCAATCCGATGCGCAAGCATATCGCGATCGGCGAGCTTGATGAGGCGCATTTCGCGCGCTGGCAGTCGCTCTGGGACCAGACGCTTGCTCGGATCGCGCCGAACGCTGCGGTCGCGGATCGGTTTCGCGAAGCGGCACTGCGCATTGGCGAGAGCTTGCTGACCGGCATCAAGATCGACCGCGGCGGCCTGGCCGCCATTTCCGCGAGGGCCGCGTCGTGACACCGGTCCCCTACGGCGCATCGCCGATCTTCGATGAGCAAAGCCTACCCGACGCGCTGCGCAACGATCATCGCACCAAAGCAGGCACCTGGGGCCTCCTGCGGATGCTGGAGGGCGAAGTGCGGCTCGTTTTCGTCGATCCGCCGAGCGAGCAGCTCGTGACGCCCGACAGGCCCGCGATCATCCCGCCGCAAGCAACCCATCATGTCGTTCCGCTCGGCCCCATGACGATGCAGGTCGAGTTCTACCGGGAACGCCCGTTCCTTGGCGAAGACGCCGGCCGTGGATGACTTCGCCCTTGCTCGCGCGGTGCATGTCATCGCGGTCCTGTTCTGGATAGGCGGCGTCGGTTTCGTCACCTGGGTGCTGATGCCGACGCTTAAGGCAACGGAACTGCCGCAGGATCGCTTGCGCCGTTTTCAGCAGATGGAGGCGCGCTTTGCCTGGCAGGCACGCCTGTGGGTTCTGCTTGCCGGCGCAAGTGGCCTGTGGCTGGTGGCGCGCGCCGATCTGTGGAGCCGCTTCCTCGACGGCCGGTTCTGGTGGATGCACCTGATGGTCGCACTCTGGACCGTGTTTGCGCTGATGTTGCTCGTCATCGAGCCGCTGCATCTCCATCGCCGCCTCGCCAATACACAGTCACCAGAGGCGGATTTCGCTCGAATGATCCGGCTGCATCAGTTATTACTTGCCGTCAGCATCATAACAATTTTGGGCGCGGTAGGCGGTAGTCACGGACTATTCTGAACGGAGGGGGTTTGGGGCATGAAGAGCTATCAAACGACATTCAGCATCAAAAGGCTGTGGATCATCCTGTCGGTCGGCATGGTGGTCATGTTCGGAATCCTACTGTTGCTCGGGCAGCAGATCTACCAGCAGGCGCCGCCCATTCCCGAAGCAGTGAAGTCCCAAAGCGGCGAGACATTGTTCACGCGCGCGGACATCGAGACCGGCCAGAATATCTGGCAGTCGATCGGCGGCATGGAACAGGGCTCGATCTGGGGCCATGGCAGCTATCTGGCGCCCGACTGGAGCGCCGACTGGCTGCACCGCGAGGCGGAGGCATTGCTCGCCCTGTCGGCCTCGCAACCTCTCCCAGGCGTGTCCGCGACGCAGGCGGAGGCTATGCGAAGGGCCGGGCTGCAGGAGGAGATGCGTAGGAACACCTACGACCCTGCATCCGGCGTCATCACGGTCAGCGACACCCGCGCGCGCGCGATCCGGCAGGTACAGCAGCATTTCGTAAGCCTGTACGATGGCGGCGATCCTGCCTCGCTAAAGCTCCGCCGCGACTATGCCTTCCCGGTCTATGGCGAGCTGTCGGCCGCGGAAGCCCGGCAGCTTACCGCCTTCTATTTCTGGACGGCCTGGGGGGCGACCACCGATCGTCCGGGCCAGAACATCACTTATACCAGCAACTGGCCGCACGAACCCCTGGTGGGCAATAGCCCAACCACCGGTACATTGTTGTGGAGCCTTGCGTCGGTCATCCTGCTGCTTGCGGCGGCAGGCGCACTCATCGCCTATTACGCCAAGCAGTTCGACGTCTGGCGCGGCGACATCCTGCCCGAGGGCGGCATGGCGACCTCTGATCTTCTGGGACAGGCCGTCATCACACCGTCGATGCGGGCTACCGCGAAATATTTCTGGGTCGTCTGCGCGTTGTTCGTGGGGCAGGTGCTGCTGGGCATTGTCACCGCTCATTATGCGGTCGAGGGACAAGGGCTCTATGGCCTGCCTTTTGCAGAATATCTTCCCTACACGATCACCCGCACATGGCACACGCAACTCGCGGTGCTGTGGATCGCCACGGCATGGCTGGCGACCGGGCTCTATGTCGCGCCGATGCTCGGGGGACGCGACCCCAAGTTCCAGCGGCTCGGCGTCAACTTTCTGTTCGTCAGCCTTCTGGTCATCGTCATCGGCTCCTTTGCCGGGCAATGGGCGGCCGTCCACCGCTTCTTCACCAGTCTGACGGCGAATTTCTGGTTCGGTCATCAGGGCTATGAATATGTCGATCTCGGCCGCTTCTGGCAGATCTACCTCCTGATTGGCCTGTTCCTCTGGGTGGCGCTGGTGGTGCGCGCGCTCTGGCCCGTGCTGCGACGGGAAGGCGGAAAGTCCCTCATCTATCTCGTGCTGGTGTCAGCGCTCGCCATCGGGCTGCTCTACGGCGCGGGGCTGATGTGGGGCCAGCATACGAACATCGCCATCATGGAATATTGGCGCTGGTGGGTGGTGCATTTGTGGGTCGAGGGTATTTTCGAAGTCTTCGCCACGGCCATCATCTCGCTGCTGTTCGTCCAGATGGGCATCCTGCGAACCTCCACCGCCACCGTGATGGTGTTGTTCGCGACGATCATCTTCCTGTTCGGCGGGGTGCTCGGGACCTTCCATCACCTGTATTTCAGCGGCACGCCAACGTCGGTGATTGCGGTCGGCGCGATGATCTCGGCGCTCGAAGTGGTGCCGCTGCTGGTTGTCGGCTTCGAAGCCTATACGCGGCACAAGGTCGAGCATGAGGCCGAGTGGGAACGGATCTATCACTGGCCGTTTATGTTCTTCGCCGCCGTCCTGTTCTGGAATCTGGTCGGCGCCGGGCTGTTCGGCTTCCTCATCAATCCGCCG
>CAZECZ010000279.1:0-3672 GCA_964510815.1 uncultured Aestuariivirga sp.
TCGGCATGACCTTCTCGATCATGCTGTGGATGCCCTCGTGGGGCGGCATGATCAATGGCCTGATGACGTTGTCTGGCGCCTGGGACAAGCTGCGCACCGATCCGGTGCTGCGCATGATGGTGATTTCGGTCGCCTTCTACGGCATGTCCACCTTCGAAGGCCCGATGATGTCCATCAAGGCCGTCAACTCGCTCAGCCACTATACCGACTGGACCATCGGCCATGTGCACTCCGGTGCGCTCGGCTGGGTCGGCATGGTGTCCATGGGTGCCGTGTACTACCTGGTCCCGCGTCTGTGGGGGAAGGCAGAAGTCTACTCGCTGCGTCTGGTCAGCTGGCACGTCTGGCTCGCCACGCTGGGTATCGTGGTCTACGCCTCGGCCATGTGGGTTTCCGGCATCATGCAGGGCCTGATGTGGCGCGAGTACGATGACCAGGGCTTCCTCGTCTACTCCTTCTCGGAGACGGTACAGGCCATGCATCCCTACTATGTCATCCGTGCCTTTGGCGGCCTGCTCTTCCTCGTGGGCGCACTGGTGATGGTCTACAACCTCTATCGTACCATCAAGGGTGCCACGCCTTCCAAGGTGATGGTCGGTGCGCAAGCGGTTGCGGCAGCGGAATAAGCACAAGGACAACCGTGTCATGAAGCACGAAACAATCGAAAGAAATGCCACGCTGCTGCTGATCTTCAGCTTGCTCGTGGTGACCATCGGCGGCCTGGTGCAGATCACTCCGCTGTTCTACCTGGAAAACACCATCGAGAAAGTGGACGGCATGCGGCCCTATACGCCGCTGGAGCTGGCCGGGCGCAACATCTATGTGCGTGAGGGCTGCTACCTCTGCCACAGCCAGATGATCCGGCCGTTCCGCGACGAGGTGGAGCGCTATGGCCATTACAGCCTGGCGGCCGAGTCGATGTACGACCATCCTTTCCAGTGGGGCTCGAAGCGGACGGGGCCTGACCTCGCCCGCGTCGGCGGCCGCTACTCGGATGACTGGCAGCGCGAGCATCTGATGAACCCGCGCAACGTGGTGCCGGAGTCGGTGATGCCGGGCTACGCCTTCCTCATGAACAAGGACGTGAAGGTCGAAGGCTTTGGCAAGCATCTCGCCACGCTCAATCTGGTGGTGAACAACGGCCTTGGCGACATGTACAGCGAAGACCAGATCACCAATGCCGAGGCCGACATGCGGGCCCAGGCGACGGCCGATGGCGACATCACGGCGCGCTATCCAAAGTCGATGTCACGCGACTACGACGGCCAACCCGACCGGGTGACCGAAATGGATGCGCTGATCGCTTATCTCCAGATGCTTGGCACGCTGGTGGATTTCTCCACCTTCACCGCCGAGATGGAAACACAGGCGAGGTGACGTGATGGACTACAACACATTGCGTCACATGGCGGACAGTTGGGCCCTCCTGGCCATGTTCGTCTTCTTCATCGGTGTTGCGATCTTCGTGTTCCGTCCGGGCTCCAAGCAGCTCTACGACGAAGCCGCGCGCATCCCTCTCAAGAACGGGTCCGAGGACTGAATCATGGCCAGAAATATTGAAAAGGACGAAGTATCGGGCACGGAAACGACGGGCCACGAATGGGACGGGATCAAGGAGCTCAACACGCCCCTTCCCCGCTGGTGGCTGTGGACGTTCTATGGCTGCGTCATCTGGGCGATCGGCTACACCGTCTATTATCCCGCCTGGCCGCTGATCAATGGTGCCACGCCGGGTATCGGGGGTTACACCTCGCGCGGTGCGCTGGTCGAGAGCGTCAACGTCGCCAAGGAGGCCCAGAAGGGTCAGCTCGACAAGATCGCTGCGGCCAGCGTGGATGACATCCTCAAGGATGATCAGATGCGGGACTTCGCCCGTGCGGGCGGCGCAGCGGCCTTCAAGGTGAACTGCGTGCAGTGCCACGGTTCGGGTGCGGCGGGTTCGCCGGGCTATCCGAACCTCAACGATGACGATTGGCTGTGGGGCGGCACCGTCGACCAGATCTACACCACGCTGCAGCATGGCATCCGCTACACGCAGGATGGCGATACCCGCGATTCGCAGATGCCGGCCTTCGGGGCAGACGGCATTCTCGAGCCGGCGCAAATCAGCGAGGTTGCCAACTACGTCGTGTCGCTGTCGGGTGGCCAGGCTGACGCCGCCAAGGCCGAGGCCGGCAAGCAGGTGTTTGCCGACAACTGTGCCGCCTGCCATGGCGACGACGGCAAGGGCAACAAGGACCTTGGTGCACCGAACCTAACCGACGGCATCTGGCTCTATGGCGGGTCGGTTGACGCGGTCACGGCGCAGATCAACAAGCCGCGCCATGGCGTCATGCCGGCCTGGTCGGGACGCCTTGACCCCACGACGATCAAGGAACTGGCAGTCTACGTCTACTCGCTGGGCGGCGGACAGGCTGCGACCCAGTAGGCCGCAGCTTCAATCAACCCATTGAACTGGGAGCGGTCTGGCGGGAACGAAATCTCGCCAGATCGCTCTTTTCGCTCCAGACGGCGATACTGGCCCAGCAGGCCACGTAGACGGCACCGATGATCAGCACTGCCTCGCCTGGAACCGGCCCGATGTCCGCTCTGCGGACAAACTCGTGCAGACTGCTGACGGCCGTTGGATGAACCATCAATTTGCCGACATAGGCGGCTGACTGTATCAGCAGGATCCACAGGTAGTTCCTGCGGATGCGCCGCCCAACCGCCGTCATGAAGCCGACGTGATAGACCGGGTGCTGGTAGTCGTTGGCCAGAACCGACGTCCAGCCGGTTTCGACATTTAGATCGCCGTCGCCCAGCATCGGCACGAAGAACCGGGTTTCCATCCATCGCGCCCGCGCCCGCCAGACGTTGAAGAAGCGATAGCGCCTGGCCTCGAGCGCCAGGAAGAACATGATCAGGATGCCGACGAGGACCAGGGGCAGCGGCGAAGCGTTCGGGTTGGAGAATGCGATGGACAGGGCAATGCCGAGCGTCACCACGGCCCAGTTGGTGGTGGTGTCGAGGCGGGTCCGCCATACGGTCGAGCGGTAGATTTCGCCACGATAGAGGTGGGCGAGTGCGCCGATTTCTGCGGCATTGAATTGCCGCGGCCCTGCTTCCTTCATATTGGGTTCCATGGCATCCTCCCAAGGGCTGGTTGCGCCGGCGACCTTGACTGTGGCACGGCGAAATCGGGTGGTCAAAAGCGGCGATTGATCTGGGTCAAGGAAGTATGCTGCACTGCAAGACATCAGGGATGCTAGTGTTTGGAATACCGGTATTCGCGGTCTGCGGCGCAAGGTGTGACAATCCACCCTGCGGCCATGGGCCACAATCTTGATGATGGCTACGGGCTTTATATTAGAGATTGTTAATGTAAGGCCCGCAGTCTGGGGGAATTATGGTTGAGGTAGTCAATACGATCGACAAAGTGACAGCTGTCGATCAGCACGATGTCACGGCCGTCAACAAGGCCGAGAACAGGCCGCAGTATGCGGCGCGCGTCAAGATCCACCCGAAGCGGGTGCACGGCACCTTCCGTAACCTCAAGTGGATCCTGATGGTGGTATTCCTCGGCGCCTACTATCTGGCGCCGTGGCTGCGCTGGACCCGTCCGGGCGATGCGCCCGACCAGGCGATCCTGGTGGATCTCGCCAACCGGCGCTTCTATTTCTTCTTCATCGA
>CAZECZ010000280.1:0-3670 GCA_964510815.1 uncultured Aestuariivirga sp.
GATGGCATTTGCCTTCGTCATGGTCTGGAAGGGCCGGCGCGATCATCCCAACAAGGCTGCGCTCCTGTGGTCGCTTGGTTGTGCCACGCTTGCCTTCTTCGGTGCCGGCGTATGGGGCTTCCTGCACACGCTGCATGGCATCAATTACTATACCCATGGCACGCAGATCACGGCTGCGCATGGTCATCTTGCCTTCTATGGTGCCTATGTCGCGCTCAACCTGGCGATCATCACCTATGCAATGCCGATGCTGCGCGGACGCGATCCCTATAACCAGGTGCTGAACATGGCCGCATTCTGGTTGATGAGCGGTGGCGTGGTCTTCATGACTTTCACGCTCACCTTCGCCGGAACGGTTCAGACGCATTTGCAGCGTGTCAACGGGGAGGCATTCATGGACGTTCAAGATCAGCTTTGGATATTCTACGTCATGCGCTTCGGATCCGGGGTTGCAGTCGTCCTCGGTGCGCTGCTCTTCATCTACGCGGTAATGGTTCCGCGTGGGGAGGTTGTGTCACCTGGCCCCATCCAGAGATCGAAGGATGAGGCACTTCAACAGGCACCGGCGGAGTAAGTCGATATGAACGCCCATACGACCGTAAAGGCGCAACAAAGGAAGGAGGGGACGAACGTCCCCTTCTACCTGCCGCAAGGGGACGAAACAGAGGTATTCGAGCTCGCTCACGCCAACTCGCTACCGCTGATGCTCAAGGGCCCGACCGGGTGTGGAAAGACACGTTTCGTTTCACACATGGCTGCCAGGCTGGGCCGAAGGCTCTACACGGTTGCCTGCCACGACGATCTGACAGCAGCGGACCTGATCGGACGCTATCTGCTTAAGGGTGGTGATACGGTCTGGGTCGATGGTCCGCTGACACGAGCGGTGCGCGAAGGCGCTATCTGTTATCTTGACGAGGTTGTCGAGGCGCGCAAGGACGTGACGGTGGTTCTCCACCCGCTGACCGACGACCGGCGTATCCTGCCCATCGACAGGACTGGAGAGGAGATCGAAGCCGCACCAGGCTTCATGCTCGTCGTGTCCTACAATCCGGGATACCAGAATATCCTCAAGACACTGAAACCGTCTACACGTCAACGGTTTATATCCATTGAATTTGATTTTCCGCCGCCTGATCTGGAACTGCCGGTGGTAATGCGCGAATCGGGTCTCGGAGAAGAAAAGGCCCGCCAGCTCGTCCGGCTGGCAAACAAGTTGCGTGCGATGAAGGGACAGGATCTTGAAGAGGGCGTTTCGACGCGCTTGGTAATCTACGCCGCTACTCTCGTTCAAAACGGGATGCCGCTTGAAAAGGCGATTCGGGCGGCAATGATCGAGCCGTTGTCTGATGATGCGGATGTGAAGAATGGGCTCCTCGATCTCGTCACTGCCGTATTCGGGTGAGGCAGGCAGTGGCCATGATTGAAATCGAGCCATGGGAACCCGAGGAAACCGTCGGGAAACTCTGGCACAGATATGCCAGCCGCCTGGACGCCCCAGACGTCCACGAAGGAGCCCGGGTCAGCCTCAACGAGGTTGGCGGGCGGCTGGCCGTTCTGTTCCGCGGGCTTGGCGGCAATCCGGCGCTTGAAATCAAGCCGGTTGCGGACGAGTACAGCCATCACCGGCTCTCCTTGAGAAGACGGTTGGGAACATGGGCGGAAGCGGTTCCGCAAGCAAGTTTCGACGGCACGGCGTTGCGTCTGCCGGAAAGTCTGGCCGTGTTCCCGGCACGCGAAGCCAACGCTGCGCTCTACGTCTGGCTTGCTGCGATTGCCTCGGTAGCCGATCTACAACAAGCTCCCTGTTTCGCGGATCCCTTGCAGCAGGATTTGGCCATGCTCGCCAGCGCCAATAATATGGTTGGGGCCGCTCTTGAGGAAGCTCCCGGCTTTCGCACCCTTTACCGCGATCTGGCAAATGCACTCCTGGAAATTCGAACCACCACGAAACTTCCACCCGTGGAAGATGCGTTGGAAACTGCAATCCGTTGCATGTTGGGTGGAGCGGAGGCTGCCAAGGGCCTGGCGGGCGAAATGCTGGACGCAATTGATGCCGGTGAATTTTCTCCATTCAAGGCGCCGCGTGGCTACCGTACATTTATGCCTGCGCCGCTTTGGCCGAACCTTCGCGATGCCAACCGTTCGGAGGCCAACACGGTCGAGAACAGGGAGACACAGGGGACGGCAGAGGAAAGCGCCGATGGACCTGCCCGCAAGGCACGGCGTCGCAAGTCCGAGCAGATCGAACGCAAGGACAGTTTCATCCTGCACAAGTTCGAGGCGCTGCTGAGCTGGGCCGAGTTCGTAAACCTCAACCGCCGTGTCGAGGATGACGAAAACGATGACGCGAAGAAGGCGGCAGACGACCAGGACGAGATCGGCCTTGGCCAGATTTCAAAGGCACCCGCAACGAGGCTGAAGCTTCATCTGGATCTGGCACCCGAAGATGTCGACAGGGAGGCTGTTTCCGGCATCCACGTCTACCCGGAATGGAACGTGCGGACAGGTCAGTATCTGCCGGCGCATGTGCGGGTACTGTCATCGGCCGTGGAAACTACCAGTGATGGAGAATTGCTGGCGCATGACACCCGCTCAAGGTCCAGGATTGCAGCTGTGCGCCGGCAGTTCGAAGCCTTGCGTCCGGGACGGATTTCGACCTCGGGGCATTTGGATGGCGACACGCTCGATCTGGAGCGCACGGTGCGGTCGCTATCCGATTTCCATGCCACCGGAGAAGCGGACGAACGCATCTGGCGCCAGACGCGTGCCGAGCAGCGGGATCTTGCTGTCTCCATTCTGCTGGACGTTTCCCGTTCGACGGAATCGGCCATTCCCGGCTCCGGACATGGTGGCCGTACGGTCATTGAAGTGGAACGCGAAGCGCTTGCAGCATTCGCCTGGGGGCTGGATGCCTGCGGCGATGATTTCGCGATCCATGCCTTCTCTTCCCTTAAACGCAATCGTGTCTATGTGCAGACCGCCAAGGATTTCGCAGAACCGATGTCCAGACAGGTGGAGTATCGCATCGGCTCGCTCAAACCGGGCTTCTACACGCGATTGGGCGCGGCGATCCGCCATGTCAGCGCCGAACTGAAGGAACAGGCACGCAGGCGAAGGCTGCTCCTTGTCATCACGGATGGCAAACCCAATGATCTAGATCACTACGAGGGACGGCACGGGATCGAGGACAGCCGTGCCGCAGTTCTGGAAGCGCGCCGGACCGGCCATGCAGTCTACGGCATCACGGTTGACCGGAATGCAAAGGCATGGTTTCCGCGCATCTTCGGAGAAGGCGGTTACACGCTGGTCTCCGATCCGGACAAGCTGACGATTGCGCTGCCTCGCATCTATCGCCAGCTTGTCGGAGCAGGCCAGTGAGTGCTGAAGCCAAAGCCGGTTCGCGCCCGCTGAGCGGGCTCGATGCGCTCCCGGGCGAACTCATGATGTGGGTATTGATCGTCTCTGAACTGCTTGTCTTCGGAGCGGGGCTTGCAGCGTTCCTGGGCGTGAGACTGACTGATCCGGCCGGTTTTGCCGAAGCGCAATCCCATCTGAACCGCACTGGTGCAGGTATCAATACCATCATCCTCGTGACATCGGGCTGGCTTGCGGCACTTGCCGTGCGTTCGGCAGAGCGGCAATACGAAATGACCAAAAACCTGCTGCGCAT
>CAZECZ010000281.1:0-3556 GCA_964510815.1 uncultured Aestuariivirga sp.
AAGCCAAATCCTTCTGAGCAGTCTTGCAGCACCGCGCCGCCGGTTCTAGTGCGTAGTGCGCCAAGACGGAACCGTCTTGGCGAAGCAATGACGCACCAACTCATTGAAGAGCGAGCAACTTATCTGACTTTTGATGGTTCCATCAAAAGTCAGGTTGCTCTAAGCCTGATCCGGCAACCAACCGGACGAGCTCATGACCGACAGAACCTATTTTGCGCCCCATGGCGGCCATCCGCCGCAGACCGACCTGCTGACCGGCCGCGCCGTCTTCACCGAGGCCTACGCCGTGATCCCCAAGGGCGTCATGCGCGACATCGTGACGAGCTACCTCCCCCATTGGGACAACTCGCGTCTCTGGGTCATCGCGCGCCCGCTCTCGGGCTTCGCCGAGACCTTCTCGCAATACATCATGGAAGTCTCCCCCGGCGGCGGCAGCGACCGGCCCGAGTCCGATCCTGAGGCCGAGGGTGTGCTGTTCGTGGTCGAGGGCGAAATGAAGCTCACCGTGAGCGGCGCCGCGCATCACCTGCAATCCGGCGGCTATGCCTATCTTCCGCCGGGGCTCAATTGGTCGGTCAGGAACGACAGCTCGTCGCCCTGCCGTTTCCATTGGGTCCGCAAGCGTTACGAGAAGGTCGACGGCATCCATGTGCCCGAAGCCTTCGTCACCAGCGATGACGCGGTTGCCCCCATTGCCATGCCGGGCACCGGCGGAAAATGGGCCACCACCCGCTTCGTCGATCCCGCCGATGTCCGCCACGACATGCATGTCAATATCGTCACCTTCCAGCCCGGCGCCGTCATCCCCTTCCTCGAAACCCATGTCATGGAACACGGCCTCTATGTGCTGGAAGGAAAAGCCGTCTATCGCCTGAACGACGACTGGGTGGAGGTTGAGGCCGGCGATTTCATGTGGCTCAGGGCCTTCTGCCCGCAGGCCTGCTATGCCGGCGGTCCAAGCCGCTTCCGCTACCTGCTCTACAAGGACGTCAACCGCCACATGAAGCTCGGCAGTTTCCAGGCCCGCTGAAAGCGGTCAATGGGTCACCGCCGGGCGGTCGGCCGCCGCCCGTGATTGCCTCAGGACTTTTGTCCGCTTCCGGAAGATGCGACGGCTGGTGCGCGACAACCCATGTTCTGTCTTGTTCCAGTGGAATGGCGCGGTCATGAACTGCCACAGCGCATACCACGCCGCTGCCGACATCAGCAGCCAGTAGATAGGCATGGTCATCAGCGGCACGATCCAGTTGCGCAATCCCCGCCGCCGCAGGGCAATGGCGCCCGCCGCCATCGTGGTGCCGTAGCCCGCCACCAGGATCAGCAGGTTGAGCCCCGCGAGGCCGATCTGCAGCAGGCTGGCGTCCGGGCCCAGCGGCGGCGTCAGCACCGCCAGCGCCACGGTCCCGGCGAGGCATACCGGATGCAGCAGCGCGGAGGCGAAGACGCCCAGTGTCGCCGCCTGCACCAGCCAGAACCCGGCGGGTCCCAGGTCCCGCCAGAGCTGGCGCGGCTCGCGCATATGCACCAGCCAGGTCGCAAGAAATCCCTTCAGCCAGCGGCCGCGCTGCTTCATCCAGTTGAGCAGCCGCACATTGGCTTCCTCGCCCGTATGGCTGTCGAGAGTCGCAGTGTCATATCCAAGCCGCGCAAGCCGCAAGCCAAGATCGGCATCTTCGGTCACATTGTGAGGGTCCCAGCCGCCCACCTCGCGCAGCACCTTGATGCGGAAATGATTGGACGTCCCGCCCAGCAGCAGTGGCAGCCGGTGGTGCGCCAGCGCCGGCAGCACCATGCCAAACAGCGTTGCGTATTCGATGGTGAATTGCCGCGCCAGCCAGTTCTCATCCGGATTGTAGAAATTGAGCTCGGCCTGCAAACAGGCCAACTCGCGTGGCGCCACCGCGAACGCCGCCGCGGCCGCACGCAGCTGACCCGCATCCGGAATATCTTCCGCATCATAGATAGTCA
Source organism: uncultured Aestuariivirga sp. (assembly GCA_964510815.1). Lineage (GTDB taxonomy): Bacteria > Pseudomonadota > Alphaproteobacteria > Rhizobiales > Aestuariivirgaceae > Aestuariivirga. Next base: position 1,969 of record CAZECZ010000281.1, read on the forward strand.
GCAGGTCACCACGGCAGAACGGCAGGGCATAGTTGAGCGCGCGCGGCTTGGTCTGCGGCTTGCCGCTCGGCACGGTGATCACATCGAACTGCGGCGGCAGGCGGATCGCTGCCAGCGCCCGCTGCATGATGATGTCGCTCTCCTCGAGGATGAGCTTGATGTCGAGCTTGTCTTGAGGGTAGTCGAGCTTGGTCAGCGCATCGAGCAATTGTCCGAGCACGGACGTTTCACGGAACAGCGGCACCAGAACGGAATAGATCGGAAGGTCGTGGTCGGCGAGTGCGGCCGGCAACGGCGACTCGCGTCGTGGGCGCGGCAACAGCGACAGGACCCGCAACGCAATGACCGACAGGAAGAACAGGCCGCCGATGGTGCTGGCAATCATCCAGGCGAGGGCCACCGGCAAGACCACCCACATGATGACCACCACGGCGAGCAGGCACAATGCCATGCCCATCTGCCAGGGTGTCAGGCGCCGCTTGGCCGACAGCCAGGGCCGCCGCCGGGCCAGCCCGCCGGCCGCTTCGGCAATCATTGGCGCCCCGAACAGATGGCGTGCGGCCGCAATGAACGTCTGCGACTCGGCATACCCAACCACCTTCAGTCCGTCATGCCGCGCGATGGCCAGCGCCGGCTCCCCGCAGGCCACGAACAGGGTCAGCCCGGGCAGGTTCACCAGCGGCAGCAGCTTGCAGCGCAGCGACAGCGCAAGTTCCTCCGCCGGCAAGCGGCGCATTGCGTCTTCCAGTTGAGCCTGTTCGAGACGGGGCAAGACATCGTCAAAGTCGCCAGCTATGGTGCCGGCAAGATGGGCCTGCTCACTGAATCCGTATCCACGTGGTTCTTGGGTTTCTGCGAGGGACACGCCGGATTGCAACTGCACTTGTTAAACTTACGTAAGGAAATCAAGCCTTTTGACGTAAGGAGAGCAACGAACTCGAAGTTGATTCTGCTATTCGTCATAACCGTTATGGTTGTATCGGCACTCGTAACGCGCGCACTGGCTTATGACCTGCCGCAGTTCCGCACGCCTGTAGCTGGCCTGACATCCACCCTTCCCGCCGGCACTGACATCCGGCTGCTGATGGATCAGGATTTCGCCCCCTACAGCTTCACCGCGGTCTCTGGTGCGCCCGCCGGATTGGCCACGGAGCTGGCGTTTGCCGCCTGCGCCGAGATCAAGGTCCGCTGTGAAGCGATCGCACTTCCCTATGATGAGCTGCGCCCCGCGCTGAGCCGCGGCGATGGCGACATCATCGTTTCCGGTCCGCGCATCGACGAGGACATCCTGAGCCAGACGATCATGACCAGGCCCTGGTTCCGGCTCATGGGGCGCTTCGTCGTCCAGAGCGGCAACCCGCTGGAAGCTGGCGATCCCAAGTCACTTGCGGGCAAGCGCATTGGCGTCGTGCGCGACACCGTCCATGCACGCTGGCTCGAAGCCTACTACGCCCAGGCCGAGCTCGTACCCTTCGACGACGAGGCCAAGGCCGGCGAAGCGCTGCGCACCGGCAATGTCGAGGTTCTCTTCGGCGACAATCTGCGGATGATCTATTGGGCCGCGGGCCAGGCGTCTGCCGGTTGCTGC
>CAZECZ010000282.1:0-3541 GCA_964510815.1 uncultured Aestuariivirga sp.
TTCCCTTCGCCACCTTGTTGGTGAAGAATGTCGTGTTGTTCTCGACCTTTAACTTGACTTCCTTGCACACGAAGTGAAGCGAGGCATTGCGCACCAGGGCGCCAGGCAGGAGACCCGCCTCGGTGATGATCTGGAAGCCGTTGCACACGCCCAGAACCTTGAGTCCCTTCAGGGACTTGGCGCGAATGTCTTGCATGATGGGTGAGCGTGCCGCGATGGCCCCGCAGCGCAGATAGTCGCCATAGGAGAAGCCGCCGGGCACCACGACGAGATCGACCTTCGGCAGTTCCGTCTCCGTATGCCAGATGCTCACCGGCCGCGAGCCAGTGACCTTCTCGATGGCCAGCATCATGTCGCGCTCGCGATTGATGCCGGGGAAGACGACGACGGCGGATTTCATGGGCGATCCGATCAGGCCAGTTCGATGTCGTAGTTCTCGATGACGGTATTCGCGATCAGCTTCTCGCACATGGCCTTGACCTGTTCCTTGGCCTTGGCCTTGTCGGTCTCGGCGATCTCGATCTCGAAGTACTTGCCCTGGCGCACCTGCTCGACGCCGCCGAAGCCCAGATGGCCCAGGGCGCCTTCGATGGCCTTGCCCTGCGGGTCCAGAACGCCGGTCTTCAGGGTGACTTTCACTTTGGCTTTCATCGTCGTCCTCAATGCAGATCCGACTTCACCAGCACCGGGCGCGAGCGCTCGGGCTTTTCCGACTCGGTGATGATGCCGAGGCGGCGGGCGACTTCCTGGTAGGCCTCGACGAGGCCGCCCATGTCGCGGCGGAACCGGTCCTTGTCCAGCTTGTCGTTGGTCTTGATGTCCCACAGGCGGCACGAATCGGGGCTGATCTCGTCGGCCAGCACGATCCGCATCATGTCGTTTTCGTAGAGACGGCCGAACTCGATCTTGAAGTCGACGAGCTTGATGCCGATGCCGAGGAAGAGGCCGGAGAGGAAGTCGTTGATGCGGATCGCCATGTGCATCATGTCGTCGATTTCCTGGGGTCCCGCCCAGTTGAAGGCGGTGATGTGTTCTTCCGACACCATGGGATCGCCCAGCGCGTCGTTCTTGTAATAGAACTCGATGATGGAGCGGGGCAGTTGCTGTCCTTCGTCGATGCCGAGACGCTTGGAGAGCGAACCGGCAGCCACGTTGCGCACCACGACCTCGAGCGGCACGATCTCGACTTCGCGCACCAGCTGCTCGCGCATGTTGAGGGTGCGGATGAAATGGGTGGGGATGCCGAGTTCGTTCAGCTTGGAGAAGACGAATTCGGAAATCCGCTGGTTGAGCACGCCCTTGCCCTCGATTACCGCCTTCTTCTGGGCGTTGAAGGCGGTAGCGTCGTCCTTGTAGTGCACGATGATGGTGCCGGGTTCGGGGCCCTCATAAAGGATCTTGGCCTTGCCTTCGTAGATCCGGGTCCGCCTGCTGTTCATCTGAAATATCCTCATAAATACCCAACCCGCTCATGGCACATTAGTCCGGAGCGGGTTCCAACGCCAACAATGATCCTGTGGAGGGACAGAAAATCCCCAATCCTTTTGGCCCCGCTCATTAGAGCAACGTGGTGCGCCGCACAATGACTGTTTCGCGTTGATTTGGCTGGCCTTCATGGCTATTTCAAGCCCGATACGGGTTAACAGGAGACCGCGATGACCACCTTTGACAAGCGCGAGGAAGGTTTCGAGAAGAAATTCGCCCACGACGAGGAACTGCAGTTCAAGGCGGGCGCGCGCCGCAACAAACTGTTGGGCCTGTGGGCGGCGGAGAAATTGGGCCTCGCCGGAGCCGAGGCCGAGGCCTATGCCAAGAGCGTGGTCGTAGCCGACTTCGAGGAAGCGGGCGACGAGGACGTGTTCCGCAAGATCCGCGGCGATTTCGACGCCAAGAACGTCGACCAGTCGGACCACCAGATCCGCCGCACCATGGATGAGCTGATGGCGAAGGCGATCGCCGACCTGAAGGCGGGTTCCTAGGTGTCTACCACCCATTTCGATCTGAGGACGCGGCTCGCCACTGGCGAGCCGTTCCTGTTTTCGTGGATGTCGATTCCGTCCGCCGGCCTGGCGGGGCAGGCGGCACGGCTGGATTTCGATGGCGTCTGCCTGGACATGCAGCACGGCACCATCGGGTTTTCCGATGCCGTCGCCATGATCGCAGCCATCAATGCGGCGGGACGTCCGGCCATCGTGCGCTCCCTGTGGAACGATCCCGCTTTGCCGGGCCAGGCGCTGGATGCCGGTGCAGTTGCCGTGATCGCCCCGATGGTCAATACCCGCTTGCAGGCCGAAGCCCTGGTCAAGGCGGCCAAGTATCCGCCCATCGGCGGGCGGAGTTGGGGCGGCTATACGGCACTGCAGGCCTCCGGCCTTTCGGCTGCCGACTACCTGAAGCAGGCCAATGCCAGGACCATGGTGTTCGCCATGGTGGAAACGGTGGAGGCCCTGGCCAATCTCGACAAGATTGCTGCCACTCCGGGGCTCGACGGGTTGTTCGTCGGACCCTCGGATCTGTCGATCACGCTGTCCAAGGGGGCAGGTATCGACCGGATGGGCAAGAAGACGCTGAAGGCCATGGAAAAGGTGGCAAAGGCCGCCAGGGCCAATGGCAAGGTGGCGGGTGCCTTCGCCGGCAGTGCCGAGAGTGTGAGCGCCTACATCGGCCTCGGCTTCCAGTTCCTGGCGGCGGCGGTGGACGTCGATCTCCTCCAGTGGGGCGCCAGCCAGTTCCGGGAGTCGCTCGGCAAGGTTTGACGCCGGGCGCGTTTTCCGTAAATGTGGCGGCATCATGGACAAGCATATGCCGCTCATCCCGGGACATGAGGCGATCCTTGACCAGCTCATCGGCATCACGCTGAGTGCTGGCCCCATCGCCACGCAGACCGACAAGTATTTCACCAACACCAGCCGGATCGTTGGATCGCGCGGTGATTCGACCGTCACCTTCGCCGTGTTCATGCGCCGGCGCGTGGTGGCGGCGCTGGAGCCCACCATCCGGCTCATCCGGCATTTCGTGCCGGACGTGAAGATCAAGCGCTATTATGCCGAGGGCGATGTGGTGCCGTCGGAAAGCAAGATGCTGGAGATCACCGGCTCGATGGCGAAGCTGTCGGAGGTCGAGACGCTGCTGCTGCAGAAGACCGGTTTTCCCTGCGTTTCCGCCAACAACGCTTATGAAATGTGCCGCGCCATGCCCCATGCGGCGTTCATGGACATGCATGCGCGCCACGCGTCGGGCGCCGAAATGAATATCCTTGCCGCCTATGGCGCGGCGGTCGGCAGTGCCGCGGCCAAGCGGGCCGACCCCGAGGTCAAGGGATTTGTCGGGTCCTCCCAGGACCTGACGGCGCCATTCTTCGGTGCCAGTGGGGGTATGGGTACCATGCCCCATGCGCTCGTCGGCTACACCGGCGGCGATGTCCTCGAATCGATGAAGCTTTTTTCTACTACCATTCCGGAGGCCAAGAGTCTCATCGCGCTGGTCGACTACACCGGCGAGGAGGTGACCGATTCGATCCGCTGTGCCCGCTGGTTCTATG
>CAZECZ010000283.1:0-3535 GCA_964510815.1 uncultured Aestuariivirga sp.
ACCAGGTCGCGGCGCTCCGTGGGCGACAGGCCGGCGGCAGGCTCGTCGAACAGGATGAAGCGCGGCGCACCGCCAAGCGCCAGCGCCAGTTCGAGCTGGCGGTGCTCGCCGTGGCTCAGCACCGACACCGTGGTGTCACGCAGGTGATCGAGATGCACGGCATGGATGATGCGCTCGGCCTGCGCCATGGTCTCGTCACGCGCAGAGGGCCTGAGCAATGAGAAACGCCCGCGCGACACGCCGCGGCAGGCGAGGAACACGCTGTCGCGCACGGTGAGACCGTGGAACAGCTGGGAAATCTGGTAGGTGCGGCGGAGCCCCCGGCGAATGCGCTCGTAGGTGGGGAACGCCGTGATGTCCTCGCCGAAGAAGCGGATCGAGCCCGAGGTCGGCGGGAAGTCGCCGGTGATGGTGTTGAACAGCGTCGTCTTGCCGGCCCCGTTGGAGCCCAGCACCGCGCGGCGCTCGCCGGCCGCCACCTTCATGGCAATGCCTTCGAGCGCCACCAGTGCGCCGAACTGCCGCCCCACGCCCTCGAGTTCCAGCGCGTGAGCGCCGGTTGTCGCAAGGCGGGAGGCAGCAGCGGCAATGGCCATGGTGTTACGGGCAGCTCGGGTTGTCGCGGCCGACCTTGCCCAGCGCCAGGAATTCATCCTCAGGGATGCCCAGCGTCTGGTTCACCTGCGGCACGACCTTCACGACCGCGTTGTAAAGGTGGCCGTCCTCGCCCTTGGTGACTTCCGTGAGATAGATGTCGGCGATGGCCTGGCGGTTCTTGTCGAGGCTCACCTTGCCGGTCGGCGTATCGAAGGAGAGCTTCGACAGCGCATCGCGGAACTTGGCCTGGCCATCGGAGAGATCGCCGTTCACCTCGTCGAGCGCCAGCAGCACGGCCTTGGCGTTGATGTAGTAGCCGTGGGCGAAGAGCGACGGCGACGGGAAGCCATCGGGGAACTGCGCCTTGTAGTCCGCCACCCACTGCTTCCACTCCGGCGCGTCATTGGTATCGGCGATCGGACCGGCCGACGGCGTTCCTACCACATAGTCCTTGGTCTTGCCTTCCGAGCCGAGCACCGTCTGGTCGACCGTGATCGAGCCGCCGATGAGCGGCGCGGAACCGCCGGCCTGCTGGTACTGGGTGAGGAAGTTCACGCCATCCGCACCGCCCAGCGCCACGTAGATCGCATCGACATCATCGGGGATGGCGGCAATCACCGAGGAGAAGTCCTTGTTGCCGATCGGCACCCAGGACTTGGACGTCACATGGCCGCCGGCCTTGCAGAACTCGGCCATGAAGCCAAACACCTGCGTGTAAGGGAAGGAATAATCTTCCGCCACGGTGGCGACGTTCCTATAGCCCTTGTCATTGTAGGCATAGGTGCCGAGGCCGGCCATCCACTGGGCGCCGTCGGTGCCGAAGCGGAAGAAGTTGGGAGCCGGATCGCGCAGCGTCGTGTCCTGCGCAGCCGACGTGCCGTTGACGAAGGTGACGCCCGGCTGGGTCTTGGCATAGTCCTTGACCGCGAGGCCTTCATCGCCCGAGAGCGGGCCGACGAGAATCTGCACGCCATCCTGTTCGACCAGCTTGCGCGCCGCCTTCACCGCGCTGTCGGGCGAGGCATCGGACGAGCCCTTGACGACTTCGATCGTCATGCCGCCAGCCATGTTGTTGTGTTCCTTGAGCGCCATCTCGAAGCCGCGCAAGCCGTCTTCGCCCAGCACGGTGAAGGCGCCTTCGAGCGTTGCCAGCACGCCGACCTTGATCGTGCCTTCGGCCATGGCCATCGACGGTGCGACGAGCCCCGAGGCGAGAGCGAGCGCCATCAGCGCCCGGCGGTGAAGTCTCATCTGGTATCCTCCCATTGTTGCAAAACGTGGTTCCTGCGCAAATGCACCCTCCATCATGAAGAGCGCAGGGAACCCGGTGCCAGGTGAGGCTTCAGCCTCTCCCACAGCCCCAGGATCCCATCCGGTGAAACGAAGACGATGACGAGAAACACGAGTCCGATCAGCGTGTTGAAGCGCTCGGCGCCGATCAGGTCGATGGCGAAGGTCTTGAGCACCACATAGAGCAGAGCGCCGAGAAACGGCCCGATCGGATGGCGAAGCCCGCCGATGACGGCGATGACCAGAATGCCGATCGACTCTGCGACACTCACCGTGCCAGGTGAAATGCGGCCATTGAACCACACCAGCAACACGCCGGCGAACCCCGCAATGATGCCTGCCAGGAAATAGGCCGCGACCTTGAGCGCCGTGGTGTTGAAGCCCAGGGCCCGCATGCGGCGCTGGTTGTCGCGCGTCGCCTGCAGCCCGAGCCCGAAGGTCGAGCGCCGGCAATAAAGGACGGCGGCATAGGCGAGCGCCGCGATGGCAAGGCTCATGTAGTAGAACGGCAAGGGGTCCCGCCAGTAGAGGCCGAAGAGTTCCGGCGGCTGGATGCCGCGATAGCCGGAATGGCCGTTGAACACCGTGTAGTTCTGGTTGGCGAAATAGTAAAAGGCCGTGGCGATCGCCAGCGTGATCATGATCGTGTAGATGCCGGAGGTGCGGACCGAGATGAGGCCGATCAATGCGGCGGCCACGGCGGCGAGCAGCACGGCGACGGGCACCGTCAGCCACCACGGCCAGCCCAGCCCCATGATGCCCACGCTGTTCTCGCCGAAGATCGCCACTGCATAGCCGGCGAACCCTGCCGTGGTGAGTTGCGCGAGGCTCACCATGCCGCCATATCCCGCCAGCACCATGAGCGACAGACCGATCATGCCGAAGATCAGGATCTGCGAACCGATCTGGAAGGTAAAGAACGACGGCACAACCAGCGGATAGATGATGAGGGTGGCTGCCAGCAGCCAATGGACGCTGCCGATCTGCTGGGCGAAGGCCTCGAGCGCGTTTGGCCCTTTGCGCGTCTCTGTCAGGCTCATCGCGCCGCCCCCATGATGCCCTGTGGCCGGATGGCAAGCACGATCACCATGATGACGAAGGTGAAGACCGCGCCGTAGGTCGGGAAATAAACGAGCCCGATCTGCTCGGCGAGGCCGACGAGCAGCGCGCCGATGGCAGCCCCCGTGACCGAGCCCATGCCGCCGACGATGACCACGACGAGCGAGGCCAAGAGATAGCGCACATCCTCGCCGGGCGACACCGACAGCACCGAGCCGCCGACCACACCGGCAAATCCGGCCAGTGCCGCACCGATCGCAAACACTGCCGCGAACACCATCTGCACGTTGACACCGGCGGCAGACAGCATCGCGCGGTCATCGACGCCGGCGCGGATCATCATGCCGATGCGGGTGCGGTTCAGGACGAGCCACAGGACCACGCCGATGACGACGGCGGTGACGAACACCATCAGCCGGTAGAACGGGTATTTCATATAGACCGCGTCGCCATTCGACTTGATCGCCGTGATGATGGGTGTGCCGATGGCGCCGTCGAGCCATTCCGGGGTGATGAACTGGTAGGTGTTGCCGCCCCACACCGCGAGCATGAGATCGGCTGCGACGATGGAAATGCCGATGGTCACCAG
>CAZECZ010000284.1:0-3439 GCA_964510815.1 uncultured Aestuariivirga sp.
GATCGACTCGTCTATATGCTCGAGTTGCGTGCCGGGGAGGAGCCCTACATGCCCGCCGTCGCATGGGCCTATCCGGCGCAACCAGCGACGCAGCGCCAGGCCACACCCGTCCGGCCAACGATCCCAGCACTGAGCGCGCGCCATTATCGTTACGGACTGACCGGCGACACGCCGCCCTGGCGACCGGTTTCCGTCTTCGACGATGGGCGCCGGGTCTACATCCAGTTTCCGCGCGGCATCGTCCAGGGCGAAATGCCACCCCTATTCGTGATCGGCTCGGATGGCGAAGCGCAGATCGTCAACAGCCGAATCTATCAGAACATTCTGATCGTGGACCGCATCTTCGCAGCCGCCGAACTGCGTCTCGGCAGCGGCCGGGAACAACAAATGGTCAGGATCGTCAGAACCGACGGGAGACATGGCTCATGAGCGATGACAACACCGGCAAGCAAGCACCCGAACTCACCGGCACCAAAACCGACCCAGCAGCGGCGATGCGGCTGCGCGCCAAGCCGCCACAGGTCACCCGCCTGTCGCGGCGGACCTTGATGGCGGCCGGTTTGATTGTGTCTCTTGGCGTCGGAGGTGCGCTCATCTACGCGCTCCGGCCACCGGACCGGAATACCGGCGGAGAAGAACCCTATACGACAGACAATCGACGCACGGCGGAAGGGCTCGAGGACCTGCCCCGTGACTATACCGGTCCCGTACTCGGTCCGCCTTTGCCCGGCGATCTCGGTCGACCGATCCTCGACGCGCAGGAACGCGGTCAGCCGGTGGCACCTCCCGTCATCGCACCGCCCGCGACCGATCCCGAGGAGCAACGCCGCCTCGCCGAGGCGGAAGCAGCGCGGACCAGCCGCGTCTTCTTCCAGACTGGCGCAGTCGCTCAGAACACGCCCGCTAATGCCGCGGCTCCGAATTCGCTCGGTCTCGATCTCACCGGACAGGCGGCCGCCGCCGCCACCTCCGAAGATCGCCAGCTTGCGTTTCTCAATGCGGCAACCGATCGGCGAACCGTCGCGCCCGATCGCGTCTCACCGCCGGCATCGCCTTATGTCCTCCAGGCCGGATCGGTCATTCCTGCCGCACTTATCACCGGCATCCGGTCCGACCTGCCCGGTTTGATAACAGCCCAGGTTACGCAGCACATCTATGATAGTCCGTCGGGCCAGATTTTGCTCATCCCCCAAGGCACCCGCATTGTCGGCGAATATTCCAGCGATGTCGGCCTCGGCCAACGGCGTGTCCTGCTAGTCTGGAATCGCCTGATCTTCCCCAACGGCCGCTCCATCGTGCTCGAACGCCAGCCGGGCGCTGACACTGAAGGATATGCCGGCCTGGAAGACGGTGTCGATCATCACTGGTGGGATCTGGCAAAGGCCGCAGGCCTGTCGACATTGCTGGCGGTCGGCGCGGAATTGACGATGGACGACGACGACCGCCTGGTCCAGGCGATCCGCAACGGGGCACAGGATACGATCAACGACGCGGGCCAGCAGATCGTCCAACGCCAGTTACAAGTCCCGCCCACGCTTACAATTAGACCGGGTTTCCCGATGCGCGTCATCGTCACCCGCGATCTCGTCCTTGAGCCTTATCGAGGCTGAGCCATGACCACGAAACTAAAACTCTCCGCCATTCCCGACGACAAGCCGGTCAAACTCACCGTCGAACTGCCTGCCGAGGTTCATCGGAATCTTGTCGCTTATGCCGATGTGATGGCCCGCGATTCCGGCGAGGCGGCCCCTGAACCGGCCCGGCTGATCGCACCGATGCTGCAAAGGTTCATGGCGACGGATCGCGCTTTCGCGCGTCTGCGGAAATCGAACCGGACGCCTCATCAAACCTAACCTGGCGTGGCAGCCAATCCGAATTCCCGCGCCGTACCCTACCAGCCAGAACGTGGGCCGTACTGACCAAACAGCGCAGCGCCGGATTGTCGTTCTCGGCCAGCCAGATCGCCTTGAAGGGCAAGACGTCATCGTTGCCCTCCAAGGGTCGCAGCACGAGATCCGGGAGGCTGACGTTTGACCATGCCGCTGTCGTCACCGTCAGTCCGTGCCCAAGACTGACGAGATTCATCAACGTCTCGAAGCCCACGCACCGGGACTCGATCTCGACGTGAATGGAAAAACTTCCGAGACGCCTCAACAGGCAGTCATGGAATTCCGGACCCGGCGCTATCTTGCTCGTGATGAACTTCTCGCCACGAACATCCGACCATTCGAGCGTGCTGCACTCGGCAAGCCTGTGTCCCTTTGGTAAGGCGATGTGAAGGGGTTCCGACCAAAGCTCTGCGCATTCGCAGCTTCGGGACTCGCACTCGCCGGGAACGAACACGATATCGAGTTCACGTGCGCGAAGAGCAGCGATGTGCTCGTCCCTTCCGCCATCGTAAACATCGATCCGGATGTTCGGATATTCCTGCTGATAGGCGACGATGAGTTTCCGGAGGAACCCGCCGGCGAGCGAGGTCAGGACGCCGATTTGAACGCTCCCCACATCCGCGCGCCCCGCTGAATGGGCAGCACGCCGCGCCTGGTCAAGCTGCTGAAGCGCGGGCTGCACCTCTTCGAGATACCGTCGACCCGCATTCGTTAACCGAACACCCGTGTTGCTCCGTTCGAGCAGAGAGACGCCGAGTTTTTCCTCCAACCGCATGATCTTGCGGCTGACGCAGGACTGCCCCACTCCGATCGTTTCGGCCGCCCGTCGCAGGCTTCCGTTCTCAGCAGCGGCTACGAAGTAGCGGATTTCCGAAAGCTGGGGCACGGCGTTTCAAACAAAATTCAGTACTAACTCAGGAAAGCATCAGCCGACTCGTACTGATAGCCAAGGCTCTCCGCGACGGCTTTGTAAGTTACACACCCATCGATCACGTTGAGACCATTCTTGAGGTGCGGATCGTCGCTCAGCGCCTGTTTCCAGCCCTTGTCTGCAATCGCCAACGCATGCTTTAAGGTCACATTGTTCAACGCATAGGTCGAGGTACGCGAAACCGCGCCTGGCATGTTTGCGACACAGTAGTGGACAACATCATCGACAACGTAAGTAGGATCCTCATGCGTAGTTGCTTTCGAGGTTTCGAAGCACCCGCCCTGATCGATCGCTACGTCTACGATCACCGCGCCGGGCTGCATGGCTGGCAACATTGGCTGAGTTATGACTTTGGGAGCCGCTGCGCCCGGGATCAACACGGCCCCAATCACCAAATCCGCCTCCGAGGTCAGTCGCTCCAGAACGGCTTTGGTGGAATAGATGACTTTCGCTGAGCTTTCAAAGTGATTTTCGAGCCGCTCCAGAACGGTCGGGTTTCGATCAAGGATAGTCACGTCGGCGTGCATGCCCACTGCCATCTGGGCTGCATTAAAGCCAACAACGCCCCCGCCAACTATCATGACTTTTGCCGGCGCAACGCCTGGGACACCACCAAGCA
>CAZECZ010000285.1:0-3406 GCA_964510815.1 uncultured Aestuariivirga sp.
CCGACTTGTCCTTGAACTTGGGATGCGGATCGACCGGCATGCCGCGGCCGTTGTCTGTGACGGTGAGATAGCCGTCGGCGGTGTAGCTGACGTCGATCCAGGTGGCGTGTCCTGCCACCGCCTCGTCCATGGCATTGTCGAGGACTTCGGCGAAGAGGTGGTGCAGCGCCTTCTCGTCGGTGCCGCCGATATACATGCCGGGACGGCGGCGGACGGGCTCCAGCCCCTCCAGCACCTCGATGTCGGCGGCGGTATAGCTCTCCTCGCCCCTGTTCTTCGCCGGTCCCTTGGCGGGTTTCGGCGCCTTGGGCAGGTCTTCGAACAGGTCGGCGGATTTGGCAGCAGACTTTGGCGGCATGGATGTTCCCGAATCGTTTCGCGGCAGTATGGCGATCGCGGCGGCGATTTCAAACTGGCAGCGTCATGCCCGCCATGTGTGTCGAGATTCGGGACGGTCCGGTGCCGGCCGTGGCTACAGCACGAAATCGTCGATGGTCAGGTTGATATGCCCGTCAAGCGCGATTTCCATGTTGGCGCTGCCGTTGCCGGTGACGTCGAGCGCGATGATCGTGCTGGCGCCCTCGAAGTAATAGACCACCTGCCCTGCCGCGTTCGTGAAGGCCGAGCCTTCGCCGGCGATGATGGTGAACGCGTCATCACCCGGCCCGTTGAGCGGATTGGCATCAATGAGGCCGAGATCGATCACGTCGGCCCCCTGCTCGAAATCGGTGATGCGGTCTCGCAGGGCCGCGGAGCCGGCGCCACTGTCGCCAATTCCGGTGAAGATGAAATGTTCACTGCCGCTGCCGCCGGTCATGACATCGACACCGGCGCCGCCGATCAGGTCGTCGTTGCCGCCTCGGCCGCGCAGCACATCATCGCCGTCGCCGCCCGCGAGCGTGTCTCCGCCTTGCAGGCCGTCGAGGTCATTGGCACCGGTATCGCCTGTCAGCATATCGGCATAGATGCTGCCGATGAGATTCTCGAATTCTGCAATGGTGTCACCTTCGGCATGGCCGCCTGATGCCGTGTCGTACTGAAGATTGACCGAGACGCCGGCATCGGAGTCCTCATAGCTCAGCGTATCGATGTCATTGCCGCCGTACAGACTGTCGGCACCGGCGCCGCCATTGATGAAGTCATTTCCATCGCCACCGTAGACCGAATCGTCGCCAGCGCCGCTGGACAGGATGTCGTCGCCTTCGCGGGTGTTGAGGTAGTCGTTTCCATCGAGCACCTTAATGATGTCATTGCCGGAACCGGTTTCAAACCAGAAGTTCTCAAAATTGATGACGCTCGAGCCGGTGCCGCCAAAGATGGCGGGTGCCACGGCACTGGTCATCTCGAACACGGTGTCAGCGGTAGTGAAATAGTCGAGGAACTGCAATGTGTCGGCGCCGCCGCCGCCATCCAGCGTGTCGTGCCCCTCGCCTTTCATCGAAACGATGTCATCGCCTTCGAGGAGCGACACATGATCGTTGCCTGACGTCAGCGACATCACGAAGGATTCGAAATTGACGATCCAGCTTCCGTCTCCAACAATCTCTGTCCACACCGTTGAACTGACGGGCGTGAAGGTGATGCCATTTGCCTGGCTGAAGAAATAGAGCTTGTCATTGCCGCCGCCGCCATCGAGCGCATCGACGCCACCGCCGGAATGGACCACGTCGTCGCCGTCGAGCAGCGTGAGCGTGTCATTGTTTGGCCCCAGCCAGAATTCGAATTGTTCGACGTTGACCACCGTGGTGCCGACACCGATGATTTCCGTGGGCGTGGCGAGATCGACCATATTGAATGTGATGCCGGCCGGCGGTCCATCGGCGCTATCGTCATCGGGCGTGTAGACCATGATATCGTGACCGGCGCCGCCATCGATGGTATCGGCCGCGTCATTCGGGCCGAAACTGCCGAGCCTGATCTCATCATCTCCAGCACCAGCATCGACATAATAAGCGCCGTCACCGCTCAGGCCCAGCGAGTCCTGCCCGCCGCCTGTGTCGATCGTGGCATTGCCGCGGACATTAACATCGTCGTCGCCGCCACCCAGGATGAAACTGAAGTTACCGCCATTTGCATAACTGCCTGCGGAGATCCGATATTGCTCGATGCCAGCGACAAAAGTTCCCTCGCCGATGAAGGTCGTTCCGGATGGCGTGTGGGTGTATTGCAGGAAGGTGACGCTCGAGTCGAACGTGATGTTCAAAAAGTCCTTGCCGCTGCCGCCGCGAATGGTGTCGCCGCCACCCGAGCTGCCGATATAGTCCCGACCCTTGCCCCCGATCAGCGTATCGGAGTCGGCATCGCCATAGCCGTTGTCGGTCAATTGGTCGTTGCCATCACCACCAGTCAGGACGTTGTTCTGGCTGTCACCGTCGATCAAGTCATTGTGGGCCGAACCGATGACGTTCTCGATGCCGCTGAGCGTATCATTGCCAGCGCCGCCGGTTGCCACCGATATATCGAGCCGGACGGAGACGGCACTCGCGGCATTCTCATAGCTCACGGTGTCGATGCCACTGCCGCCCTTGATTGTATCGTCGCCACCGCCGCCGATCAGCGTGTCGTCACCGGCGCCACCGACGAGTTCGTCATTGCCGGCACCGCCGTCGAGCGTGTCGTTGTCATTGCCGCCCACCAGCCGGTCCATGCCGGCGCCGCCGACAAGCGTGTCATCGCCCGCATCGCCGATGAGTTCGTCGTTGCCGTTGCCGCCATCCACCGTATCGTTGCCGGCGCCGGTCTGGACCCGGTCGTTGCCGCCGTTGGAATGGGTGAGCGAAATGAAGTCGTCACCACTGCCGGTGCGGATATCGAACAGCTCCATGCGGGTGACCGCGGTGCCCTGCCCGGCAAAGGTGGTCTGAACCAGGGTGTCGGTGAGCTGGAAAATGATCGAGGAACTGAAATGCCGCCGATCATAGATCAGCAGGTCCATCCCGGCGCCGCCGTCGATGATGTCGCGTCCGCCATTGCTGTAGATGGTGTCGTCACCGGAGCCGGCGAGGATCTGATCATGCCCGGCCAGGCCGTTGATCGTATCACCAATTCCGTCCTGAAGTTCCAGCAGCGAGCCGCCAGTAAATCCGTTGATCGTGCCATTGCCGGCGTTGAGAAGATTGTCAGCGCCATCGCCGGTGAATACCGCCATGGTTGGTCTCTCCCGAATTGGCCCCTCTCGCGGCTCATGTTAGGCAAGTTGACCCTGGATAAGCAATAGCGGCATGAGCGGCGCCGATCGCAGAATGCCGCCTTGCAAATCAACTGTGCTTCACCGCAAGCCCCGACAGAAGCCGGCTGGCGCCGCCACCGGATTGCGGCACGCGCTTGGGATCAAAGGGTTCATGGCCCTCGCCCTTGGGTGAATGGACCTCCAGCGGCAGGGCGCCGAGATCGTTCAGGTTCTGGG
>CAZECZ010000286.1:0-3368 GCA_964510815.1 uncultured Aestuariivirga sp.
TCAGCCTCATGCTCGCGCGCCACCCTCACCCGCTTCTTGAGCGACAGGAATTCGTCGTCATCGCGGGTCATGACCACATCGTAGTTTCCGGACGTCTTGAGTATGTCGCGAAGCTTCAATCCGAAGGCCAGCACGACGTCCTTTTCCTTGGTCTTGCGGATGCCGATGGCACCGGGATCGATGCCGCCGTGCCCCGGATCGATCACGATGAGACGGCGGCCACCGGGGCGCGCGGGCTTGTGGGCGGGCGGATCGCGCTCGGCTGCTTCGGAACCCGGCTTCGGGCGCGGCAGCGGCGGGGCGACGGCCTCGGCAACATCTTGTTCCTTGCCGGCGCCATTCGAGGCGTCTTCGGCGAGACCGTCTCCCTCGGCCACGTCGTTCTCCGATTTGGCCTCGTCAGCCTTGTAGGCCTTTGCGAAGCCCTCCTTGGTGGTCTTCACGAGGTCGACGACAATGCGGGCAGGCTGGCCGGCCTGGGGCGCGACGATGAAGGATTTCTCGATCAGCACCGGTCCGGTGGTATCGAGAACGATGCGGGAGCGGCTGGCGTCGGCCTCGCCATAGCGGAATTCGGAAATCAGGCCGCGGGTCTTGTGGCCGCTGTCCGGCGGCAGATCGAAGGCGACTTCCGGCAAGTCGATCATGACCCGGTAGGGATCAGGCAGCACATAGACGGTGAAGCTCACGGGACCGGAGACATCCGCCACGAAGCGGGTGCGGGTTGCATCACCGCCGACGCGCGCGCCGGTGGCCACCACCTCGGACGCTGTGGCCGGGGCGGTTCCGGTCAAGGAGAACCCCAGCAATACGGCCACCAACGGGACCAGAACGGCCCTCCTGGCGATCTCGTAAAGGCGTTTGAAATGCTGCATCACGTCCATGCGGGCCGAGTTTCCGTGGTTCCGCGAAACTTAGGCCCGCGGGGTTAACCGATCCTTGACCGGACGGCGCATTGCAGGATGCTTGCAAATCCAGCGGTTGCCACATAAAAGAGCGTCGTCACCCGACAGTCACTTTCGCGAATCTGCGACGTGCGTGACGGGGCGTCAGATTTCGCTTGGAACAGGGTCCGGATGCGTAGAGTCATCCCTGTGCCAATGCGGTGTACACCGCTGCTTCCACGGGAAGCGCGGCGCCGCAGGCAGACGGTTCTGCCTGTGGAACCCATCAACCGTTCCGGCCTTCCGGAACATGAGGATAATCTCGGGCATGACCCACGCCATCACGAGCGCACCATCGAAAGGCCGGTTTTACACCACCCCGATGACCGTGCCGCGCCGTGCCGATGGCGCTGTCACGCCCCATTCGCGCAGCAACACCCCGAGGCCTTACCGGCACCTTCTCGCCGGAGCGGAGACCGGAAGCGCCTTGCCGTGTTGCAGTGCCAGGGAACAGACATATGGGCAGCAAAATGCTCATCGATGCCAGCCATCCGGAAGAAACCCGGGTCGTCGTCGTGCGCGGCAATCGCATCGAGGAATTCGACTTTGAAAGTGCCGCCAGGCGCCAGCTCAAAGGTAACATCTATCTCGCCAAGGTAACCCGCGTCGAACCATCGCTTCAGGCGGCGTTTGTCGAATATGGCGGCAACCGCCACGGCTTCCTGGCGTTCTCGGAAATCCACCCGGATTATTACCAGATCCCGCTGGCCGACCGCATGGCGCTCCTCCAGGAAGAGGAAGAGGACCATGCCAGGGACCATGACGACGATGACAATGGTCACGACAATGGGCACGGTGAGCGGCAGGAGGCCCGTTCCAAGGCTCCGTCAACGCCAGCCGAGGATGCGACTGACGCCGGCGCCGATCAGGATGAAGCCTGGGAAGATGCCGACGGTGCCGACGGAGAGGATCTCCCTGGCGACGCCCGGGCCGAGGACGACGGCAACAGTGACGGGGGCGACCCGGACGAAACGCCACGCGGCGAGGCCCTGGCGGCCACCCATGACGACGACCGGCTGGTCGAAGAGGTCAGCGACGACGATACGGCGGCAGGCGAAACGGACGTCATCGAGGCGGCGGGGGAAAGCGAAGAGCCTGCCGAAACCGCGCACCCCGGCGCCAGCGAGACCGAGGAAACAAGCGACAGCGCTTCGGAGAACGGCGAGCCGGAAGCGGTTGCTCCGGCACCGCGTGTCGCGCATGGCGTTCCCGGAGACATGGGCAATGGTGTCGAGGACGTCGAAGAAGATCCCGAAAACCAGCGGGTGGAATCGATTGGCGCCGAAGATGCGCTGGAAGAGGTTCCCCAGCGCCGCCGCAAGCCGCAGCGCCGCCAGTACAAGATCCAGGAAGTCATCAAGCGCCGCCAGGTGATCCTGGTGCAGGTGGTGAAGGAAGAGCGTGGCAACAAGGGTGCAGCGCTGACCACCTATCTGTCGCTGGCCGGCCGCTATTGCGTGCTGATGCCAAACACGGCCAGGGGTGGCGGCATCTCGCGCAAGATCACTGACTCGGGCGACCGCCGCCGCCTCAAGGAAGTGGCGAAGGAAATCGAAGTGCCGCAGGGCATGGGGCTGATTGTCCGCACCGCCGGTGCCCAGCGCACCAAGACCGAAATCAAGCGCGACTACGACTATCTTCTCCGCCTGTGGGAGAGCGTGCGCGATCTCACCTTGAAGTCCACTGCCCCTGCCCTCGTCTACGAGGAAGGCAGCCTGGTGAAGCGGGCGATCCGCGACCTCTACACCAAGGACGTGGACGAGGTGATGGTCGAGGGTGACGGCGCCTATCGTGAAGCCAAGGACTTCATGAAGATGCTGATGCCGAGCCACGCCAAGAACGTGAAGGCCTACAAGGATACGCGGCCACTGTTCTCGCGCTATCAGGCCGAGAGCCAGCTCGACGGCCTCTATTCGCCGACGGTCACGCTGCCGTCCGGCGGTTACATGGTGATCAACCAGACCGAAGCGCTGGTATCGGTCGACATCAACTCGGGCAAGGCGACGCGCGAGCACAACATCGAGGACACCGCCTATCGGACCAACCTCGAGGCGGCGGACGAAATCGCCCGCCAGTTGCGGCTTCGCGACCTTGCCGGCCTGGTCGTCATCGACTTCATCGACATGGAGGAGAAGCGGAACAACCGCAATGTGGAGCGCCGCCTCAAGGATGCGCTGAAGCATGACCGGGCCCGCATCCAGGTGGGCCGGATCAGCCATTTCGGCCTGCTCGAAATGTCAAGGCAGCGGCTGAGGCCGGGCCTGCTAGAAGGCTCATCACGCACCTGCCCCCATTGCGAGGGACGCGGCGTGGTGCGCTCGATCTCGTCGTGCGGATTGTCGGTGCTGCGCGCCATCGAGGAGCATCTCATCGCCCGCAAGCCCGAAAACCTGACGGTCAAGTGCCCGCGCGAAGTGGCGTTCT
>CAZECZ010000287.1:0-3365 GCA_964510815.1 uncultured Aestuariivirga sp.
CGATGCCCTTGGAGATGATGCGGCTCGACGTGTTCTTGCCGAGATGGATCATCTTCGTCCCGCTGTCCACCTGCTGGCGGCCGTTGGAAATGGCGATCGAATAGAACTCGCCGCGCGATTCCTCACCCCTTAGGATGCAGCTCGGGTATTTCCAGGTGATGGCCGAGCCGGTCTCGACCTGCGTCCAGGAAATCTTGGAGCGTGGGCCCCGGCAGTCGCCGCGCTTGGTGACGAAATTGTAGACGCCGCCTTTTCCTTCGGCATCGCCCGGATACCAGTTCTGCACGGTCGAATACTTGATCTCGGCATCGTCCATGGCGATGAGCTCGACCACTGCCGCGTGAAGCTGGTTCTCGTCGCGCGACGGCGCCGTGCAGCCTTCGAGGTAGGAGACGTAGGCGCCCTTGTCGGCGATAATGAGGGTGCGCTCGAACTGGCCGGTCTGGCGCTCGTTGATGCGGAAATAGGTGGAAAGTTCCATCGGGCAGCGCACGCCGGGCGGCACGTAGACGAAGGAGCCGTCCGAGAATACCGCCGAGTTCAGCGCCGCATAGAAATTGTCGCCCTGCGGCACGACGGAGCCCAGATACTTCTTCACCAGTTCCGGATGCTCGCGCAGCGCCTCCGACATCGAGCAGAAGATGACGCCGGCCTTCTTCAATTCTTCCTTGAAGGTGGTGACGACGGAGACCGAGTCGAAGACGGCGTCGATCGCCACCCGGCCGGAGCCGTATTCGCCGCCACTCTCGGCATCGAGCTCGCTCTTCTCGCCCTGCTTCCGGACGCCGGCGAGGATTTCCTGCTCCTTCAGCGGAATGCCGAGCTTGGCGTAGGTTTCCAGCAGCTTCGGATCGATCTCGTCGAGGCTCTTGGGCGCTGCCATGCTCTTGGGCGCGGCATAATAATAGAGATCCTGGAAATCGATCTTGGGGTACGACACGCGGGCCCAGGTGGGCTCCTCCATGTCGAGCCAGCGGCGATAGGCCTCCAGCCGCCACTCCAGCATCCACTGGGGCTCGTTCTTCTTTTTCGAGATGAAGGCGACGATGTCTTCGCTCAGGCCCTTGGGGGCCTTGTCGGATTCGATTTCCGTCGTGAAGCCGTACTTGTACTTGTCGACGTCGATGTCCTTGACGAGTTCGATGGTTTCGAGGTCAGCCATTCTTCTTTCTCATGCAGCAGCGCGAGCCTTGTGGCGGGCAATGATCTTGCGCCACGCGGCGGTGAAGTGATTGATGTGGTCGGGCGTCGTGTCCCAGCCGAGGGAGACGCGGATGGCCGCCTTGGCCAGGTCCGGCGCCACACCCATGGCGGCCAGCACATGCGACGGCGCCACCTTGCCGGACGAGCAGGCCGAGCCGGAGGACACCGCCAGCCCATCGAGGTCGAGGGACATCAACAGCGTTTCGGCACTCATGCCGGGGACAGCAAAGCAGGTGGTGTTGGGGAGGCGATCAGCACCCTGCCCGAAGATTACCGCCGCTTCAAGCGTGGATTCAAGAAGATCACGCAAGATGCTTTTATCATTCAACTTTTCTCGTGCGACAGCAGCAAACCCGGCAATGGCCGCGAGATTTTCCGTACCCGCACGGCGGCGGAGTTCCTGGCCGCCGCCATGAATCAGCGGCTCCAGCGCCAGCCCGTCGCGGATGACGAGCGCGCCGGCGCCGGCGGGACCGCCCAGCTTGTGGGCCGACAGCGTCATGAGGTCGACGCCAAGGAGGCCGAAATTGACCGGCACCTTTCCAAGGGCCTGCACGGCATCAGTGTGGACCAGCGCACCATGGGCCTGGGCCAGCGCCACCACCTCGCGGACGGGCTGAATGACGCCGGTCTCGTTGTTGGCGAGCATGACGCTGATGAGTGCCCTGGGACCCGGAAGAAGGCGGGACAGCGCATCGAGATTGATGACGCCATCGGCCGTGACGGGGATCAGTTCGACGGGTTTTCCCGACGCTTTCGCAGCCTCGATCACGGAAGGATGCTCGATGGCCAAGACCAGCAGGCGCTCTACGGGGGCGCCCGTGAGGGCCATGTTGTTGGCCTCGCTGCCGCCCGACGTGAATACGACCATGGGGGCAATGACACCCACGGCGCGGGCCACGGCGTCGCGAGATTCGTCCAGCAGCTTGCGCGCCGCCCTGCCCTCGGCATGGACGGAGGAGGCATTGCCGGTCAGGTCCAAAGCCCGCAGCATCGCCGCCTTCGCCTCCGGCCGCAGCGGGCTGGTGGCGTTATGATCGAGGTAGGTCCTCACGCCTCGGGCCTCGCGTTGGGGTTCACGTGGCGGTCCTTGGCCTGCTTGATGGTGGCGGCCAGCGCCAGATTGCGGTTCTCGACTACGTCCTCCAGAGAGATGGAGCCCAGAAAATACATCATCTGGCGGCTGAGCGACGACCACAGGTCATGGGCGTTGCAGCGTTCGCCCTTGACGCAGCCATCGACGGCATCGCCATCGCAACGGGTGACTTTAAGTTCCTCGTCGGCTGCAAGGATGATATCGGCCATGGGAATGTCGCGCGCTTCGCTGGCCAGCCTGTAGCCGCCGCCAGGACCGCGCGAACTGTCCACTAGTCCCGCCTTGCGGAGCTTGGCAAAGATCTGCTCGAGATATTCCTGGCTGATGTCCTGGCGGTCGGCAATATCGGCCAGGGAAACGGGCGATCCATGGGAATGCGTGGCGATGTCGATCATCGCCATCACGGCATAGCGCCCCTTGGTGCTCATCTTCATGACGTTCGGTCCGCTTCCGATGCACGAAGTTCTTGATTTTCAACCCCGCTCCCGTGCTAAAGGCGAGGTCTGCAGACGGCGTCAGCCGCCAAAGTTTCGAATAATTCTAAACAGGGATATAGAAAGCCCGAGTACTGGAGTCAATTATTCGGTGACATTCACCGAGGGATTCCGTCGGGTTTTTCCCACGAGGACTTGAGACCATATGCCGGAAGTGATTTTCAACGGACCCGCAGGGCGGATCGAAGCTCGTTATCACCACTCGAAGTCCTCCAACTCCCCCATCGCCATCATCCTGCATCCGCACCCGGCATTCGGGGGCACGATGAACAACCCGATCGTGCACGCGCTCTATCAGATGTTCCAGAGCCGTGGCTTCTCCGTGTTGCGCTTCAACTTCCGGGGGGTGGGGCGGAGCCAGGGGATCTTCGAGAACGGCGCGGGCGAACTGGCGGATGCGGCTTCGGCACTGGACTGGCTGCAGTCGTTCAACCGCGAAGCCAAGGTCTGCTGGATCGCCGGGGTGTCGTTCGGCGCCTGGATCTCCATGCAGCTCCTGATGCGGCGGCCCGAAATCTCGGGCTTCATCTCGGTGGCGCCGCTGGCCAAACACTATGACTTCTCGTTTCTGG
>CAZECZ010000288.1:0-3228 GCA_964510815.1 uncultured Aestuariivirga sp.
AATTTGAATCAGCTTTCAGCCGATTTGCCTACCGTTTATGAGTATGCGACCTAAACTTCGGCCAATCATATTTTGGCGGTGCCCCGCCCTTATTCTTTGTCTTCAATTCGGGAGACGTGACCTGCAATCCTTGAAGCTCAACCTTAACTTCAACCCACCGGACCAGATATCGAGTACGAATGAGTTGGAAAGAGATTGTCTCCTCTCCCTCCACAGCGGGCAAACTCACCCATGATTCGTCCGGCCCGGGCAGCAAGTCCGCATAGGTGTTGCGAGCATTTGGCCAATTGGCTGGTGCAACAAATTCGCTATACCGGATTTCTTCACGTTCTTGGCCATGATCGACAATGATCCAGACCCGATCTTGCACAACAATCAGCTTCAGTTTCTCACGCGCTTCATGGATCGAGCATTTCAGAACAACCGAAATCCGATCGGCCGCTTGCTCAAAATTGAGCTCTACCGCGCTTTCCACTATCGCACCCTCCGCAGGATGCCCGCATTGAAAGGCGGCGCGGCGAGCCGGGTACGGTAACCCGGCTTTCGGGGATCAGCCTAGCCGCGCCTTCTCATAGTCAGTTCGTGGCAACCGAATCAGTCGCCTTTGACCCCAAACCGTGCCTCATCCTCCAGAACGGACAGGGCTTGAACAACCTGAATCCGCGCGGCCTTGTAGATGGTGATTGCCGCCTCCAGTCGCGCTATTCGAGAGTCAAGTTCATCCACGTAGGCTGCAGCTTCGTTTTGCTGCGGGCGCACCATTTCGATGGCCGAAGAGCTATCCATCGAAATCAAACCCATTGCGTTCGAATCAATGTCAGCTTGAGCATTGCTCGCCAGCCAGTTCGTCTTCTGAAATGGCTTGGCCGTGAAATCTGGCATTGCTTCATCAATCGCATGTTTCATCGCTCGTTTCCTTTCTGTTTGAGCTTCACCATATTCCTGCCGCTCACCCGGCCTTCGAGTGCAGCAGCAATCGTTCCCGCGATCTTGTCTGAGGCGCGGCGCAGGGGATCGGTGTCGAGATGCGCATAGCGGGCAGTTGTCGAAGGCTGCGTGTGGCCCAGGAGCTTGCCGATGATCGGCAGGCCCAGGCCGCCTCCTGCCCCAAAGCTCGCGAAATTATGCCGGAGATCGTGAATGCGAAGGCCCTCAAGCCCTGCGTGACGCGTGACGGCCCGCCACGGCTTCTTGAGGTCGCGGCGCGGCTTGTTCGGGTCGGCACCTGCAATCACGAAGCGCGATGCTCTCTCAAGTGACTGCAACACATCGATGGCCGGGCCATTGAGTATCACAGCTTTCCGGCCGGTCTTCGAATCAGGCAGGGCAAGAATGCCCCGCTCCAGATCGACATGGCTCCATTCCAGGTGCAGGATTTCCCGCAATCGGCAACCAGTGAACAGCAGGAGGCGAAGTGCCGCTGCCGCATGGGGTTCGAGCCTCGTCCGCTGGCTCGCAGCAGACTTGGCGACATGCTTTCGCCTTTCTTCCGGCATGTCCGGGTCGATATGCCAGGGCAATCCCTCGACCTCGCCGAGGTGAAGCGTGGCACCCAGCCGTTCCAGTTCATCGAGCGACAACAGCCGCTCACGCGGCTCGCCACGATAGGCAACGATGCCCTTGGCCGGGTTGAACCCTTCCGGCACCAGGCTCCGCGATGCTGCGAAGCTGTACATGCTGCGGACAACCCGGATCACGTTGTTCGCCTGATAGGGAGACTCGTGCTTGGCCAGATGCAGACGGTTGAGATCGGTCCGGTTGAGCTTCGTCGCTCGCGTCGATCCGATGGCTGGGATGATGTCGGTCCGCAGGATTTGCTCATAGGCCATGAAGGTGCTGGCCTTCCGCTTCGGCTTCACATGCTCAGCCAGGAACAGCTCGCAGAGCTGCGCGACCGTCAGGGTCTTGCGGTCGTCGCTCTTTGATTTTGCCGGGTCTTCGCCAAGAGCCACATTGCCGACAGAGTCGCGGGCGACCTTCCGCGCCTGGTCCGGTGCCAGCTTCGTGGTGCTGCCGATGGTGAGACGGCGTGTCGGTGCTGTTCGCCCGGCACCGGCGCGATATTGGAAGACATAGCTCTTCGCCCCTGAGGCCCGCACCCTGACGCCAAATCCCGGCAGGTCGTCATCCCAGACGAAGTATTCCTTGCCGGTGGTTTCGAGCCCGTCGATGAGCCGCTTAGCGATGCGAATTGCCATGACCTCAGATCCTCAGATTCCGATGCTGGGGAAGCACCGGGGAAGCACCAAAATAGCAATTCGAGGAATCTCTGTCTATCTCAGGATGTAGGGCGATCCGTTATCATGCTGATTTTCCGTTATTTTTATTGTACTGTCTTTCCCAGAGTTTCCTGAAACAACCTCTAATTACAATCTACGAATCTGGGGGTCATGGGTTCGAATCCTGTCGGGCGCGCCATTGTTTTCAGATACTTACAACACTTCTCTGCACTGTTCGCTATCTATTGGGCGACCGTTAGGGGGACTATTGCATCAATGAAGTCGCCGCCGAAGAGTCCTCTTGGACCTGTGGAACCACCTCGTCAGGCTCAAAACCTGAAGGTCGCCAGTGCAAATCTGGCTCCCTCAACCCAAAAAGGCCTGTGATCTCAAGTGGATCGCGGGCCTTTCCTTTTGGGAACGTGTCGCGGTTTGCACCGGATTTGGAGTGCTTCTTCAGCGAGCGTTGCATTCCACTGTGAAGTGACTGACAAATATCCAACTCGATAAGGCTACGCTTTTGGACTTGGCCCAGGAAAGCCGATGAACGATGAGGTGCCGAGCACTGCAGTCATCTTCGCTACTGGCAATAACCTAACCTTCGACGGTGACATGACGCGCTCCGAGCAACGCTTGCCCCAGGGGTGGAGCACCCCGAGTTGCGAGCCTTTGACCGCGATCCGGTCGCTATGGTCAAGGCTCAGCACGACGAATACGTTGCGGCTGGATTGACGATACTGCGCGCCTACCACAAAGCCGGCCGGCCGCAGCAGCGCATTTCTCATAGCTCTTTCACCCATTGGTCGCGATGCGTCCGTGATTGTCTCATCTGGCTGGGTGAGGCCGATCCCTGCGACACCATGGAGGACTTGCGTGGAGCCGACCCGAAGCTTGATGCGCCGATCTCGGTGATGTCGGCATGGCGCGAAGTTGTCGGCATGGCCTGGGTCAGTGTCCGGGATATCATTAAGCGCGCCACTAGAGCCTCGGGCGGTCAATTGAGTCCATA
>CAZECZ010000289.1:0-3213 GCA_964510815.1 uncultured Aestuariivirga sp.
ACCCGGATCTTGAGCAGGTAATCGAAGCCGCCGCCCACCATGTGGCACTCGAGGATCTGCGGCACTGGGGAAACGGCGGCATTGAACGCCTTGAGCGTTGCCTCGTCGGTCGATTTGAGGCTCACCGTCACGAAGACGAGCAGGGCCTGTCCCAACGCCTGTGGATTAATCCGCGCGTGGTAGCCCGTGATGACACCATCCTTCTCTAGCCTGCGCATGCGGACGGTGCAGGGCGTCGGCGACAGATTGACTCGCTTTGCAAGCTCTACGGCGGCGATGCGCCCTTCGCGCTGCAGGGTGTCGAGCAACAGCAGATCCGAAGAATCGATATTCGCCTTATTATTGGTCATTGAGGTAATATATTCACCGGTATTATCGCTGTCAGAAACAGTAATCACTATATAGTATCTCGATAATGGTGAGAAGCACCGGGCGAAGTATGGCATTCTGCGCCGGATTGTTGAGGTGCGAAATGTTTCAAGGTCCCGATCGATCTGCCATAGCGTCCAAGCTGTTTACTGACGAGACGACGCTCGTCCGCGCGCTCGCCCAAGAGGCGATGTTGGGTCCCGAAGACCAGAAGCGGGTGGCTGAGCTTGCCCGGCAATTGGTCGCTGCTGTCCGTGCCGGCAGGCGCCAGCAGGGCGGCATCGACGCGTTCATGCAGGAATACTCGCTATCCTCGGAAGAGGGCGTCGTACTGATGTGCCTTGCCGAAGCCTTGCTGCGCATTCCCGATGCCGGAACGGCGGACAAGCTGATCGCCGACAAGATTGGCGGCAAGAATTGGGAGAGCCACCTCGGACATTCGGAATCCTTGTTTGTGAACGCGTCCGCCTGGGGCCTGATGCTGACCGGGCGCTTTGTCGATCTCGGAAAAATCGCAAAAACCGACGTCGGCGGTTTTTTCAAGCGCCTGGTGTCGCGTTCGGGCGAACCCGTCATCCGCAATGCGATGAAACATGCAATGCGCATCATGGGCAAGCAGTTCGTCCTCGGCCGGACCATCGATGAGGCGCTGTCGATCGCTTCTCCGCTCGAAGCGGAAGGCTATCGCTTCTCCTATGACATGCTGGGCGAAGCCGCCTTCACTATGGCCGACGCCGATCGTTATCTCGCATCCTACCGGAACGCGCTGCAAACCGTTGCAAAGCGCACCGGTGGTGGAGACATCTTCGCCCGGCCTTCAATCTCGGTGAAGCTGTCGGCGCTGCATCCGCGCTATGAGGAGAAACAAGAGGGAAGGGTGCTGGCTGAACTCCTTCCGCGACTGGTTGCCTTGGCCGCCGAGGCAAAGGCGCTGAATGTCGGCTTGACCATTGATGCCGAGGAAGTGAACCGGCTCGATCTCTCGCTGGAACTATTGGGCCGGCTCGCCGGCGACGAGCGCTTGTCTGCTTGGAATGGCCTGGGCCTTGCCGTGCAAGCCTACGGCAAGCGTGCCAAGCCAGTCCTCGAATGGCTGGCAGCGGTTGCTGAGGGCACTGGCCGCATCATGCCGGTTCGCCTGGTCAAGGGCGCGTACTGGGATACCGAAATCAAGCGGGCCCAGGAACAGGGGCTTCCATCCTATCCCCTGTTCACCCGCAAAGTGTCGACCGACGTCAGCTATCTTGCCTGCGCCAAATATCTGTTGAACCGTCGAGACGTCTTCTATCCGCAGTTCGCGACGCACAATGCCCATTCGCTGGCAGCTGTCTCAGTGATGGCCGGCAGCGACCGGCGCTTCGAGTTTCAAAGGCTTCATGGCATGGGTCAGGCGCTCTACGAACAGGTCGTGGGCAAGACGAAGATGAACCAGCCCTGCCGCATTTACGCGCCTGTCGGCAGTCATGAGGATCTGCTCGCATATCTGGTTCGCCGCCTGCTGGAAAATGGCGCCAATACGTCCTTCGTCAACCGCCTGGCAGATGACGAAGCGCCAATCGCTGACATCATCGCCGACCCGGTGGGCGAGATCGGAAGGCTTGCGGATATACCGCATCCGCACATACCACTGCCCGGAAACCTGTTTTCGGACCGCCGCAACGCGAAAGGGTATGCTGTTTGGGATGACGCAACACGGGAAAAACTGTTGCAAGGCATCGCCGATCTCAAATCCCGTCCTGTCGATGCCACACCGCTGGTCGATGGCAAAGCCATTCAGAGCGGCCCACTCAGACCCATCACGTCACCACATAACCGGAACATGGAAGTTGGCACTGTCCATGAGGCCAGCGACGAAACGGTCAACGTTGCGATGGATCGTGCCGCCAAGGCTCAATGGGAGTGGGACCGTGCCGGCGGCAGTGCGCGCGCGGCCACGCTTGAGAAGGCAGCCGATCTCTACGAGGTCAACACGCCACGTTTCGTGGCATTGCTGATCCGCGAGGCCGGGAAGACGATCGAGAATGCCGTCGGCGACTTGCGTGAAGCGGTCGATTTCCTCCGTTACTACGCGAAGCGGGCGCGGCTCGAATGTGATGGTCCTGTCCTCATGCCGGGGCCGACGGGAGAGCGCAATGAAATGTCACTCCACGGCCGCGGCGTCTTCGCTTGTATCTCGCCGTGGAATTTTCCGCTGGCGATCTTCACTGGCCAGGCTGCGGCGGCGCTGGCGGCCGGCAACAGCGTCATTGCCAAGCCGGCCGAACAGACGCCACTCGTCGCCTATGAAGCGGTGAGGCTGCTATATGAAGCAGGTGTGCCGCCGGCAGTCGTTAACCTCTTGCCCGGCGACGGCGCGAGAATTGGCAGGACGCTTCTCGCTCACAAGGCACTCTCTGGCGTCGCTTTCACCGGATCCAACGCCACGGCATCCATTATCAACCGCGCGCTAGCGGCCCGGGAGGGTGCCATCCCAACACTCATCGCCGAGACGGGCGGCATGAATGCCATGATCGTCGATTCATCAGCCCTTCCGGAACAAGCCGTACGCGACGTGCTGGCCTCCGCCTTCGACAGCGCCGGACAACGCTGCTCTGCTGCCCGCATTCTCTTCGTCCAGGACGATATCGCCAACCGGGTGATCGAGATGCTCAAGGGAGCCATGATGGAACTGAAAGTCGGCGATCCGCTCGACTTTTCCACGGATGTCGGGCCGGTCATCGACGAGGACGCCAGACGGACTCTCGACGCTCACAAGACTCGCATGAAAGATATTGGAAAAACGATTATAGCTCTGCGGCTTGGCGTAGAGTGCTTAGATGGCACATTCGTTTCACCGGCAGCCTT
>CAZECZ010000290.1:0-3126 GCA_964510815.1 uncultured Aestuariivirga sp.
CGTCTGGAGACTCCTGCATCGCCGCCTCCGGCGGCGGCTTGACGCCCAAGGTCCGGGTGGAGCGGGCAGCCGCGCCCCGCGCGGCAACACGGCCGGAAACCGCGGGGGTTGCCGGAAGGAAACAGAACGGACTTAGGGGATCAGTCAGTCGGAGGGATTGGTGCTTCCGTAAGCCCGATGGAGACTGGAGCCAGAACAGCATCCTTGCTGGCGCCAGATGATGACAGGGCCAGACGCACCGCCCCGGAGGCTCACCGGCCACGTCCCAGTTCGCCTGCCGATCAGCGCTCTGGCTTCGCAGGCAAGCGAGGACTTCCGCGAGAATGAGACGCCTACCGGGTCAACGCGCCGATGGCCGGATCATCGTTCCAAGGAACGTGGCTCGACCCAGGGCATTGCAGCAAGGCATGAAGATGTTCGCGGCGCAGCTCTACGCACAGTCCCACGGACGGATCAGCCCGGCATCAATCGCCGTGCTCGCAGATCCGGCCCGATGCCGACGCACCGGGCCGGACGGGGCGACCGACACGGCAACGGCATGTCCAGCGAGGGCGATGACGCTCTGTACTTATTGGATGGCCGGAGGCTTGGTGGCGAAAGCTGCCGGGATGGACATGGGAATGATGGATCGCCGCCGCCCCATGTCAGCGCCCCGTGTCAGCGATTGAAGCCGAATGGCGGAAACGCGCCGCAGGCGTGGTTCCGGCGCAGCCGAAAGCGCGGCCCGAAGGGCGGCATCCTTTCTTTCAGGTCCATGCCGCCAGCATCACCGAAACGACACTATCAACGTGAAAGCGCAGCCGTTCCGACCGCATTGAGATTCAGCACCGCGGCGATGCCGATGACGATGCCACCGATCCCGCCGAGGATGTTGATGGCGATGGCCGAGTCGATCATGTGCTTGGTCACGCCATGAACCAGTGCGAAACCCGCGATGACGGCCGGAATGGCGAAGATGGCGAGTGCGATCAGGCGCAAGGCCGGGTTCTTGGCAAAGCCGAGGACGCCGATGACGAGCACGATGGAGCCCACGGCCGCACCGATGGCAGCAAGGGCGGAAAGCCAGAAGCCCGAGCCGGTCGCATAGACATATTGGAACGCGGTAATGCCCGTCATCACTGGCAGCGCATAGATGGCGAGATGCCAAGCGATCACGCAGAAGGTGATGGTGAGCGAGATGGCGAGAAGGATCAGCGTCATGGAAACCTCCAGATAAAGGCATGAGGATCACGACAGGCTGCCGGGAGATACGCTCCGCCTGCGACTGTTCTGCTTCGCCGGTTCTTCGCAAAAGAGAAGACGCAGCTTTTCGGCGTTCGTCAAGCCAGCTTGGGGCATCGCATTTGCTGTAGAGACGCGTCAGGAAAATGCGAACAGGCAAGTAACGATCAATGGGACGGCGCTCCCGAACTGGCATCACCCCCGCTGGAATTCTATCAGTGTTCAAAAAGGGGGAATCATGCCGACGACAATGTGTGACCTCGCGTCCAAGCTGCCGCTTTTGATCGGCCAGCTTCTCGATCGCGAAAGCCATCTCAAGCGCGGGCGCTTTCGAGAGGAGACGATGACCGATATTTTCACGGGCGCTCTGGCCGCGTTTGCCGGCTCCAATCTCGTGATTCAATATCCGGTCGAAGTCGAAACCGGTGGCGACATCGATCTGCGCTTCTGGCACGCGGCGAGTGGCCGCAACCTGTTCGTCAGGATTCAGGCCAAGCGTCTGAATGCGGAAAGCGATGTCGCGAAAACGAAGCAGGTCAAGATCAAGAACCGCGCCTATAACGAGCTGCTGCACAAGCCGCCGAAGGCTCTGGATTACCAGTTCCGGACTCTGCGAGACGCGCCCGATCCGTGGATACCGCTCTATATGTTCTACAACCACCACAGCGTAACGCGCGATCCCGCCTTTGCAGGGACGACGCCGACCGTCCGGGGGATCAATCTGGCCTTTGCCTGTGACATCGCCGAAGAGCTGGAGCTGAAGCTGGCTTCAGCGCCTAAGAAAAGGCTGAATCACAAGCGGCTGAGTCATCTGCAGAAGCACTTTTTTGGGATCGAAGCGATCCTGTGCCCGCCTGGTAGCTGGAATGACGAAGGCGTTCCGCCGCCGGATTTTGTGCAGAAATCCCTGAGAGAGTTCTATCGTCAGGATGTGGCCAGCATCGAAGGCAAGGATGATCGGGATGCGGTCTTCCGTCGCCTCATGGAGCCGAGCGGCCTCGTCGTCCGCAGCGATGTCGCCCGCCGCTTGCCGGACGGTCCGTCGATCCGCGTCAGGCAACATGACGTGGACGTTCCGACGATCACTTTCATTTCGGGGCGAACGACGGATGATCGGACGCCCAACATCACCAACAATCCCGACGCTGCGCAAGGGTGAGGTGAATGGCGGCGCTCACGCGCCGCCGCCGTGCTTCATGA
Organism: uncultured Aestuariivirga sp.; assembly: GCA_964510815.1. GTDB lineage: Bacteria > Pseudomonadota > Alphaproteobacteria > Rhizobiales > Aestuariivirgaceae > Aestuariivirga. Next base: position 2,422 of record CAZECZ010000290.1, read on the forward strand.
CCGGGATGCCGAGCTTGCGGGCCTTGTCCGCGAGATTGTCCTGAATCCCGGTTCCGGGGAAGTGGATGACCCCGATCGGCATGGTGTCGAGCATCGTGTCGTTGCGCTTGAACGGCGCTGCCTTGGCGTGCTTGGTCCAGTCGGGCTTGAAGGGGATTTGCGTGACCTTGCGGTTGCTGGCCCATTTCGCGGCGATGAGTTCGGCGCCCTTCGGGCTTCCACCGTGCAGCAGCACCATGTCGGGGTGCTTAGCGTGAACCTGATCGAGCTTGGCCCAGATCAGGCGATGGTCGTTGTAGTCGAGACCACCGGTGAAGGCCACTTTCGGGCCGGGCGGCAGGAGCACCTCGTTCTCGGCGTGCTTCTTCGCGGCGAGGAAGTCGCGGCTGTCGATCATCGCGGCGGTCAGGTTGCGATGGTTGACCATGGAGCCCGTGCGTGGCCGCCAGACTGAGTGGGTGTGGCGCTCGAAGTGATCGCCGGCCTGGTCGCGCATCAGCTCGAAGGCGTCGCGCCGTTCGAGAAGGGTCTGCCCCTCTGCCGTCAGGCGCTCCAGTTCGACGGACTTCACCTCGGAGCCGTCCTGTTCCCTCTGGAGGCGGCGCTGCGCGACTTCGTTGTCGTCCAGCTCGCGTGCGATCCGGTCGCCGGCGCGCTGAAAGAGGTTGACCGTGCCCCAGAGCAGTTCTTCGAGGTCGGGTTCGT
>CAZECZ010000291.1:0-3106 GCA_964510815.1 uncultured Aestuariivirga sp.
CAACGACAAGTTCCAGGCCATGGTTGGCGAGGTTGCGAAGCTTGCGCTCCAGGCCGGCGGCGACACCGAGAAGCTGAAGACCATGCACGTGCCGGGCACGTCGCACGCTGTCGCCGAATACGTGGCCGAACTGGTGGCCGCGATTGGCGAGAACATGACCGTCCGCCGTACGGCAACGCTTACCGTTACCGATGGCGTCGTGGCGTCATACGTCCACAACCAGGCCGCCCCCGGCATGGGCAAGATCGGCGTCATCGTTGCCGTCGAGTCCGCCGGTGACAAGGCCGCACTCGCCGAATTCGGCCGCATGCTCGCCATGCACATTGCCGCCACCAACCCGGTGGCCCTGACGCTGGAGCAGGTGCCGCAGGATGTGCTGGCCCGCGAGAGCGCCATTCTCGAAGAGAAGAACGCCGGCAAGCCCGCCAACGTGCTGGAGAAGATCGTGGCCTCGGGCCTCAAGACCTTCGGCAAGGAAAACTGCCTCCTCGAGCAGGCCTATGTCCATGACGGTTCCAAGACCGTGACCCAGGCCATCGCCGATGCCGCCAAGGCCGCGGGAGCCGACGTCAAGGTGACGGGCTACGTCCGCATGCTGCTGGGCGAGGGCATCGAGAAGAAGGAAGACGACTTCGCTGCCGAAGTGGCGAAGATGTCGGGCAACTGATCGTCCCGCCAGTTCCGAGAGATCGCGAAGGGCCCCGGCAGCGAGCGGGGCCCTTTTCATTTTGAAGGCGAGGACGCGGTGCCGCTGCCCGCCGTAGACTGATCTCGCCGCATCGCAACGACGGCGAGGATGGCGGCGAAGATGCACCATGCCGCGCAGGCCAGCGAGATGAGATTCATGCTGACGTCCCGGTCGATCAACACGCCCAGTGCGACTGGCGCCACGCCGCTGGCAAGCACCATCACGGACTGGACGAAGGCCTTGATGGCGCCGAGATGCCGGGTGCCGTAGAGTTCCGGCCACATCGCCGTGCCGGAGATGCTGTAAAGCCCCGTGGTCATGCCGATCAGGATCATGAAGGCGGGCGCAACCCAGACCGACGCCGACGATGCCAGAACCACGCAGCTCAGCGCCATCGGAAGCAGCACCCATGGCCACAGCTGCCGGGCCGAGAGTCGGTCCACCAGCGGCCCCGCAAACAACGTGGTGACGATTGACGACAGCGCAAAGGCCGTGAACGACCCGGCGATGAGGGGCAGGGGCCAGCCCTTTTCCTCCGCCAGATGCACCTGGTGGAAGAACAGGCCGGTGGCAATGAAGGCCGGTGCGATGAAGGTGGGAAGCCGCAGCCAGAATGTGGCGTGGCGCAGCACCGCGCCGAGCCGCCAATGCCGGATCGACGCTTGTGGGCCGGTTGTTTCATCGGCCTCGTCCTTGCGCGGCCGCTCGCCCTTCAACAGGTACAGACCCAAAGGCACTGCCAGCACCGTGATGGCGGCAACACCGAGCCAGATCGACTGCCAAGCGAATATTGCAAGCAGCGCGACCGTGAGTGTCGGCAGCAGCGCTTCGCCGGCCGAAAATCCCAGCGACGCCAGCGAAATCGCACGCCCCCGTGTGGCGTTGAAGGAGCGCGCCATAGCGGTCATCCCGGTATGGGACGCCAATCCTTGCCCGAACAGCCGAAGTCCGAAGAACACGAAGGGCAGGACCGCCGCACTGGCCACCAGCCCCATGCCGAGCGCCGACAGGGCCAGGCCGCCGAACACGATCGCCACCATGATCGGCAGCCGCACACGATCGACCAGGCGTCCGGCGAACATGAAGATCGCGGCGCTGGCGATGGTGCCCGCCGCATACATGGCGCCAATGTCGCCATGGCTGAGATTGAAGACATGGCGCAATTCGCCGTTGAACAGCGAGATGAAGAAGGTCTGCCCGACGCTGGAGCAGAAGCACATGAAGAAGCCGAAAGCCACCAGCCGGCCATTTTCGCGCAGAACGTGAAGCGGATTCATCAGGGAACGGACGATCGAAATGAAATGTGAGGCAGCAATGCCCCAGCGCATAACACGGCAGTCCTCCGCCATGCCATGCGTATTGCGCATGGACGCTGCCGCCGCCCGCTCGTCAAAGAATGAAGTCTGCCTCCGTCAGGGCGTGGAAACCATCGAGGCTGATCGAGAAATCGGGCGCGCCATCGCCATCGGCGTCGAGTGCGATCAGGGTTCGCGTGCCCCCGATGTTCTCGTAGGTTCGGATTTCGCCCGCCGTTCCGCTGAACGGCTCGCCGGGCGTGGCCTGAAGGAACAGCGTTGTCTTGATGGATGCCGCAACGCCTGAAAGATCAATCAGGTCGGCCCCCGGTTCGAAATCCACGATGAAATCGCGGGCGCTTCCTGGCCATGAGTCCGCGAGGCTTTCAAACCGGAAGCGGTCAGCTCCCATCCCGCCCGCCAGCGCATCCGTGCCGCGTCCTCCGATCAGGATGTCATCCCCGCCGCCGCCACTCAGGCGGTCTCCGCCCCGGCCGCCCTCGATTTGATCGCCGCCGAGCCCCCCGCGCAGGATGTCGCTGCCTTCGAAACCCATTATCAAACTTGCACTGTCGGGCCCGAAGACCACGTCGTCGAATCCGTGGCAGGTCACGATGTAGTCCGGCAGTGCTGTCTGCCCGGTCAGCACCAGGCGGCTCGGGCCGTCGTAGCCAATGCCGATTGAGAACACGGCATAGGTCTTGGCTGTAAAATTGAGCTGGCCGGAACCGTAAAGCGAGATAATTGTGGCTGAGATCGACTGGAGGCTCTGGACCTGGTCGAACCTCATCCAGGCGCTGCCGGCGACGTTGAATGCCTCGATGTCGTCGAAGACGGCGAGGGCGAAGTCCGCGAAGCCGGACAGCGTGCTGATCGTGCAGTCGATCGTGTCATAACCGGTCCCGCCATCGTAGATCTCGATCCCTTTGGCTGTCTCTCCCGGCAGCGAAATCTTGAAGGTGTCATCGCCCGGTCCGCCGCGATAGTCGTCGAAGCCATCGAGGCCTTCCAGCGTGTCGTTGCCGGCCAGGCCCCGCAGCACATCATCGCCCGGCGTTCCGACAAGTTCGTCGTTTCCCGTCGTGCCCGTAATCACCGCCATGGAGAACTCCATCACACCGAC
>CAZECZ010000292.1:0-2901 GCA_964510815.1 uncultured Aestuariivirga sp.
CGTCGGTGCGGCCGGAATCGAACTCGTGGCGGATCTGGTCGAGTTCGCGGTCGTGGATCAGGAAGGCGCCGGACTGCTTGAGGCTCTCCATCATGCGGCGCACGGCATAGGGGTCGCGTGCATGGACTTCGTAAAGCAGCCGCTCGAAATTGCTGGACACCTGGATATCCATGGATGGGCTGGACGAGGGATGAACACCCAGCACGTCGTAGCGGCCCGTCTTCATGGTTCGGTGGAGGATGTCGTTGACATTGGTGGCGATCACCAGCCGGTCAATGGGCAGTCCCATGCGCTTGGCCACGAAACCGGCGAAGATGTCGCCGAAGTTGCCAGTGGGCACGCAGAAGCTCACCTGCCGGTGCGGTGCGCCGAGTGAGAGGGCCGCAGAGACATAATAGACGACCTGCGCCATGATGCGGGCCCAATTGATGGAGTTGACGCCCGCCAGCCCCACCTTGTCGCGGAAGTCGAGATCGTTGAAGAGTGCCTTCACGATCGCCTGGCAGTCGTCGAAATTGCCTTCCAGCGCGATGTTGTGGACCGAGGGCGAGGCCAACGTCGTCATCTGGCGGCGCTGCACGTCGCTCACCCGGCCGTGGGGGTGCAGCATGAAGACAGAGGCGTGGTGGCTCGCCTGAAAGGCATCGATCGCCGCGCCGCCGGTGTCGCCCGAGGTGGCGCCGACGATGGTGGCGCGGGTGCGGCGCTTGTCCAGCGCCCAGTCCATCATGCGCGACAGCAGTTGCATCGCCACGTCCTTGAAGGCCAGCGTCGGCCCGTGGAACAGCTCCAGCAGCCACTGGTTGTCATCGAGCTGCTTCAAAGGCGCCACCGCGGGATGGCCGAAAGTGGCGTAAGCCTCGCCGATCATCTGCTTCAACGCCGTCTCCGGAATGGCCCCGCCGACGAAGGGATGGATCACCGCATAGGCGATGTCCTCGTAGCTCTTGCCCTGCAGATGGGTCAGATCGCGGGCCGACAACTGCGGCCACACCGCCGGCACATAGAGCCCGCCGTCGCGCGCCAGCCCGGTGAGCAGCACATCCTCGAAACCCAGTTCCGGAGCCTCGCCCCGGGTCGATACGTAGCGCAAACCTCTGCCCTCTCAAGTCCTCGAGGCCTCGTTTAGCCCCGGGGGAAGGCCGCTTCAAGCCGTTGATTTATTCATCAGCGCACGGACGTAGAACCCGGTCATCACCACCAGCACGGCGGCGAGGCCGAACCAGGTGATGGCGTAGCCCAGATGGTTGTTGCGCAAATGGGCCTTGGGCTCGGGGGGCCTGGGATAGGCGCTGGCGCCGGGCTCCGGCAGGAGCTGGACCACGAAGGGCAACGGTCTTGCGCCATCCGCAAAGCCAGCGGACGCATACATGGCGGGAACGTCCCACCAGTACCATGTTCCGCCGGCCGGATCGTTGGCGGGATCGAAATAGCCCTTGCCGGCATCATGCAGCCGGACCACGCCGGTGAGCTGCAGGGCCCCGGCGGGGGTCTGAACATCGCCCAGGCGGTTGTCCGGTACCAGGCCGCGATCGACCATCACTGCCAGTCCATCGGGCGTAACGGCGGGAGACACGATGGTCCATCCGGGACCGCCGTCCACCGAGCCGATCAGCTTCATCACCTTGTCTGGCAGATAGGTCGCGTCGAACCGCACCTTCACGAACTCGACGGTCTCACCCGCCGCCAGGCGCTCCTGGGCGGCGCCAAGGGTCACGGGATCGCCTGCCGCATTGGCGTCAAGCCGGGCGATCAGTGCTTCCTTCCAGGCCAGGCGGTTGACTTGCCAGACGCCCAGCGACAGCAGGATGATGAGCGCAACCGCCGACGTGACAAGGACCGGCCAGACGCGGCGGCGCGTGGTCATTGGTCGATGCGGCCTTCCTGGGCGCCGGTCTTCCATTGCTGGTTCAGCAGCACGCCCTTGACGGGGCGCAGCAGTACCAGTGGCAGGATGATGAGCGTCGGGATGGCAATCAGCACATGGACCCAGAACGGCGGCTGGTAGGCCGCCTCGACGCCCAGAATCGAGCCGACACCGACGACGCAGACGAACAGCATCACGAACCATGCAGCCCCGTCGCCGCCGTCAGCGAAGGCGAAGGACAGGCCGCAACTCTTGCAGGACTTGGCGACCGACAGATAGCCGTTGAACAGCTTGCCCCGGCCGCAGCGCGGGCACTTGCCGGCGATCCCCGTGGAAATGGGCGACAAGTCAGGATAATAGTTCTCGCTCATGTGGCCTCTCCCAAAAGCAATCGGGGCCGCAGCGGTTTCCCGGCGCGGCCCCTCGAGGATGGTTGCCGGATCAGTGCTCCGGAATGACGGCGCCCGCCGAGCCCCAGATGTAGATGCAGGCGAACAGGAACAGCCACACCACGTCGACGAAGTGCCAGTACCAGGCGGCGGCTTCGAAGCCGAAGTGCTGCTTGGGCGTGAAGTGCCCGGCCAGTGCCCTGAGCAGGCAGACGATCAGGAACAGCGTTCCGATCAGGACGTGGAAGCCGTGGAAGCCCGTGGCCATGAAGAAGGTCGAGCCGTAGATGTTGCCGCCGTTGTCGCGGCTGAAGGCGAAGGCGGCGTGGGCATACTCATAGGCCTGCACGCAGGTGAACAACACGCCGAGCGCCACAGTGGCGACCAGGCCCCACTTGAGGCCCTGGCGGTCGTTGTTGAGCAGCGCGTGGTGGGCCCAGGTGACTGTGGTGCCAGAGGTTAGAAGAATCAGCGTGTTGACCAGCGGCAGGTGCCAGGGATCGAACACAGCCACACCTTCCGGCGGCCACACGCCGCCGGTGGCGGCCACGCGCGAGGCCTGGATGTGCTCGCCGGTGAACAGGCTGGCGTCGAAGAAGGCCCAGAACCAGGCGACGAAGAACATCACCTCGGAGGCGATGAACA
>CAZECZ010000293.1:0-2854 GCA_964510815.1 uncultured Aestuariivirga sp.
CTCTGCGGCGTGCTGTATTTTCTCGTCAATTATGCCATCGAATACGCCGGCAAGTTCGCTGCCAGGCGCTTCGCGCTCCAGTGAGGTCTTCCATGTCGCTCCTTGCCATTCGCGGCCTGATCAAGCATTTCGGCGCCAACGAGATCCTGAAAGGCGTGGATCTCGACGTCGACAAGGGCGAGGTCGTGTCGATCATCGGCTCCAGCGGCTCGGGCAAGACCACCTTGCTGCGTTGCGTGAACCTGCTTGAGGAATTCGACGGCGGCGAGATCACGCTCGACGGCACATCGATCGGTTATGTGAACAGGAATGGCGTTCGCCGCAGGCTGGGCGAACGCGAACTGGCGCGGCAGCGCGCCATGACCGGCATGGTGTTCCAGAGCTTCAACCTGTTTCCGCATCTGACGGCGCTCGGCAACGTCACGCTGGGCCTGCTGAAGGTGAAGCACATGCCGCGTCAAGAGGCGCGCGACCATGCACTGTCGTGGCTGAAACGAGTCGGATTGGCCGACCGCGCCGATCACTTGCCATCCCAGCTTTCGGGCGGCCAGCAGCAGCGCGTGGCGATCGCCAGGGCGCTCGCCATGGACCCCAAGCTGGTGCTGCTCGACGAGATCACCTCCGCCCTCGATCCTGAGCTGGTGGGCGAGGTTCTCAGCACCATCAAGGCACTGGCGGAGGAGGGCACGACGATGCTGATCGTCACCCATGAAATGCGCTTCGCCCGTGACGTGTCGAAGCGTGTCGTGTTCATGGATGGTGGCAAGATCGCCGAAGCAGGTCCCCCCGCCGAACTCTTCGGCAATCCGAAAACGCAGCGTCTCCGGGATTTTCTCGGCAGGGCCTCAGGCCACATTTAGCGCAACTGCCAGGCGGGAAGACAGGTTCGGGCTTGCGGCGATGGCTGGTAAATGGAAATCTCTGGCTTCGATTTGGGGCAAGAATTCCTGATGTCTGATACGTGGCGCCGATTTCATCGCAATCCGCTGGCCGTGGCGGGACTCGTGGTGATAGCCATATTTGTATTCGCTGCCGTGGCGGCGCCGATATTGGCGCCGTTCGATCCTGCCGAGCAGTTCTTCGACGGGTTGACGCTCGAAGGTTCGCCGCTGCCGCCCAATGCTCGCTTCTGGTTTGGCACCGACACCAACGGCCGTGACGAATTTTCCAGACTGCTCTATGGCGCCCAGACGTCGCTGCTGATCGGCATCGTCGCCAACGGAATTGCGGTGACGGTCGGCACGGCGCTGGGGCTGATCGCGGGTTATGTGAGGGGCTGGGCCGGTGCCGCCATCATGCGCCTCACCGACCTGATGATGGCGTTTCCGCCGCTCCTGCTGGCCATCGCGCTGGCCGCCATCCTCAAGCCCGGGCTCAACATCGTCATCCTTGTCATCGCGCTGGTGAACTGGGTGCAGATCGCCCGCGTCATCTATACCGAGACCGTTGGCCTCGCGGAGCGCGAGTATATCGAGGCGGCCCGTGCGCTGGGGGCAGGAACGGGCCGCATCCTGTGGCGCCACCTGCTGCCGCATCTGGTGCCGAGTGTCATCGTCTATGCGACGCTCGGCATTGCCACCACGGTGCTGCTGGAATCGATGCTCTCCTTCCTCGGCCGCGGCGTGCAACCGCCGACGCCGGCCTGGGGCATGATGATCTTCGAGAGCCAGTCCTACTTCCTCAACGCACCGTGGCTGGTTTTCATTCCCGGTGCGGCAATTCTCATTTTGGCGCTGGCCTTCAACCTGGTGGGCGACGGGCTTCGCGACGCCCTCGATCCGACCCAGCGGGGGCGCGGCTGATGCTGGCTTATCTGGGCAAACGGCTCGCTGCCTCGCTGCTGATCCTGCTTGGCGTCAGCATCGTGACCTTCTGCCTGACCGTCATGATCCCGGCCGATCCCGTCGCCATGATCGCCGGCCGCAATTCGACGCCGGACGTGCGCGAACAGATCCGCCACCAGCTCGGCCTCGACAAGTCGCTGCCAGAACAATATCTGACCTACGCGACGCGCCTCGTGCAGGGCGATCTCGGCCGCTCCTATGCGCGCAAGAGTGAAGTGGGGCCGCTCATCGCTTCGCGCCTGCCGCCCACACTGCTGCTGATGCTGGCGGCGATCTGTGCCGAACTTTTGATCGGCGTGCCGGCCGGCATTTACGCAGCCAGCCGGCGCGGCAGAGTGGGCGACAAGGTGGCGATGACGCTGTCCTTCATGAGCGTGTCGACTCCGCAGTTCGTCGTCGGGCTAACGCTGCTCTATGTCTTCGCCTACCTTCTCAGCTGGTTTCCGCTGGGCGGCTACGGCTCGTTTTCGCACTTGATCCTTCCGGCGTTGACGCTGGGGCTGGCCGGGGGCGGCTGGTATTCGCGCATGATGCGCTCCTCGATGATCGAGGTGCTGCGCAACGACTACATCCGCACGGCGCGCGCCAAGGGCATGAGCGAATGGCGGGTGGTCCTGAAGCACGGGCTTCGCAATGCCATCCTGCCGATCGTCGCCATGATCGGGCTCGACGTCGGCATCTTCATGTCGGGCGTGGTGGTGGTCGAGAACGTCTTCGGCTGGCCGGGGGTCGGACAGTTGATGTGGCAGGCGATCCAGTCGCTCGACATTCCGATCATCATGGGGGTGACGATCGTCGCCGCATGCTTCATTGTGCTTGGCAATCTCATTGCAGACCTGATTGCGCCGCTCATTGACCCGCGCATCCGGCTGCGATGATATGAACACCGACCAATCAACCACGACAACAGGGAGAACAACCATGAAGAAACTGCTGATTTCCGCCGTTGCGGCCGCCGCACTGTTTGCTGCGGCACCGCTGGCGATGGCTGATACGCCGAAGCAGGGTGG
>CAZECZ010000294.1:0-2851 GCA_964510815.1 uncultured Aestuariivirga sp.
CGAGGATGAGGCCATGACGACAGACAGACTGAAGCGCGCCATCGGGCAGGGGAGTGGCAAGGAACCGGCCGATTTGGTGTTGAAAGGCGGTGCCTTCTTCGATCTCGTCTCGGGCAACATCGTCGCCTCCGACATCGCGATCTCGGGCGATACCATCGTCGGCACCTTCGGCACCTATGAGGGCAGGAGGGAAATCGACATCGCCGGCAAGGTGGTGGTGCCCGGCTTCATCGACACGCACCTTCATGTCGAGTCCTCGCTTGTCACACCTTTCGAGTTCGACCGTTGCGTGCTTCGCCACGGTGTGACCACGGCAATCTGCGATCCCCACGAGATCGCCAATGTGCTGGGTGTGGCGGGCATCCGCTATTTCCTCGATTGCGCCGTGGAGACGGTGATGGATCTGCGCGTCCAGCTATCGAGCTGCGTGCCGGCCACCCATCTCGAAACCTCTGGCGCGCGACTGACGGCGGATGATCTGAAACCCTTCATGAGTCATCCCAAGGTGATCGGGCTTGCCGAGTTCATGAATTTTCCCGGCGTGCTGTTCCACGATCCCGAATGCCTCGACAAGCTGGCGCTGTTTGAGGGCCGTCACATCGACGGCCATGCGCCGCTGCTGCGCGGGCTTGATCTGAACGGCTATCTCTCGGCCGGCATCCGTACCGACCACGAGACGACGACGGCGGAGGAAGCGCTGGAGAAGCTCTCCAAGGGCATGCACATCCTGATCCGTGAGGGCTCGGTATCGAAGGACCTTCATGCCCTGATTCCCATCATCACCGAGCGCAACTCGCCGTTCATCGCTCTGTGTACGGACGACCGTAATCCGCTGGATATCGCCGAGGAAGGCCACCTCGACTTCATGATCCGCACGGCAATTGCCCATGGCGCCCCGCCGCTTGCCGCCTATCGCGCCGCCAGCATCTCGGCGGCAAAAGCCTTCCGGCTCCATGACCGGGGTCTGGTGGCGCCCGGCTGGCGCGCCGATCTCGCGATCCTCGACGATCTCGAGGGTTGCGCGGTATCGCAGGTCATCTCGGCGGGACGCCCGGTGGCGGACAACTTGTTCGAACACCGCAAGCCGGTGGCGCCAGTCGGCTTCGGCAGCGTAAAGTCACGCCTTGTGACGGAAGATGATTTCTTCGTGACCGGCGACGGAAAGGATTCACATGTCATCGGCGTGACGCCGGGCAAGATCATCACCGGGCATTTGATGATGGACCTGCCGGCCGGCAATGGCGGTGTGCGCGTCGATCTGAGGCAGGATGCGATCAAGGTGGCGGTCATCGAGCGCCACGGCAAGAACGGCAACATCGGCCGCGCCTTCGTCCATGGCTTCGGCCTGAAACATGGCGCCATCGGCTCGACCGTCGGCCACGACAGCCACAACATCTGCGTCGTGGGCGCCAATGAAGCGGACATGGCGGTGGCGGTGAACCGGCTGATCGGCATGGGCGGCGGCTTCGTGGTGGTGGATGAGGGCAAGGTGCTGGCGGAACTGGCACTGCCGATCGCCGGGCTGATGAGCGACCTCTCCTTCGAGGCAGTGCGCGAGGCATTGATTCCGCTCCGCGCGGCGGCGAAGTCGCTGGGAACCGTGCTGCCGGAACCCTTCCTGCAGGTGGCCTTCCTGCCCTTGCCGGTCATTCCGCACCTGAAGCTCAGCGACCGGGGCCTCGTCGACGTCGACCGCTTCACGCTGATCTGATGGCTCAGACCGCCAGGTAGCCGCCGTCGATGGGCAGCACCGTGCCGGTGACGTAGGAGGCGATGGGCGAGGAGAGGTAGAGGACACCGCCTGCCATCTCTTCCGGCTTGCCCCAGCGTTTCAATGCAGTTCGCGCGGCGATCGCGGCGTTGCGCTCGGCATCGGCGCGCAAGGCGCTGGTGAGCGGCGTCTCGATCCACCCCGGCGCGATGGCATTCACCCTGATGCCGTCCGGCGCATAGGCGATGGCGAGCGACTTGGTGAGCTGCGCTACACCGCCTTTCGAGGCCGCATAGCCCGGCACCAGCCCGCCGCCGAAATAGCTCAGCATCGACGCCGTGTTGACGATGGTGCCCTGCGCTTTCGCCAGCAAGGGCCGCGCTGCCGCACACACCCGCATGGTGCCGGTAAGGTTGATATCGAGCACCTCGGCGAACACCTCTGGTTCCAGCTCATCGCCACGCCGGATGATGCCGGCACAGTTCACCACGTGATCGAGGCGGGCGAAGCCCGACACCAGCCGCGTGACGGCGGCACCGTCGCGCACGTCGAGGACGTGGGCGGCAACGGATGGCAGGGCCTTGCGGGCGGCATCGGCCTCGGCCTCCGACACCCCGGTGACGGTCACCACCGCGTCCTCCATCAGGAAGGCGCGTGCAATGGCGGCACCGATCCCCGACGTGCCACCAGTGATCAGGACATTGTGCCCGCGAAAGCAGCCGGCTGGCCAGAATCCCATGGCGTCAATCCGTCAACGGATGAATTGGTCGGCGAAGTCGGCGCCAAGCCCGCAGGCCTCGAAATGGGCGCGGCACATGTCGATCTTGGTGAAGACATCCTCGTAGCCGAGATTCTTTCCCCACGGATCGACGTAATACATGATGCCGTTGACCTGGAAATAGGTGATCATCTCTTCGACGTCATCCGGCACCACAAGCGTGTGGGTCTCGCCCGGCGGTTCGAACACGTAAGCACCTTCGGTAGCGACCCAGTCGTGCTCCAGATAGTGCCAGCGGCCCTTGAGCACAAAGCCATGAACGGTGTTGGGATGGCGGTGGCGCGACAGCACGCCGGATTTCCGGACTTTCAGCAGGTTCATCCAGTAGCCCTGCGAGCGGTTGAGGCAGAGCGGGCGGAACC
>CAZECZ010000295.1:0-2840 GCA_964510815.1 uncultured Aestuariivirga sp.
TCACTATGTGGTCGGTTCCGTTCTCGAGCAGCAGGCATCTGATGCCGATGAGAGAATGTCGGACAGATCAGATGTGTCCGGGCAGGCAGCATCGTCCTTCCTGCACGATCTGTTTCACGAGTTGGAAACAGAAGGCATAGATGCTGCGTTCAACTTCGGACTTGACAGCCTCATCACCGGTTTCGAGCGGCTACGTTCATCTACAACAGATTAGAGGCTTATCCCCCTCTGCCGCGCGAGTTGCCACGATTCCGATCCGCCCTGCACGACGCCCATGACCTCGCGGCCGAGCTGGCGGTCGATGACCGGCCGCCAGCGGTGCCCTCCGTGATTTCGATGTCGAGATTGGGATGGTCCTTCCGATACTGGCCGACCAGCTCTGCAAGGAAGCTGCCCGGAATCAGGGCATAGACACCGATGCGTAGCCGGCCGCATTCGCCTTGCGCTGTCATGCCGGCGGTCTTGACGGCGTGATCGAGCTGATCGACGCCCACCGCGACCAGCTCCATGAAATGTCTGCCTGCATCCGTTAGCCGGACGCCTCGCGCATGGCGCTCGAACAGCAGGACACCAAGATTTTCTCCAGCGCCTTCACGCGCGCGCTGACGCTCGACTGACTGACGCCGAGCGCGTTGGCCGCGTGCCGAAAATTCAGATGCTCGGCAACGGCCATGAATTGAACAAGGGAAATGAGCGGTATCCTGCCGGACAGGATACCGCCATTCATGAAGCTGCGATGACGGGTGCGCCGCATGGGTGCCGACCGTCCTGCCAGTCGCCGGTCAGACGACCGGCGACCTCTCGGCGTGAACCTCACGGAATCGAAGTAGCGCAAGACCCGTCGAAACTAGCATCGCCATCGTCGTGGCGTAACAGATCACGGGCCAAGCCGTATCTCCGTTCAACAGCGTTACCGCTAGTGTCCCGACGATGCTGACGATCAGGCTTTGGACGCAGAAGTAGAAGGCGACTGCCGATCCTGCGATGTCGTCGAACTGTGCGAGAGCACCATTGGCGGTGACGGACACCGTGAAGACAATACCGACTGCCATTACCCACATTGGCAGGATGAAGCTGAGGAACGATGGTGAGCCGAAAAATTCACCGATTCCCAACAGAATCGCCCCGCAAACGAGCAACGCCATCCCACGCGCCGCGCATCCCGCAATGCCCCATCTGGCTACAAAGGACTTCGCGAAACGGGTTGTCACAATCATGGCGAGTGCGACAGTGGCGAAAGCCAAACTGAACCCGATTTCGGAATAATCGGCTTGGCCTATGAGCACTCGGGGGGCTGTCGAGAAGAAGACGAAGAAGGTGCCCATGCCAGCGCTAAAGCCGACCGTGTAAACCCAAAAGGTTGGACTCACGAAGATAGGCAAAACGGAACGGCGTGTGTTTACTTCATCCGAGGGGCGGGTTTCGTGCCATCTGAAACCGGCGTTCAAGAGTGCAGGCAACGCAAGTGCAGCCAGCGTGACGAATATCGCCCGCCATCCGAAAAACTCGCCGATCAGTGCTCCGGCGATGGGGCCAAGGGCGGGCACGAAGGCCAGCATCGAACTGAAAAGACCGTAGATGACGACACCCTCCGGGCGGCTGGCATAAACGTCGCGAACCGTCGCGAACGTCGCTACCAACGCCGCCGACGCGCCGACCGCTTGTAGCAGGCGAAAAGCGACGAAGGCTGCGGCCGTTGACGACCATGCCGCTCCGAGAGAAGCGACGATGAAAAGCGCCCCACCCGCAAGCAAGATCGGCCGTCGCCCGATGCGATCCGATATTGGGCCAAAGATCACCTGCCCCACGCCGAGCATAACCATGTAGAGGCTCAACGTGAGCTGGATCATGGATGGCGTCGTGTTCAGGATGCCGGGCATCGCTGGGACGACGGGGAGATAAATATCCATCGCCAGTGACGCGAGGATGTCGAAGGGAGCCATCAGCAGCAGGGCTGCCGGCAACGTATAGGCCCACGCGGGGCGTGTGATAGTCATGACGAATCAACCGCTCGATTAAAGATTCCGGGCGGCGTCTGCTCGTCAACAATCAGATTGGGATTGATCTTACAGAACGCCGCAACAACAGTGCTTGTTGTTGCGGCTTACTTGTCTGCTGACTTAGCGTTTCCCATGCTGATAGCTCCACACTTGGCAATACGAATATCTATCTCCTATCCGAATAGCGCCGGTGTCGCAACGCCGTTTCAGGTGCTCTAAAGTCCCAACCCCCTTTGCCGCCCCAACTGCCACGACACCGAGCCGCCTTGCACAACGCCCATAACCTCCCGGCCAAGCTGGCGGTCGATGACGGGCCGCCAAGGGACAAGGGTGAACTCATGCGCCTTCTCGACGATAGCGAACTTACCGCTGGTGATCTGCACGGTGCCGGTGAACTTGCCGCTGACGTTCTCGCCGTCCGTGGCGGCACGGAACGGCAGTCCCTTGTTCTCGGCCATCTCCGCGCCGACGCGGGCAACCTCGCGCTCGCGCAAGGTGGCGAGAAGGCTGCGCCGATAGAAAATGCGGCCGTCCCGCGCTCGGGTGGCATCGCCCTGTTCGACATGATGTTCGCGGCGCTGGTCCATCGCCTCGCGCACCTGCTGGCCGAATCCTGCCGGCGCGAGATCCGATGCGTCATTCGCCAACATCCGGCGGTCGAGCCAGGTCGCGCCGTCCGCGCCGATCTGCTTATCCAGATCGAAGGCCGACAGCACGCGCACACTGGCCTGCCGATTCCGGCCGGCATCGTAGGCCGTGGCGCGGCTCTGGAAATCGTCGGGGATGCGCCATTGATCGGCGTCGATCCGCTCGACGATCCCGGCCCGGCGCAACGCCTCC
>CAZECZ010000296.1:0-2705 GCA_964510815.1 uncultured Aestuariivirga sp.
ATACTTGCTTTCAACCGACAGAGCCTTGTCGAAGGGAAGCTGAAGCCCCTCGAACACCGACGCCAGAATCGCCAGCGGGGCCGGGGCATTGTAGCCCTTCCGCGCGACTTCGGCGACGGCCATCATATAGGCCGCCGAATTTTCCGGCACCGTCATGCCCTTCTTGTGGGGCGGCACCCAGCCCTTCTTGTCCCATGCGCGCACGGGATCCGGATTGGTGCCCAGCCAGGCCCGGGCACGATCAATCAGGTTCGCCGCCGGCACCACCTCATCGACGATCCCCAAGGCCAGCGCCTCTTGCGGCGCGACGGAGCGGCCCGACAAGAGCAGGTCGAGGGCGGTCTTCATTCCGGTAAAGATCCCCAGACGAACCGTTCCGCCTGAACCCGGCAACAGTCCGACGTTCACCTCGGGCAAGCCGACAACTGCCTTAGGATCGTCGACCATGACCCGGTAATGGCAGGCTAGGGCAAGTTCGAAGCCGCCACCGAGCGCGAGACCGTTCAGGGCCGCGACCCAAGGCTTGCCGGAGGTTTCCATCGCCCGATGCATCCGGCTTGCGCGCTGCGAGAACACGAGTGCCTCGTGGGGCGTGAACCCGCCGGCCAGCTTCTTGAGATCGGCACCGGTCATGAAGGTCGACTTGGCGCTGGTAACGATCACGCCGGTGATGGAACCGTCGGCCGTGATCTCTGCAGTGGCGGCCTCCATGTCGGCGATGAAGGCGTCATTCACGACATTCATCCTGCCATCGGCATTATCGAGAATGAGTGTGGCAATGCCGTCGGCCGCCCGTTCGATCTTGATGTGTCGCATGGTATTCGTGCCTTCCAGATTCTTTCGCTCAGACGCGCTCGATGATGCAGGCAGTGCCAAGCCCGTTGGCAGCGCACAGCGAGATTGCACCCACGATGAGGTCGCGCCGTTCCAGTTCGTCGAGGACCGTTCCGACCAGCATGGCGCCCGTGGCGCCGAGCGGGTGGCCCATGGCGATCGCCCCGCCATTCACGTTCATCTTGTCGTGCGGGACGCCCATCTCGTTCATGAAGCGCATTACAACGCTGGCGAAGGCCTCGTTCAGTTCCCAGAGGTCAACATCATCCTTGGTCATTCCCGCCTTGCCGAGGGCCTTCTGGCAAACCGCGGTGGGCGCGGTCAACATGATGGTCGGTTCCGAGCCGATGTTCGCATAGGCGCGAACGCGCGCGCGGGGCTTGAGACCCGCCTTGGCACCGAACTCCTTCGAACCGATCATGACCAGGCCGGCCCCGTCGACGATGCCCGAACTGTTGCCGCCATGATGGACGTAGCTGAGTTCCTCGATCTCGGCATAGCGGTCCTTCGCGACGGCTTCGAAGCCAGCTTTGCCGAACCCTTCGAATGCAGGCTTCAGCTTGGCGAGATCGGCCAGCGAAGTGCCTGGCCGTATATACTCGTCATGGTCCAGCACGATGTCGCCGAGCACGTCGCGCACGGGAACGATGGCTCCCTTGAAGCGCCCTTCGGCCCACGCTTCCGCGGCACGGCGCTGGCTCTCGACCGCGAACGCGTCGACATCCTCGCGGCTGAAACCGTCGAGCGTGGCGATCATGTCAGCGCCGATGCCCTGCGGCGCGTAGTGGTTGGGAAAAGCAACCGAGGGGTCGGAAGTCCAGGCACCGCTGTCGTAGCCCATCACGGTCCGGCTCATCGACTCGACGCCGCCACCGATGCCGGCGTCGATCATGCCCGCATGGACCTGGGCGGAGATAAGGCTGACCGCATCGAGGCCGGAGGCACAGAACCGATGCAACTGCTGGCCACCGACGGTCTGCGCGTAACCGGCCTGCAGCACGGCAGCACGCGCCAGGACGCCGCCCTGCTCGCCGACGGGCTGCGCCATCCCGATGATGACGTCATCGAGGAGCGCCGTGTCCAGCGCATTGCGATCCCGCAGCGCTTCGAGAAGTTGGGTGGCCAGTTGCACCGAAGGTATTTCGTGCAGCGCGCCATCGGGCCTTCCCTTGCCTCGAGGCGTGCGAACATGATCGTAGATATAGGCTTCCATCTGCAGTTCCCAATTTCCAGAGGCCGGACGTAAGCCCGTGAATTCGGCTCCGCCCCCGCCATGACACCTTTCCATCGATAGGTTGATGCGAAAGCTCCATTCCCCCGCGCGGAATAAGCTACCCCACCATTCTTCAGATAGGTGTCCATTTGAACGGCAAGGGCTTCGTGAAATGCGATGGCAAGCAATGGGGATTTGACAAATGGATTTCTCGCTGACTGAAGAGCAAGAGGCATTCCGCCAAATGGTGCGCCGCTGGGTCGATGCGGAGGCGCCCAAGGACCTCATGCGGCGCCTTGAAGCCGACGAAGAAAACTACCCGTTCCCGCTTTGGGACAAGCTGAAGGAGCAAGGCTTCTTCGGCATTGGCATCGATGAAGACTATGGGGGCCAAGGCGGCGACGTCATGACGCAGATGATCTTCGCCCGGGAACTGGCCCGCACGGCCGGCGGTCTGATCTGGACCTGGGGCGTCACCTCTTTCGCCGGCGCAAAGTCGGTGGGACTCTATGGCACGCCCGAACAGAAGAACCGTTGGCTCGTGCCGATGGCCCAAGGCGACCTGCGGGTGGCGATCTCGGTCACCGAGCCGGACGGTGGGACCGACGTGCTCGGCGCCATGAAAACCCATGCGGTCAAGGTCGATGGCGGCTGGAAG
>CAZECZ010000297.1:0-2581 GCA_964510815.1 uncultured Aestuariivirga sp.
TCTTCGCCTCCGCCCGCGCCGGCGACAGCCTGTTGCTGAACGACGGACGCATGCGCGTCGAGATTACCGAGGCCTCCTCCGACCGCCTGGTGACCCGCGTGGTCTTCGGCGGCGTGATCTCGGACCGCAAGGGCGTCAACCTGCCGGACACCGTGATCCCCATCCCGGCCCTCACCAACAAGGACCGCGCCGACCTCGAGGCCGCGGCAACGGCGGGCGTCGACTGGATCGCGCTGTCCTTCGTCCAGCGGCCGGACGACGTTGCCGAAGCCCGCAAAATGATTGCCGGCCGGGCCGGCGTCATGGCCAAGATTGAAAAGCCTGCCGCCTTGCCTTGCTTGAACGAGATCCTCGAGATTGCCGATGGCCTCATGGTGGCTCGCGGTGACCTGGGCGTTGAACTGCCGCTGGAGACGGTTCCCGGCAAGCAGAAGCTCATCACCCGCGCCGCACGCCGATTGGGCAAGCCGGTCATCGTCGCCACCCAGATGCTCGAATCGATGATCGTCGAGCCGGTGCCCACCCGCGCCGAAGTGTCCGACGTCGCCACCGCCGTGTTCGAGGGCGCCGATGCCGTCATGCTGTCGGCAGAAAGTGCGGCTGGCGCCTGGCCGGAGAAGGCAGTGCAGACCATGGACCGCATCGCCCAGGCCGTGGAGCGCGACCCGCTCTACCGCGGCATCATCACCGCCCAGCGCTACCAGCCGCAGCCCACCAGCGCCGACGCCATTTCGGGTGCCGCCCGCTCGATCTCCGAAACCCTCAAGCTCGCGGCCATCGTCTGTTATACCGGTTCGGGTTCGACCGGCCTCCGCATCTCGCGCGAACGCCCGGACAATCCGGTGATCGCGCTCACCCCCATCCCGGCCACGGCACGCCGCCTGGCACTGGCCTGGGGGTTGCACTGCGTTCTCACAGAGGACGCCCGCGATCTCGACGACATGGTGAACCGCGCGACACGAATTGCTTATGACGAAGGCTTTGCTCAGCCCGGCCAGCGTATCATCATCACCGCCGGCCTGCCGCTCGGCACCCCCGGAGCCACCAACATGCTGCGCATCGCCTATGTCGGCAAGAACGGCGCAGCAGGGAACTAAAAGAACGAAATTTTATTATAAATCAGATATTTAGATATAATATTTGTCGAATCAGTTGAAACATCCAAATCAACTTCCGATAGCCGGTTGCCTCAGATATCCCGTTCTTGGCGCTCCAGTTCCTTGATCGCGTCCTTGACCGCTTCCAGGCCGGGATTGAGTTTGAGCGCTTCCTCAAAGGCCTTCCTGGCGGCCGTGAACTTCTTCTGCCGCTGGTAGATCAATCCGCGCCCGGCGAGCGCAGCGAAATGCCGGGGTTCGAGATCGAGCACCCGCTGGATGTCCAGCAGCGCCTCGGTATCGCGTTTCATCAGATAGTAGAGTGTCGCGCGGCGGTTCCAAGCCTCGGGGAAATTGGGATATGTCCCCACCAGGCGGTTGAGAATCGATAGCGATTCCTTGGGCGCGCCGTCGTTCATGGCCTTGGTCGCCTGCTGCAAGAGGGCTTCGGCGGTGGGCGAGTCGGAGATGGTCCACAGCGCCCAGATGCGCTTTTCCAGTGCGCGCGCCGCTTCATCCGAATCCGATTGATGGAGCCTGGCGAACAGCGCATCCAACTCATCGGCCCGCTTCTGGGCCGGGCTGAGGGCTGCAGTAGCGGCTTCGGCCGGCGCCTCGACCTGATTGGTTTGGGCCGTGGCCGGCAGGCTGAGGCCGGCCAGCAAGATGAGTCCGTATCTAATCCCGCGCATGGGGGGATGCTACACTGGAATGTGTGGCAACAAAAAGAGCGCCGTGAGCGGCATCCCGTCCACGGCGTTCAAAATCGTGTCAACCCGGCCGAAATCAGCCCTGGCGCGCCTTGAAGCGCGGGTTGGTCTTGTTGATGATGTAGACGCGGCCCTTGCGGCGCACCAGCTTGTTGTCGCGGTGCCGCTTCAGCAGCGCCTTGAGAGAATTGCGGACTTTCATGGACTTCACCTGATTTTTCAGGCAGATGGAGCCGAACCCCGGTGTCCGCCTGTTGAACGATGCGGCTGCGTATACTGGGGGAGGTTCCGCCTGTCAACCAATCCGCCCATGTTCCCCTCAACTGCCGACCCTGCCGAAATCTGGATCACCCTCGGCATTCTCGCCGCCAGCGCCGCCATCATCGGCCTCATGGCCTGGCTTGAGCGCCGGCCGCGGACCGACTTCGCCCCCCGGCTTCTGCCCACCACGCCCATCCTCCTGGTGTTCGGCTTCATTGGACTATTGGCGCTGGTGCATCTCCTCAATCTCTACGGCATACATACCGGGCGAGGACAATGACCATGCTGCCTGAAACCCAGACCCTCTATTTCGAAGACCTGTGCCTCGGCATGACCGAAACCTATGTGAAGGAGGTCAAATCCTCCGACGTCGTTGGCTTTGCCGAAATCTCGGGCGACCGCAACCCCATCCACCTCTCCGAGCATTTCGCCGCCCGCACCCCCTTCGGCGGCCGCATCGCCCACGGCCTCTATACGGCGAGCCTGATCTCGGCGGTGATCGGCACCAGGCTC
>CAZECZ010000298.1:0-2533 GCA_964510815.1 uncultured Aestuariivirga sp.
CTGAAGCGGGCATCGCGCGGCAGGCTACGATCCGCGACGTAATTGCCGGTGACGACAGAAATCTCCGCTGCGCGGCCGATTTCGCCGGACTCCAGCCCTTCGCCGGAGCCCATCGCCGCCAGGGTGATGCCGTTATCGCCCAGGGCCCGGCGCGCGGCCTCGTCCGCCATGCCGATGTTGGCCGCCGCGACGATGGCGGCGACATCCGTTGCCGCCTGCAATTCGCGCCGCTCGAAATACAGGGCTCCCTTGTCCACCCCATAGGCTGCCATCACCAGGCAGACAGGGAAGACGAAGGCGCTCATCACCGCGACGTTGCCGGACGTTCCGTCCCGCCACCGCCTGAGCATGTGGAGTACGCGACCGGTCCCACCGCAAATCATGTCACAGCCCTCCGATGCGGATGGTGGTGCGGCGGTCGATGGTCGAACCTGGCATCACCACGCCTGGCAGAATGTTCCAGATCGGCAGGTTGCTGGCGTTGTAGCTGATGGCAACGCTGAATTCGCTGCCGTTGTCGGTGGCTTCAAAGGCAATGCGGGACGCTTCGAGGAAGCTGTAGTTGGCCGTGTTGGCCGCCACGTAATCGGCAACGATCTGCCGGCGCTCGGTCTCGTCGAGTCCTGCAACGGCACTGCGCGCCGCATCTGCCGTCAGCTGCTGTACCGAATGGGCCGCGCCGAAATAGATCCCATAGGCGATCATCCCGAACAGGAGGAGGATGAAGACCGGTGCGATGAAACTGAATTCGATTGCAGCGGCACCACCGCAGTGGCGGCCAATGCTGTAGCGAGAGCCTTGGGCGAATTTTTCCATCGTGTCTACTCCTGAGTGGCGTTGGGTCAGGCTCGGTTCCGCAGCTTAAAAATCCATGAAAGATCTTGCATGTGTTGAATGCTCTCAAAAGTTGAACACAATTTCGGAGCGCGATCCGCTCGCCGTCCCCACACGCGAAGGTGCAGTACCTGACCGCGAGCATAAGCCGGAAATAGCCAGTGGAAATTGGATAACCGCCTGACAGAATTTATGAAAAAAGCACAACCATAAATTTCATGGACCGGCAGCCGGGCGAATGATGATCGATCATGCGGGGAGCGTCACACGCTCAGGATGAATGGCATTATGCTACATGCCACAAGGGCAGAGGCCTAATTATGGTTAGCGAAGTCCTGCGCGGGCGCTGAGCGGGGACCCTCGACACGGGAACCATTTTGGCCCGATTGCGTTTCTCCGCAATGACTGACACTGACAAGCCAGAGGTGCGATCCACGAACGAGGCACGGCAAGGCGTCGAACTTCATGTCATGAGATATGTGCTCGGTTTTGGCATGGCTGGCGCCGTCTTGGCATTGCTCGTAGCCTGGGTTTTGGTCGGCTAGTGCGCAATGCGCCAAGACGGAATCGTCTTGGCGAAGCAATGACGCACCAACCTATTGATGAGCGCCTGACACAACAAAAAAGCCCGCCGCTTCCGGCGAGCTTCGAATTTGATCCGTCGCTTTTGAACGGGACTTACAGCGAGCGCTGCAGGTCCTTCAGGTGTTCGAGGTTTTCGTTGGCGACGCGCCGGGCCTCGTCGGTCTTGGCGTCGGCCACGTCTTCCTCGGCATTCTTGACCTGCTGGGCCAGCACCTCGGCATTGACCTCGGCCATGGGGATGGCGACTTCGGCCAGCACCGTGAGGCCGGCCGGGTTCACCTCGGCGAAGCCGCCGCGCACGAAAATGCGGTCATCGGCTCCGCCCGACTTCTGCACCGTGACAACGCCGGGACGCAGCGTCGACAGCACCGGCGCATGGCCCGGCATGATTCCCATGTCGCCATCGGTGCCGGGAAGGGTGACCCCGTCCACGTCGCCCGAGAACAACAGCCTGGCCGGCGAGACCAGTTCGAAGTGGAGACCAGCCATCTCGATCACGCCGCCTCGGCCGCGAGACGCTTGGCCTTCTCGATGGCTTCCTCGATGGTGCCGACCATGTAGAAGGCCGGTTCCGGCAGGTGATCGTAGTCACCGTTGCACAGACCCTTGAAGCCCTTGATCGTGTCTTCCAGCTTGACCTGGACGCCAGCCGATCCGGTGAACACCGCGGCAACGTCGAAGGGCTGCGACAGGAAGCGCTCGATCTTGCGGGCGCGCGCCACCGCGAGCTTGTCCTCTTCCGAGAGCTCGTCCATGCCGAGAATGGCGATGATGTCCTGCAGCGCCTTGTAGCGCTGGAGGATCTGCTGCACCTGGCGGGCCACGTTGTAGTGCTCCTCACCGATGACGCGGGGATCGAGCATGCGCGACGTCGAGTCGAGCGGGTCCACGGCGGGATAGATGCCCTTTTCCGCGATCTGGCGCGACAACACGGTGGTGGCGTCCAAGTGGGCGAAGGAGGTGGCCGGCGCCGGGTCGGTCAGGTCGTCGGCCGGCACGTAAATGGCCTGCACCGAGGTGATCGAGCCCTTGGTCGTGGTGGTGATGCGCTCCTGCATGGCGCCCATGTCGGTGGCCAGCGTCGGCTGATAGCCCACGGCCGAAGGAATACGGC
>CAZECZ010000299.1:0-2468 GCA_964510815.1 uncultured Aestuariivirga sp.
GGTGGCCGTCACACAATGTGCGGATGTTGATGATCACCCGGTCGCCCATTTCGGTGCGGCCCTCGATCGTGGCCGAGCCCATGTGCGGCAAGATGACCGCCTTGCCCTTGCGGGCAAGTTCGAGGAATTCGGGGCGGACCGCCGGTTCGTGCTCGAAGACGTCGAGGCCGGCGCCGGCGAGCTTGGCCTCGGCCAGCGCCCTGATCAGCGCTTCCTCGTCGATGACCTGACCACGCGCGGTGTTGACGATAATCGTCTCGGGCTTGAGCAGCGCCAGCCGGCGCGCCGACAGCAGGTGGAAGGTCGCCGGCGTGTGCGGGCAATTGACCGAGATGATGTCCATGCGGGCCAGCATCTGGTCGAGGCTTTCCCAGTAGGTCGCCTCCAGCTCCTCTTCCACCTTGTGATGGACGGGTTTGCGGTTGTGGTAATGAATCTGCAGGCCGAAGGCCTTGGCGCGCCGGGCAACGGCGGTGCCGATGCGGCCCATGCCGATGATGCCGAGACGCTTGCCCCAGATGCGGTGGCCCAGCATCCAGGTGGGTGACCAGCCGGCCCAGGTGTTGTCCGAGCCGATCACCTGCGCGCCCTCGATGATGCGGCGGGAGACCGCCATGATCAGCGCCATGGTGAAGTCGGCGGTGTCCTCGGTGAGCACGCCCGGCGTGTTGGTGACGGTGATGCCGCGCGACAGGGCGGTCTCGACGTCGATGTTGTCGACACCGGTGCCGAAATTGGCGATCAGTTTCAATTGGTCGCCGGCCTGCATGAGCACCGCCTTGTCGATCCGGTCGGTCACCGTCGGCACCAGCACTTCGGCGGTCTTCACGGCCTCCGTCAGCTCGGCCTTGCCCATGGGCTCGTCGGCGGCGTTGAGCCTGGTGTTGAACAGCTCCATCATGCGCGTTTCCACCACATCGGGCAGCTTGCGGGTAACAACGACAAGGGGCTTGCGCTTGGTCATGGGGCGTCCTGAACTCCGGTCCACTCAAATTTTAAGCAATCTTAACCCTCTGGGGGCCATCGTGTCATGGGTCATCCGTTGCATACGGAATCCCGTAGTGTAAACTACAATCGTGTCTAGCAGAGGCCGCGCGAGCTGCAAGGGACGGGCAGCAAGTGGCCGCACAAAGGGGATAAGGGAGTCATGAGCACGAAGCGGGCTACCATGCGCCGCATTGGTTCCATGGTTCTGGGCGCCGCCTGCCTCGCCGTAGCCGGTGTCGCCGCATGGTCTTTGATCGGATCGCGTCCCGATTCGCTGGCCAGCACTGCGGCAGGCGAAACCACGGGTTCCATTTCACAGGCGACCAGGGCCGTCGGCCCGTCGGGCCTGCCCATCCCACGCTTCGTTTCGCTCAAGGCCGACAAGGTCAATGTCAGGCGGGGCCCCTCAAGTGACCATGCGGTTGCCTGGGTGTTCCAGCGCAAGGGGTTGCCGGTGGAAATCGTCGCCGAATTCGACAATTGGCGGCGCATCCGGGACAGCGACGGCGAGGAAGGCTGGATCTTGCAGAATTTGCTCACCGGCAAGCGCACTGCCGTCATTGCGCCGTGGCGCAAGGATGAGGCCTTGCCGATGTACGACCGGCCCAATACCGGTGGGGGGACGGTGGCCCGCGTGTCTTCCAGCGTGGTGGGTGAAGTTGAAGCCTGTGACGGTCAGTGGTGCGAGATCACGGCCGGCGGCTATGATGGCTTCATCGAACAGTCGCAGCTCTGGGGAGTCTACCCGGGCGAAAGCGTCAACTGACCAGCCGGTGGAGCGCAGGCTCGTTGTTCATGTCGGCATGCCGAGGGCCGGCTCTTCCACGTTGCAGGAAGTGCTGTTTCACTACCGGCAGAAGCTGGAGCAACATGGCCTGCTCTACCCCGCCCAGTCGGCTGCGCTGGCGGGCCCGGCGACCAACAGCCAGCTCTACAACCACAAACTCCTGCTGAAGTCGGCGAAGGCTTACTGGCCACCGGGACGATTCGCCGCGCTGCATCAGGATATTGCGGGACAGATGGCCGCGAGCGCCGCCCCTTGCATCTTGCTGTCTTGCGAAGGCTGGTGGGGGCCCGGCAGCATCCGGGCTTTGGCGCGCACCGTCGGCTATTTCGAGCAGCAGGGCGGCCGGCTGGAACCCTCGATCGTTGCGGTGGTTCGCGAACCCGCGTCGTTCCTGACTTCACTTTACAAGCTCGATGTCCTGCACGGCAGGGTCGATGTCAGTCTCGAAGACTTCTGGCCCACCAAGATATCTGATTCCCGCCTGCGTTTTGGATCGATTGCCCGCCGGCTGAAGGACCATTTCGGCAGCGTCTCGATGCTCGATTTCGACACCTTGTCCGACGGCGACCGGTTTGTCGGATCATTTCTTTCGGCCGTCGGGCTGGGCGGCGTTCTTTCCAATGCTGGCCTCAAGGCGCTCGAACATCATCGCAGTGCTGGCAATGCCCAGTTCGCCGACAGCAGGGTCTCCATG
>CAZECZ010000300.1:0-2462 GCA_964510815.1 uncultured Aestuariivirga sp.
GCCGCGCGGCGTGCTCCGCCAGGCGGTTCATGACAGCGGGATCGAGATAGACGGACAGGCGCTGCTTGCGGGATGATTTCGTCATGGGTGTCTCACAGGTCCATGCCGTCGCCAGGATCGAGCGAGACCTGGCGCGCCACACCCTGCATGAGGCGGTTTATCCGACTGTTGCGCGCGGCTTCATCCTCGGCCTCGTCTCGGTCTGCGTCGATCTCGAACGGATTGTCGATCGGCATCGGCTTCTCGACCGGCTTCACCCGGTTGAGTTCCGGCTGCTGACGGCGTTCGGATTCGGTCGGATCGTCATCGGCGGTTGGCGCCGCCTGGCTGGCTTCGACGATCTGAGGCCGCTGCGGTAATGGCAGCATGGTCCAGTCATCTGGCCGTACCTGCTTCGAAATGGCGAGCGAAGGCGGTGGCAGGATGCGTTCCTTGAAACGTGCGTCCTCGTAATAGCGCGCCTTCTTCGCGCGGATCGGCGGGGTGCCAGCGACCATGACGATTTCGTCGGAGGGCGGAAGCTGCATCACCTCGCCAGGCGTGAGCAGCGGCCGGGCGGTCTCCGATCGCGAAACCATCAGATGGCCGAGCCAGGGCGAAAGCCGATGGCCGGCATAGTTCTTCATTGCCTTCATCTCGGTGGCGGTGCCTAGGGCATCCGACACGCGCTTGGCCGTTCGCTCGTCGTTGGTCGCGAAGCTGACGCGGACGTGGCAATTGTCGAGGATCGAGTTGTTTGCTCCATACGCCTTCTCGATCTGGTTCAGCGACTGCGCGATCAGGAAGCTCTTGAGGCCATAGCCCGCCATGAAGGCGAGCGCGCTCTCGAAGAAATCGAGCCGCCCGAGCGCGGGAAACTCGTCGAGCATCAGGAGAAGCCGATGACGGCCGGCTTTCGCCTGGAGATCCTCGGTCAGGCGGCGGCCGACCTGGTTGAGGATCAGGCGGATCAGCGGCTTGGTGCGGTTGATGTCGGACGGCGGCACGACAAGATAGAGCGTCGTCGGGTGCCTTCCACCCACGACGTCGCCAATCCGCCAATCGCAGCGGCGCGTCACCTCGGCGACAACGGGATCGCGATAGAGGCCGAGGAACGACATGGCGGTCGACAGCACGCCCGACCGTTCGTTGTCCGACTTGTTGAGCAGTTCGCGCGCCGCCGATGCGATCACCGGATGCGGCCCGGCTTCGCCGAGATGCGCCGTTGTCATCATCGCCGCGAGTGTGGATTCGATCGGGCGCTTCGGGTCGGACAGGAAGGCCGCAACGCCGGCGAGCGTCTTGTCCGCTTCGGCATAGAGGACGTGGAGGATCGCGCCGACCAACAGCGCATGGCTGGTTTTCTCCCAATGGTTCCGCTTCTCGAGGCTGCCTTCGGGATCGACCAGGATGTCGGCGATGTTCTGGACGTCGCGAACTTCCCATTCGCCGCGGCGTACTTCAAGCAACGGATTATAGGCTGAGGATTTGGCGTTGGTCGGATCGAACAGCAGCACACACCCATGCTGGGCACGAAAGCCCGCGGTGAGCTGCCAGTTCTCGCCTTTGATGTCATGGACGATCGCCGATCCCGGCCATGTCAGCAGCGACGGCACGACCAGGCCGACGCCCTTGCCGGAGCGCGTTGGCGCGAAACACAAAACATGCTCCGGGCCGTCGTGACGAAGATAGTGGCTGTCGTAGCGGCCGAGCACCACGCCATCCGGGCCGAGCAAACCGGCCGACTTCACTTCCTCCGTCTCGGCCCAGCGGGCTGAACCGTAGGTCTCGACCTTCTTCGCCTCCCGCGCGCGCCACACCGACATGCCGATAGCGACGGCCACGGCGATGAAGCCGCCGGACGCCGCGATATAGGCGCCTTCAACGAAGACCTGTGGCGCATAGGCGTCATAGCCATACCACCACCAGAAGAAGGAGGGCGGCAGGTAGATCGGGAAGCCGAACAGCCGGAACCATGGCGCGCCCAATTCAGGCTGAAACGCGAGCCGCCAGGCCACCCATTCGGTCGCGCCCCAGATGCAAGTGAGGACGATGGAGAGGACGGTGATGATCTGGCCCCACAAAATCTTGGTGGCGGGCATGGGCAATTCCTTTTGGGCAATGGGTGGTCAAAGGCCGAGGCCGCGTTTGCGGCCAAAGCTCCAGTCGATGCCGCCATCGTCGCGAGCGACGCCGGAGACATGGCGGCCGAGTTGCTTTTCGAGGGAGGGCGTCCAGGGCACGAGCTGAAAGCCGAGGCCGTCATCAATCATGGCGAAGCGACCGGAGGCGAGCGTGAAGCGCTGGCGATAGGCACCGGCGACATATTCGCCTGAGCCTGCGCGATTGAAGGGCTGACCGGTCTCGGCGGCGAGCTTCTCGCCCAGCGCTTCCAGTTCGCGGGCGCGTAGCGTGTCGATCAGGTTGCGGGCGAAGGTGACGCGCTGACCGTTGCGGTCGGCCAGACCCTGTTCGATGAGATG
>CAZECZ010000301.1:0-2461 GCA_964510815.1 uncultured Aestuariivirga sp.
CGAGAAGCTGATCGAATACAAGACCTATCTGCAGGCCGTGCCCTATTTCGACCGGCTCGACTACGTGGCGCCGATGAACCAGGAGCATGCCTTCGCGCTCGCCACCGAGCGGTTGCTCGGCATCACTGTGCCGAAGCGCGGGCAGTTGATTCGCGTGCTCTATTCCGAAATCGGCCGCCTCCTGTCGCATCTTTTGAACGTCACCACGCAGGCCATGGACGTGGGCGCGCTGACCCCGCCGCTGTGGGGCTTCGAGGAGCGCGAGAAGCTGATGGTGTTCTATGAGCGGGCCTCTGGCTCGCGCATGCACGCGGCTTACGTGCGCCCAGGCGGTGTCCACCAGGACCTTCCGCAGAAGCTCGTCGACGACATCGGCCATTTCTGTGACACCCACGGCAAGGTGCTGGACGACATCGAGGGGCTGTTGACCGACAACCGCATCTTCAAGCAGAGGAACGTCGACATCGGCGTCGTCAGCCTGAAGGAATGCTTCGAGTGGGGTTTCTCGGGCGTCATGGTGCGCGGGAGTGGTGCGGCGTGGGACCTGCGCAAGGCCCAGCCCTACGAATGCTACGGCGAGATGGAGTTCGATATCCCGATCGGCAAGAACGGCGACTGCTACGACCGCTATCTGATCCGCATGGAAGAAATGCGCCAGTCGCTGCGGATCATGCGGCAGTGTGTGGAAGAGCTCTCGGGCAAGGAAAAGACTGGCCCCGTGTCGTCGATGGACGGCAAGGTGGTGCCGCCCAAGCGCGGCGAGATGAAGCGTTCGATGGAAGCGTTGATCCATCACTTCAAGCTCTACACCGAGGGCTACAAGGTGCCGGAAGGCGAGGTCTATGCCGCCGTCGAGGCGCCCAAGGGCGAGTTCGGCGTCTATCTGGTGAGCGACGGCACCAACAAGCCCTACCGCTGCAAGATCAGCGCGCCGGGCTTCGCGCATTTGCAGGCCATGGACCACATCTGCCGCGGCCACATGCTGGCCGACGTCTCGGCCGTGCTGGGCTCTCTCGATATCGTGTTTGGTGAGGTGGACCGGTGAGCGTTCGTCGTCTTTATCACGAGCAGCCTTCCGAGGCCTTCGCTTTCAACGCGGACAACCTCGCCTGGGCCAAGAAGACCATCGCCAAGTATCCGCAAGGCAAGCAGGCCTCTGCCGTCATTCCGCTGCTGTGGCGCGCCCAGGAGCAGAACGACAACTGGGTGTCGAAGCCGGTGATCGAATATATCGCCGGCATGCTGGATATGTCCGACATCCGCGTGCTGGAAGTGGCGACCTTCTACACCATGTTCCAGCTGGAGCCGGTGGGCAAGACGGCTCACATCCAGGTCTGCGGCACCACGCCCTGCATGCTGCGCGGCGCCGAAGACCTGAAGAAGGTCTGCCAGCGGAAGATCCATCACGATCCGCATCATCTTTCGGCCGACGGCAATTTCTCGTGGGAAGAGGTCGAATGCCTCGGCGCCTGCGTGAACGCCCCGATGGTGCAGATCTTCAAGGACACCTATGAGGATTTGACTCCTGCTTCGCTGGAGCAGCTGATCGACGATCTGGCCGCCGGCAAGCCAGTGAAGGCGGGTCCGCAGATCGACCGCCATCTGGCGGCCCCCGAGGGCGGGCCGACGACATTGCTCGACCAGGACCTCTATTCCGGCACCCGCACCTTCACCCGTGTCGAGCCGCCGCCGCCAGCCGAGTCAGCACCCGCCGCCGCTCCGGCACCTGCCGCTGCACCAGCGCCGAAGCCGGAAGTGAAGCCGATGGCCGAGGTGAAGCCGGTCGAAATTACCAACGAGAAGGCGCCGCAACCCATCAAGTTCGCCGAGCAGAAGCCGCAGCCGGCCCACGCCGCAACGGGCGACGAGCCGACGGACGCCGACAAGCCGGAACTCCTCGCCAAGGCGCGAGAGGGCGGGCCGGACGATCTGAAATTCATCTGGGGCGTGGGCCCCAAGCTCGAACAGCTGCTCCATTCCATGGGCATTTTCCATTTCGACCAGATCGCCAAGTGGACCGCGCGCGAACTGGCCTGGGTCGACTCGAAGCTCGAGGGCTTCAAGGGCCGCGCCAAGCGCGACGACTGGATCGAACAATCGAAGAAACTTGCCAGCGGATGGCGCCCCGACAGCAATGTCGGTGAAAACCCGCACAAGACGTGAGGAGAGGCGATGCTCGCTGACAAGGACCGCATCTTCACCAACATCTACGGCTTCCACGACTGGGGGCTGGAGGGCGCCAAGAAGCGCGGCTGCTGGTCGGGAACCAAGGGGTTCATCGACAATGGCCGCGACTGGATGATCAACGAAATGAAGGCGAGCGGCCTGCGCGGCCGCGGCGGCGCGGGCTTCCCCACCGGCCTCAAGTGGTCGTTCATGCCGAAAGTGATCGGCGAGCGTCCGCATTATCTGGTGGTCAACGCCGACGAATCCGAACCCGGCACCTGCAAGGACCGCGAGA
>CAZECZ010000302.1:0-2439 GCA_964510815.1 uncultured Aestuariivirga sp.
CCCGCCTGCGTGAAGCGGAAGATGTTGTCGACGAAGAACAGCACGTCCTGGCCCTGGTCGCGGAAATGCTCGGCGACCGTGAGGCCCGACAGCGCGACGCGGGCGCGGGCACCCGGCGGCTCGTTCATCTGGCCATACACGAGGGCCGCCTTGGAACCGGCGACACTGCCTTCCTTCGGGTTCTTGTTGACGCCCGATTCGATCATCTCGTGGTAGAGGTCGTTGCCCTCGCGTGTCCGTTCGCCCACGCCGGCGAACACCGAGTAGCCGCCGTGCGTCTTGGCGATGTTGTTGATGAGCTCCATGATGAGTACGGTCTTGCCCACGCCGGCGCCGCCGAACAGGCCGATCTTGCCGCCCTTGGCGTATGGCGCGAGAAGGTCCACCACCTTGATGCCGGTGACGAGGATTTCAGCCTGGGTCGACTGCTCGACGAACTCGGGCGCCGCCTGGTGGATGGCGCGGCGCACCTGCGTCGGGATCGGACCGGCTTCGTCCACCGGCTCGCCGATGACGTTCATGATGCGGCCGAGCGTCTCGTCGCCCACCGGCACCATGATGGGCGAACCCGTGTTGCTGACCGCCTGGCCGCGCACCAGACCTTCGGTGGAGTCCATGGCGATGGTGCGCACGGTGTTCTCGCCCAGATGCTGGGCCACTTCGAGCACCAGCCGGTTGCCGCCGTTGTCGGTCTCGAGCGCGTTCAGAATTTCGGGCAGGCCGCCATCGAAAGCGACGTCGACGACGGCGCCGGTGACCTGGGTGATGCGGCCGACTGCGGCCTCGGAATTTGCCATGTGTTTCGTCCTTCCCGTATTCGCTTAGAGCGCCTCGGCGCCCGAAATGATTTCGATGAGTTCCTTGGTGATCTGCGCCTGGCGCTGGCGGTTGTACTTGATCGAAAGCTTGTTGATCATGTCGCCGGCATTGCGGGTGGCGTTGTCCATGGCGCTCATGCGGGCACCCTGTTCGGATGCCGCGTTTTCGAGCAGGCCACGGAAGATCTGCACCGAGATGTTGCGCGGCAGGAGATCGGCCAGGAGTTCGCCCTCGTCCGGCTCCGCGTCATAGATGGCGCCACCGAGTTCCGGTGCCTTGCCCTCCGACAGCTGGGCCGGGATAAGGCGCAACGCCGTCGGCTTCTGCGAGATCACCGACTTGAACTCGGAGAAGAACAGCGTGGCGACATCAAATTCGCCGGCATCGAACATCTCGAGCACCTTGGCGGCCACCTGCTGGGCCTCGGCAAACGAGATGGCCTTCACATTGCGGAAGTCCACGTGCCCGACGATGTACTTGCCATAGAGGCGCTTCAGCGCATCGTTGCCCTTCTTGCCGACGGTGAAGATCTTCACCGTCTTGCCGTCGCGGATCAGCCGGTCGGCATGCTCGCGCGCCAGCTTGGCAATCGACGAGTTGAAGCCGCCGCACAGGCCGCGCTCGGCGGTGGCGACGATCAGCAGATGCACGTTGTCCTGGCCGGTGCCGGCCAGAAGCCTTGGCGCATCGTCCCGTCCAGCCATGGACGAGGCGAGGTTGGACAGCACCGTCGCCATGCGCTCCGAATAGGGGCGCGCCGCAACGGCGGCTTCCTGGGCGCGGCGCAGCTTCGCCGCTGCCACCATCTGCATTGCCTTGGTGATCTTGCGTGTCGCCTTCACCGAGGCAATGCGGTTTCGAAGGTCCTTGAGACTTGCCATCGGAGCCTCAGGCCTTACGCGAAGGCCTTGGCGTAGGCATCAACCGCCGCCTTGAGCTTGGGCATCGTGGCGTCGGAAATCGCCTTCTCGGTGCGGATCGCTTCGAGAATGTCGCCATGCTTGTCGCGCATCATGCGCAGCAGGCCTTCCTCGAAATCGCGAACCTTCGACACTGGCAGCGCATCCAGGTAGCCGTTGACACCGGCATAGATGGAAACCACCTGCTCTTCCATCTTCAGCGGCGAGAACTGCGGCTGCTTGAGCAACTCGGTCAGACGCGCACCGCGGTTCAGCAGCTTCTGGGTTGCGGCGTCGAGGTCCGAGCCGAACTGCGCGAAGGCGGCCATTTCGCGGTACTGGGCGAGTTCCAGCTTAACCGGGCCGGCAACGGATTTCATTGCCTTCGTCTGCGCCGACGAACCCACGCGCGACACCGACAGACCGGTGTTCACGGCCGGGCGGATGCCCTGGTAGAACAGTTCGGTTTCCAGGAAGATCTGGCCGTCGGTGATCGAGATCACGTTGGTCGGGATGAAGGCCGACACGTCCCCGCCCTGGGTCTCGATGATCGGCAGCGCGGTCAGCGAGCCGGCACCGTTGTCTTCGTTCAGCTTGGCCGAACGCTCCAGCAGCCGCGAGTGCAGGTAGAACACGTCGCCCGGATAGGCTTCACGTCCCGGCGGACGGCGCAGCAGCAGCGACATCTGGCGATAGGCGACGGCCTGCTTGGACAGGTCAT
>CAZECZ010000303.1:0-2416 GCA_964510815.1 uncultured Aestuariivirga sp.
TTTCCACCGGTTCCGGCGGTACCCATGGCGGATCCCTGGAGCCCCGTCGGAGCGCTCGAATTGAGGCGTATGCCGACCGCTCCGGCACCGCCGCCGGTGATGAGCGCATCGGTGTTGTCGATGGTGACATTCATGCCACCCGATCCGCCGCCGGCCGATACCTCGCCGGAATCGATGTCGATGGCCGCGGCGCCCGCGCCGGCGGTGATGCCGTCCGTGAGATTGTCGAAGGTGAACGTGCTGCTGGTGGCGCCCAGGGACCGGGAGAAGCCGGACCCGAGATTGCCGTCACAGGTGTAGTCATCTCCGGATGCCGTACATCCCCCCTGGGCAGCATCCGGCAGGACGAGAAAGATCACCGGGAGGGCCGTCGCCGTCCGGACGAGGCGGAATTTCAGCTGTCCTTCACGAGGATCGAACATGACAGTCTCTCAGTCACTGGAAACCGGGCCGGGCCGAAACCCGATCCCATCAAGGAGCGATGGTGGAAAGCGATGGCCCGCCGGCAGGCAGGCCGACCGATACCGGGCTGTCGGAACAACGAGCCGTCGGCGGGATCGCATTGCGGGAAAGAATTGCCATGATTGCCTCTGATTTCGGGCTTCACCCGGCATGGAACACAAACGTCATCGGTAAATTTTGCCCAGACATGTTTTTCACCTGATTGATGACATCAATGATATCATTTATCAACTGTAGATTATATTCTATAGACAATGATCCTACAATTTCGGCCATTGCCTGCCACCATCCGTCCCCGGGGCAGGACGACGTCGCGGCAGGCCGGTCACGATGCGGCAAAGCGTCCGCGACCAAAAATTCGGGCAGGTGCTTGTCGCTGGACAGGGCATGTGCTAACCGGCTCACGCCGTCGAGACGGGGGTGCACAGGTGCATGCGCTGCCGCACGATCAAGACCACGTACAGGGAAGCCTTGAGTGGCCGTCCAGACGGACAGGATCTCGCCTTAAGCCGGGGAAGCCGATTTGTCCGCGAATTCAGCCGCAGCCTCTGGTCTGGCCTCGCGCTATGCCATCGCGTTATTCGAGCTCGCCGAGGCGGCAGGCTCGCTGGATGACATTGCCGCCGACCTGCAGTCCCTCGACGCGATGATCGAGGAGAGTGCCGACCTGCGCCGCCTCATCCGCAGCCCCGTGCTCAGCCGCGATGCCCAGCGCGACGCGGTTCTGGCCGTGGCCAGGAAGGCGGGGCTCAAGGACCTTACGACGAAGTTCCTTGGCGTGCTCGCCAACAAGCGCCGCCTGTTCGCGCTTCCCGAGGTAAGCCGCGCCTATCGCGACATGCTGGCCGAGCACAAGGGCGAGATGACCGCCCGCGTGACTTCGGCCGTTCCGCTTACCGACGAGCAGCTCGAAGAGGTGAAGGCGTCGGCAGCCAAATTCGCCGGACGGGCCGTGAGTGTCGAGGCTGACGTCGACCCCGCCCTGCTGGGCGGGCTCGTCGTTCATGTCGGCTCACGCATGCTCGACGCATCGTTGAAGACCAAGCTGCAGCATCTCGAGCAGTCAATGAGAGGAATTGGGTGATGGACATCCGCGCCGCCGAAATTTCGGCGATTCTGAAGGAGCAGATCGCCAGCTTCGGAACCGAGGCCGAGGTCTCGGAAGTCGGCCGTGTCTTGTCTGTTGGCGACGGCATTGCCCGTGCCTACGGCCTCGATGACGTCCAGGCCGGTGAAATGGTCGAGTTTGACGACGGTACCCGGGGCATGGCTCTCAACCTCGAGAGCGACAATGTCGGCATCGTGATCTTCGGTGGCGACACGGGCATCAAGGAAGGCTCGACGGTCAAGCGCACCAAGAACATCGTCGACGTGCCGGTAGGCAAGGGCCTGCTGGGCCGTGTTGTCGACGCGCTGGGCAACCCGATCGACGGCAAGGGTCCGATCGATGCGGCCGAACGCAAGCTGGTCGAGGTCAAGGCACCCGGCATCATGCCGCGCAAGTCGGTGCATGAGCCGATGATGACCGGCCTCAAGGCCATCGACGCGCTGATCCCGATCGGCCGCGGCCAGCGCGAGCTGATCATCGGCGACCGCCAGACCGGCAAGACCGCCGTGGCGCTCGACACGATCCTCAACCAGAAGCCGCTGAACGTCGAAGGCGCGCCGGAGAGTCAGAAGCTCTACTGCGTCTACGTCGCCGTCGGCCAGAAGCGCTCCACCGTCGCCCAGTTCGTGAAGGTTCTCGAAGAGCGCGGCGCGCTGGAATATTCGATCGTCGTCGCGGCCACCGCGTCCGATCCGGCGCCGATGCAGTTCCTGGCGCCCTTCGCCGGCTGCGCCATGGGCGAGTATTTCCGCGACAACGGCATGCATGCGGTCATCATCTATGACGACCTGTCCAAGCAGGCCGTCGCCTACCGCCAGATGTCGCTGCTGCTGCGCCGCCCGCCGG
>CAZECZ010000304.1:0-2394 GCA_964510815.1 uncultured Aestuariivirga sp.
CCGCCATCGCCGAGGACGGCATCTATCGGCCGAGCCGCCATCTGGAGCAGGCGAAATTCGAGGGCCGCGTTCCCGGCGGCGACTATGAGGGCTATATCGATGCCCATGTCCGGCGGCTGGAGGCGCTGCGCCGGGCCGGCATCGCCGAGCGCATCGACGCCGACCAATGGCGCATCCCCGATGATCTGGTCAGCCGCGCGGCTGATTACGATGCCGGCCGCGACCGGCAGGCCAGCGTTCGCGTGCTTTCCCCGGTTGATCTGCAAAGGCAGATACGTTCGGACTGCGCGACATGGCTGGACCGGCGATTGGTCCATGGCGAAACGGCCGACCTTGCGCCGACCGGCTTCGGGCAACAGGTCCGCGAAGCCATGGACCAGCGCCGCGAGCATCATATCGAACAGCGCGACGCCACGCGCAACAGGGACGGCCGAATCTTCTACCGGCGCAATCTTCTCGCCACCCTGCGCGAGCGGGAAGTTGCGCGCGCCGGTGCGGAGATGGCCGAGGGCAAGGCGCTGCCGTTCCGCGCCGCCAAGGATGGTGAGAGTGTCAGCGGCAAGTTCACCGGGACTGTCCAGCTAACGAGCGGCAAGTTCGCCATCGTGGAAAAGAGCCACGAGTTCACCCTTGTCCCGTGGCGGCCGATCATCGACCGCCAGCTCGGCCGCGAGGTCGCGGGTATCATGCAGGGCGGTTCGGTGTCGTGGCAGTTAGGGCGGCAGCGGGGGTTGGGGCTATAGGAGCCAACGATACCGCATTGCAACGCAACAACTAATTCGATAAGAGCTGCTATTCAATTTCGTAATCGTGGAGCCATCAGCATGGGAAATTCCAAGTCAGCAGACAAGTAAGCCGCAACATCAGAATTGTTGTTGCGGCGCTCTGTAAGACCAATCCCATCTGATTGCTGACGAGCAGACGCTGCCCGGTATCCTTAATCGAGCGGTTGATTCGTCATGACCACCACACGCCCCGCGTGGGCCTATACGCTGCCGGCAGCCTTGCTGCTTATGGCTCCCTTCGACATCCTCGCCTCGCTGGCGATGGATATTTATCTTCCAGTCGTTCCGGCGATGCCGGGCGTCCTGAACACGACTCCATCCATAATCCAACTCACGTTGAGCTTCTACATGGTGATGCTCGGTGTGGGCCAAGTGATCTTTGGGCCACTCTCCGATCGCGTCGGGCGACGGCCGATCCTGCTTGTAGGCGCAACGGCTTTCGTTGCTGCGTCTCTGGGAGCGGCTTGTTCTTCAACTGCATTAGCCTTTGTTGCGTTTCGTCTGGTTCAGGCAGTTGGAGCATCGGCCATGCTGGTGGCCACCTTCGCGACCGTGCGCGACGTATATGCCAATCGTCCCGAAGGTGCCGTCATCTACGGCCTTTTCAGTTCGATGCTGGCGTTCGTGCCTGCGCTCGGCCCTATAGCCGGTGCGCTGATCGGCGAGTTTTGGGGATGGCAGGCGATCTTCATCACACTGGCTGCACTGGCTTCGCTCGCACTCTTAAACGCCAGTTTCAGGTGGCATGAAACCCGACCGTTGGATCAGGCCAGAACGCAACGATCTGTTTTGCCGATCTTCGCGAGTCCGGCCTTTTGGGTTTACACGGTCGGATTTAGTGCCGGCATGGGCACATTCTTCGTTTTCTTCTCGACAGCCCCCCGTGTTCTCATAGGCCAAGCCGGCTATTCCGAGATCGGATTTAGCTTGGCCTTCGCGACTGTCGCGCTGGTCATGGTCACGACAACCCGCTTCGCAAAGTCCTTCGTTGCCAAATGGGGTATCGCGGGATGCGTAGCGCGCGGGATGGCGTTGCTCGTTTCCGGCGCGATCCTGTTGGGGATCGGCCAACTTTTCGGATCGCCGTCATTTTTCAGCTTCATCCTGCCGATGTGGGTTGTCGCGGTCGGCATTGTCTTCACGGTGTCCGTTACCGCCAACGGCGCACTTGCGCAGTTCGACGACATCGCTGGATCAGCGGTTGCGTTCTACTTCTGCATCCAAAGCCTGATAGTCAGTATCGTCGGGACATTGGCGGTGACGCTGTTAAACGGCGATACAGCGTGGCCCGTGATTTGTTACGCCACGGCAATGGCAGTGCTGGTGTCGTTGGGGCTGGCGCTCCTTCGATCCCGTGATGCTGCCACCGAGAAGTCGCCAGTCGTCTAGCCGACGACTGGAAGCAAGCCCGCTCCGATGCGGCGCAATAATCATCGAAACCTTGTGAATGGCGGTATCCTGTCCGGCAAGATACCGCTCATTTCCCTTGTCCCGTGGCGGCCGGTCATCGACCGCCAGCTCGGCCGTGAGGTCATCGGCATCGTGCAAAGCCGATCGGTGTCGTGGCAGTTGGGGCGGCAAAGGGGCATAAGCCTCTAATCTGTTGTAG
>CAZECZ010000305.1:0-2381 GCA_964510815.1 uncultured Aestuariivirga sp.
CGGATGCCGGCATCGGCGGCCAGCTGCGCAAGCCGCTTGATCTCGTCGCGGCCGTTGGTGGAATTTTCGATCCAGGTGACCCCGGGCCTGAGGCCTTCGAGGATCTGGACCAGCACCTTCTCCGACACGGCCGGCGACGGCAGACAGGTGAAGACGTGATCGACATGGGCGGCCAATTCGGCCGGCGAGTTCGCCCAAGAGGCGCCCGCCGCAAGGTGGCGCTCGGCCAGCTGCTTGTCGATGTCGTGGACCGTAACCTTGAAGCCCGCGCGGATGAGGCTTTGCGCCAGATGGCCGCCGAGATTGCCGAGGCCGATGTAGCCGTAGTGCATCAAATGCTCCTGTTCAGCTTGCGGAGATGGGGATTGGGACATGCGGGGAGAGACGTCGCCGCGGAGATGGAATGTGGCACGTGGTCTTGCGATGGCCCCAGGATGGCCATGACCGTAACGCCGATGTAACGGTGCGGACATCTTCTCGCAAGGGCGCATCCGCCATGATCCGAAGATCGACATTTGGTCGACCACGTCCTCCTGACAATTGCCGATCCAATGCCGTCAACACTTGCCACAGGAGTTGAACATGATCAGGAATCATTTTGCAGTCCCAACCGTTGCCGTTCTGATGGTGTCTGGCCTTGCCCTCGCCAGCGCTCCGGCCGTCCGGGCCGAACCGGGTGTCTTCGCCGACCAGCTCGTTCATGCGAGCGCCCAGAAGAACAGCCCGTCGGCCAAGCAGCTGAAGCTGACCCAGGACGGCTATGACGCCTACCGCGACATCTCTGCCACGCGCGTCGCGATCTTCAATGCCAATGTCACCGGCGCCAAGGCGCTGCTGGACGATGCCAAGCAGAAGCTGCTGAAACTGTCCGACAACGCGGCGGAAGCGACCATCGAGGAAATGACCACTTCCGGCACCGACAAGCCCGTCATCACCCATTGGGTGTCCGGTGACGGCAAGGTCGATGTCGTCGACGACTATCAGGCCGACGACGTGAAGATGGCCCATGTGAAGGCGGCCAATGAAAAGCTCATGGCCGGCGAACACCAGAAAGCAGCCGAAGAGCTGAAGCTCGCAAATATCGACGTCACATATTCGCGACTGCTCATGCCGCTCGAGGCGACGCTGACGGATGTGAACAAGGCGATCGACATGATCGGAAAGGGCCGCATCTACGAGGCGAATGTCGTGCTGAAGGGTGCGGAGAACGCTTTCAAATGGAACACGGTTTCGGTTCTCGAGGCGCCGAAAACCTGATCCGGTGCTGCGAGAGGGAGGAGGGCTGGTCAGGCGCAAGTCTGGCCGGCCTTCTCTCATGGGCGCAACACAGCTAGCCGCCATGATCGTTACACGTCGTTTCCATCCGACAAGGCGATGCCGTCACTCGTCGTTCCGCAACGGGCGGTTGGTCATTTCGAGATGGAGGGCATCGCCGGTGTAGGGATGGGCCTCCGCCACCTCTTCATCGAGTTCGATGCCGAGGCCGGGCTCGGTGGGCGGGATGACGTAGCCTTCCTGCCAGACGATGGGTTTTTTCAACAGCTGGGAATGGAAGCCGCCCCACTGCTCGATCGACTCGAGGATGAGGAAATTGGGGAGCGATGCCGCGAAGTGGATGTTGGCGGCCCCCTCGACCGGCCCCGCATAGAGATGCGGCGCGATCTGGGCGTAGTAGGCTTCCGCCATGCCGGCGATCTTCTTGGCTTCCATGATGCCGCCGACCCGGCCCAGCGCCATCTGCAGGATCGACGCCGCGCGGCACTCGAGCACCCGGGCGAATTCATACTTGGTGGTGAGACGCTCGCCCGTGGCGACGGGGATGGACGTGCCGCGCGCTACGAGTGCCATTTCCTCCGGCTTTTCCGGCGGTGTCGGCTCCTCGAACCACAGGGGATCATAGGGCTCGATCTTCCTGGCGAAGCGGATGGCGCCGGACGCCGTGAACTGGCCGTGGGTGCCGAACAGGAGATCGGCCTTGGTGCCCACCGCCTCGCGGATCAGCTTGCAGAAGGTGACGCACAGCTCGATCGATTCGAGCGACGGCTGGCGGGGATCGAAGGCGGAGTAGGGCGCGGCGGGGTCGAATTTGACGGCGGTGAAGCCCTGCTTCACGTAGTCGGCGGCGCGCTCGGCCGACTGTTCGGCGTTCCAGAAGATGGAGGAATCCTGGCCCTTCTTCGGGTCCGGATAGATGTAGGTGTAGGACCGCAGCTTCTCGTGGACGCGGCCGCCGAGCAATTCATAGACGGGCTTGCCCAGCGCCTTGCCGTTGATGTCCCACAGCGCGATCTCGATGCCGGAGAGCACACCCATCAGCGAGATGTCGGGGCGCATCGAGTAGCCGGAGCCATAGACTTTGCGCCACAGGCTTTCGAGGTGGA
>CAZECZ010000306.1:0-2377 GCA_964510815.1 uncultured Aestuariivirga sp.
CAGCCTGGTAGCGCATCTGGTTTGGGACCAGAGGGTCGGGAGTTCGAATCTCTCCGCTCCGACCAAGTTTTCCGGCGGAGGTTTCCTGTCGGTCACTCCGGGGGTTCACATGACAGCAAGAATCTATTCGCCCGTCAAAACCGCCATGCAGTCTGGTTCTGCCAAGACCGGCTATTGGGTGCTGGAATTCATTCCCGAGACGCCGCGCAAGGTAGAGCCGTTGATGGGCTACACGTCGTCGGCGGACACTAAGACCCAGATACGCATGAAGTTTCCGTCCAAGGAAGCCGCCGTCGAATACGCATTGCGCGAGGGTATTCCCTATATCCTGACGCCGGAACGCGAGAAGCGTCGCCGGTCTGCCACCTATGCCGAGAACTTTTCCTTTGGTCGCCGCCAGCCCTGGACCCATTGATCCAGGGCATGGTCTGCGCACGTTGTGCGCGCGCAGAAATGTCCAGTCTTCCCGCAATTGCGGCGCAATGGCTGCAAGAGTTTGGTCCCGTAGCTCAGCTGGATAGAGCACCGGCCTTCTAAGCCGATGGTCGCAGGTTCGAATCCTGCCGGGATCGCCACCACTTCTCCGACAAAACCAACTGAATATGACCCCGGAATGGGCCTGTTCCGCATGACCGCCCACCCGGCTGAGTGGAGAAGCTGCATTTTGCAAACAGCAGCAGTCGCTGGTCGGTACCCATTTCGCCGGTAACCCTTCGTTAAGGACGCCGTTCAAATTGCCAACGACTCTGAAAGGATTCGTTAACCGGCAAGGAAGCATTGTGGCTCCTATTGCCCAATTTGTGTCGCGTAACGGGTGTTATCTTGCGTTTTATGTTTGCAACTTCCATGGCGGGTCTGGCGTGTCTGCTTTCCGGGTGCTTCTCATCCGGAATGAATCCCCTTGATGCCGATGTCGCCGGCACCACCGGTTCGATTGCTCCGGCCGCCGAGGTGGGTGTTTCAAGCCATGAAACGGCGCAGGAACAACCGTTCCCGTTCTCAGTCGAGGAGGAAGGCAAGGGGCCTTCCGGTGCACCGCTTTCCTACAGCGAAGATGCTGCGGGAACTGCGCCTGAGGAGAAACTGGCTTTGCTGCGGCCGGTACCATCGGCCAAACCGCAGTCCGGGCGGGCCAAACCGACCGTTTACAAGGCGAGCTTCGGAGATGCCAAGCCGATCAAGTTCGACCACCATCTGCATCCCAAGCATTTCCAGGTTCACGGTGTCGACGTCTCGCGCTGGCAGGGAGACATCGACTGGAAGAAGCTTCGCGTACAGGGCGGCAATTTTGCCTTCATCAAGGCCACCGAGGGCGACGACCACATGGACCCGTCCTTTCAGCGCTACTGGAAGGAGGCACGTGCAGCCGGGATCCCGCGCGGAGCCTATCACTTCTTCTATTGGTGCAGTCTCGCGTCCCATCAGGCTGACTGGTTCATCCAGAACGTGCCAAAGGAGGCAGGCGCGCTTCCTCCCGTAATCGATGTCGAATGGAACAGCCATTCGCGCACCTGCCGCAAGCGGCCGTCGCGTGAGGTCGTTCTGGAGAAGATGAAGGT
The DNA here is from genome assembly GCA_964510815.1 of uncultured Aestuariivirga sp. Classification (GTDB taxonomy): domain Bacteria; phylum Pseudomonadota; class Alphaproteobacteria; order Rhizobiales; family Aestuariivirgaceae; genus Aestuariivirga. Next base: position 1,560 of record CAZECZ010000306.1, read on the forward strand.
CTTCATGGAGAAGCTCGAGGCGCATTACGGGCAGAAGCCGATCATCTACACGGCACCGGATTTCTACGAAGACAACCTGAAAGGCGAGTTCAAGGATTATCCGTTCTGGCTTCGCTCGGTAGCCGACCATCCGCGCAACGTCTATGGCGACCGCGACTGGATTTTCTGGCAGTACACCGGAACCGGCAGGGCAAAGGGCGTGGATCACCACATTGATCTCAACGTCTTCAACGGCTCGAAGGCAGGCTGGCATAAATGGCTGGCGCGCGAGACGCTTTAGGGCGTATTGGTGGCCGTACCAGTCAATGAGTCGGCAAATCCGTCCGGGTAATTATTCCATGAAAATTGTATTCCACGGCAAGAACGCATCCACGTTTCGCGAAACGATGGAGGAACTCCTGTCGGACGAGCACGAGTTGGTCGTTCTTCCCGATGTTCTCGAAAGCGCGGAAGACATCGAAACCTACCGCTCTGGAGAAGTGATCGTTGGCATCAGTTTCAACAAGACTACACCTGTTCCGCACAATCTCAAACTCTACCAGGTGCCTGGCGCCGGGTATGACGGGATAGATCTTGAGGCGCTTCCGTCCACTGCGGCGTTGTGCAACTGCTTCGGCCACGAAAACGCCATTGCTGAATACGTCTTTGCTGCCTTGCTGGCCCGCCACGTACCACTGGCAGAGGCTGACAGCGGGCTGAGAAAAGGCGATTGGACATGGTGGGCAGGTGGCCCGGCCGGATTGCGCAGCGAACTGGGCATGCAGACCATCGGCATTCTGGGCTTCGGGCATATCGGCAAGACACTGGCGGCCCGGGCC
>CAZECZ010000307.1:0-2342 GCA_964510815.1 uncultured Aestuariivirga sp.
CGCCAAGATCTACTTCAAGCGCGACGAGTTGAACGATATCGGCGCCCACAAGATCAACAACGTGATGGGCCAGATCCTGCTTGCGCGGCGGATGGGCAAGAAGCGCATCATCGCCGAGACCGGTGCCGGCCAGCATGGCGTGGCCACCGCCACGGCCTGCGCCCGCTTCGGTCTCGAATGCATCGTCTACATGGGCGAAGTCGACATGGAGCGGCAGAAGCCGAACGTCTTCCGCATGAAGCTGCTGGGTGCCGAGGTGGTTCCCGCAAAGTCCGGCTCGCGGACCCTGAAGGACGCGCTCAACGAGGCGCTGCGCGACTGGGTGGCCAATGTCGAGGACACCTTCTACTGCATCGGCACCGTGGCCGGCCCGCATCCCTATCCGGAGATGGTGCGCGACTTCCAGTCGGTGATCGGCCGCGAGACCAAGGCCCAGATGCTGAAGCGCGAGGGCCGTCTGCCGGACTCGCTGGTGGCGGCCATCGGCGGCGGCTCCAACGCCATGGGCCTGTTCCATCCGTTCCTCGACGACAAGGAGGTCGAGATCTACGGTGTCGAAGCGGCGGGGCTCGGCTTGAGGACCAAGACCAAGCACGCGGCTTCCATCACCGGCGGCCGCCCCGGCGTGCTGCACGGCAACCGCACCTACCTGCTGATGGACGATGACGGCCAGATCATCGAGGGTCATTCGATTTCGGCGGGTCTCGACTATCCCGGCATCGGTCCCGAGCATTCATGGCTGCACGACATGGGGCGCGTGAACTACGTCTCCGCCACCGACAAGGAAGCGCTGGAAGCATTCCAGCTGTGCTGCAAGCTCGAGGGCATCATCCCGGCGCTGGAGCCGTCGCACGCACTGGCCCATGTGATGAAGATCGCGCCGGAAAAGCCGAAGGACCACCTGATGGTGATGAACCTGTGCGGCCGCGGCGACAAGGACATCTTCACGGTGGCGGACGTTCTGGGAGTGAAGCTGTGACCACACGTATCGACCGCCGCTTCGCAGCCCTCAAGGACGAGGGCCGCGCCGCACTCGTCACCTTCATCACCGCCGGCGATCCGGATTACGACACCTCGCTCAAGATCATCGAGGGACTCCCGATGGCGGGCGCCGACGTGATCGAGATCGGCATGCCCTTCACCGATCCCATGGCCGACGGACCGGCGATTCAGGCCGCAGGGCTTCGCGCGCTCCACGCCGGACAGACCATGAAGAAGTCGCTGAAGCTGGTGAAGGCGTTCCGCAAGAGTGACAAGGATACGCCCATCGTGCTGATGGGTTATTACAACCCGATCTATGTCTACGGTGTGCCGAAGTTCCTGGAGGACGCGAAGGCCGCCGGTGTCGATGGTTTCATCATCGTCGACCTGCCGCCCGAAGAAGACCACGAGTTCTGCCTGCCTGCCCTCAGCGCTGGCATGAATTTCATCCGTCTCGCCACGCCGACGACCGACGACGTGCGCGCGCCCACCGTGTTCCGCAACACATCGGGTTTCGTCTATTACGTCTCGGTGCTGGGCATCACCGGCACCAAGGCGCCGGATCTCAAGAGCGTGAAAGCCAACGTCAACCGGTTGCGCAAGCATACGGAACTCCCGATCTGCGTCGGATTCGGCGTCAAGACGGCGGAGCAGGCGCGCGCCATCGCCAAGGACGCCGACGGCGTCGTCGTCGGCTCGGCACTGGTGAGTGCCATCGAGAAGAGCCTCACAAAAGCCGGAAAGCCCACCTCAAAGACCGCGAAGGCCGTCCATGCCCTGGTGGCCGACATCGCCAAAGGCGTGAGGAGCTGAAGACGACATGAACTGGATCAAGAACTTCGTCCGCCCGAAAATCCGCTCCATCCTCGGCACCGACAAGCGCGAGGTGCCGGAGAACATGTGGGTGAAGGATCCTGATTCCGGCCAGATGGTGTTCTACAAGGATCTCGAGGCCAACCAGTATGTCATGCCGCAGTCGAACTACCACATGCGCATGCCGCCGGATGTGCGGCTGGCATCGATGTTTGACAATGGCGAATACAACAAGATCACGATGCCGCAGGTGCCGGCCGATCCGCTCAAGTTCCGCGATGAACGCAAGTACGTGGACCGCATCAAGGAGGCGCGCACCAAGACCGGTGCGGAGGACTGCATCCTAGCGGGTCATGGTGAACTCGACGGCCTCCCCGTGACCATCGCCGTACAGGATTTCGCTTTCATGGGCGGTTCGCTCGGCATGGCCGCGGGCGAGGCCATCATCACCGCCATGCGCGCCGCCGTCGCCCACAGGACGCCGTTCATCTTCTTCATCTCGTCGGGCGGCGCCCGCATGCAGGAGGGTGTTCTCTCCCTCATGCAGA
>CAZECZ010000308.1:0-2323 GCA_964510815.1 uncultured Aestuariivirga sp.
CATCGATACCTGCGCCGCCGAATTCGCGTCCCCGACGGCCTATATGTATTCGACCTACGATGTCGAAGACGAGGCCATGCCCTCAGATCGCCAGAAGATCATTATCCTCGGTGGTGGGCCAAACCGCATCGGCCAGGGGATCGAGTTCGATTATTGCTGCTGCCACGCCTGCTTCGCGCTGCATGACGCGGGGTATGAGTCGATCATGGTCAACTGCAATCCGGAGACGGTTTCGACCGATTATGACACCTCCGACCGGCTCTATTTTGAGCCGCTCACCGCTGAAGACGTACTCGAGATCATCCATACCGAACAGTCCAACGGCACGCTGAAGGGCGTCATCGTCCAGTTTGGCGGCCAGACTCCGCTGAAGCTCGCCGGTGCGCTGGAAAAGGCAGGCGTGCCGATCCTCGGCACCACGCCGGACGCCATCGATCTCGCCGAAGACCGCGACCGTTTCGCCAGGCTGCTGAAGAAGCTGAAACTGCGGCAGCCCGAAAATGGCATCGCGAGGTCCGGGCCGGAAGCGAAGAAGATCGCCAAGAAGATCGGCTTCCCTGTGGTCATCCGTCCTTCCTACGTGCTGGGCGGACGGGCCATGGAAATCGTCAAGGATGATGCCCAACTCGACCGCTACATCACCGAGGCTGTGGTGGTCTCGGGCGACTCCCCCGTTCTCATTGACAGCTATCTGTCGAACGCCACGGAAGTCGACGTCGACTGCATTTGCGACGGCAAGGACGTGTTCATCGCCGGCGTGATGGAACATATCGAGGAAGCCGGCATCCATTCGGGTGACAGCGCCTGCTCGCTGCCACCCTACTCGTTGAAAGCGTCGATCGTGGCCGAACTCGAACGGCAGGCCAAGGAGATGGCACTCGCCCTCAATGTCGTAGGACTCATGAACGTGCAGTTCGCCATCAAGGACGACAAGATCTATGTCCTCGAAGTGAATCCCAGGGCATCCCGCACCGTGCCGTTTGTCGCGAAGGTCATTGGTACCCCCGTGGCCAAGATCGCCTCGCGCGTCATGGCGGGTGAATCGCTCTCCAGCTTCAAGTTGAAGTCCAGGAAACTGGGGCATGTCGCTGTGAAGGAAGCAGTTTTCCCATTCAACCGGTTCCCCGGAGTGGACGTGTTGCTGGGCCCCGAAATGCGGTCCACAGGCGAAGTCATGGGACTCGACAAGACCTACGACATGGCCTTCGCCAAGAGCCAGCTGGGCGCTGGCATGCGCATGCCACAAGCCGGAACGGTGTTCATCTCGGTGAAGGATGCCGACAAGCCGAGAATACTCCCTGCTGTCAAGAAGCTGGTCGAGATGGGCTTTGGCGTCGTCGCCACCGGCGGCACACAGCGCTATTTCGAGGAAAAGGGCCTTCCATCCACCAAGATCAACAAGGTGCTAGAGGGCCGCCCGCACGTGGTGGATGCGATCAAGAATGGTGAGATCCAGCTGGTGCTCAACACTACCGAGACACAGTCGTCTCTGTCGGACTCGAAGCCGATCCGTCAGACCGCCTTGCTGCAGAAGGTGCCCTACTACACCACACTTCCCGGCATTCTCGCCGTGACCAAGGCGATTGCCGCCGAGCGTGAAGACAGACTCGATGTGAAGCCGCTGCAGGCCTATTTCTAGCCAAGCGGGGGGCTCGAAAGGCCTCCCCCTTGAAATTTGCCGCGTTTTGCGCCATTTTATGTCCCTGCCCGGCCAATGCGTGACCCGTATGGCCGGGTGTCGTTTTTCCGCCAACCCGGATAAGCGTTTGTCCCCCGGCCCGAAAGGCCGGGTGATTTGTGAAGAACTGGACAAGATTGGACGACACGGATGGACAAGGTTCCGATGACTGCCGAGGGCCACGCGGCCATGATGGATGAGGTCAAGCACCTCAAGACGGTGGAGCGTCCGCGCATCATCAAGGCCATCGAGGAAGCCCGCTCCCATGGCGACCTGTCGGAGAACGCCGAATATCACGCGGCCAAGGAACAGCAGGGCTGGACCGAGGCCCGGGTCGCCGAACTCGAAGACAAGCTGTCGCGCGCCGAAGTGATCGACATTTCGAAGCTGTCTGGCGACACCGTGAAGTTCGGGGCGCGGGTGACGCTGATCGACGAGGAAACCGACGATGAGACCTCCTACCAGATCGTCGGCGAATTCGAGGCTGACGTGAAGAAGGGCAAGATCTCGGTCTCGTCGCCCATCGCCCGCGCCATCATCGGCAAGAAGACCGGTGATTCGGTGGAGGTGAACACCCCGGGTGGCGGCAAATCCTACGAGATCGCCAAGGTCGCCTGGAACTAGGCCAACTAGGCCTCCGCGGCA
>CAZECZ010000309.1:0-2291 GCA_964510815.1 uncultured Aestuariivirga sp.
GGCCGGATGCATTGCGGCTTGTCGATGGTCTGGCCACCGCGCGCATGGATGTCGCCGTCGGTCGCTCGGTCTACACGCTCATGCTTAATGTGCGAGGCGGCATTGAGATGGACGTGACGGTGACACGCCTCGCAGCCGACCATTTCCGCATCGTCTCCGGTGCCGCCACCCGCCGCCGCGACCTCGCCTATCTCCGCCGTGCCGCGCACGGGCTCGCCGTCACGCTGGCGGATCGCACCGAGGAGTTCTGCGTGATCGGCGTGATGGGTGCCGGTGCCCGCCAGACGCTTGCCTCGCTGTCGCCCGACGACTTCTCGTTCTTCTGCTTCAGCACGACCAGAGACGTGACGCTGGCCGATGTTCCCTGTCTCGCCACGCGGCTCTCCTATGTGGGTGAACTGGGATGGGAGCTGACCGTCGCCAACGCCCAGGCCGGCCAGGTTTTCGACGGGCTGATCGCCGCAGGTGCAAGGCCCATGGGGCACTACGCCCTGAATGGCTGCCGGATCGAGAAGGGCTATCGTCACTGGGGCCATGACCTCGGGCCCGAGATCACGCCGCTGGAGGCCGGGCTCGGCTTCGCCGTCGACTGGAGCAAGGACTTCCGCGGCAAGGCACCCTTGGTGGCGCAGAAACAGCAGGGTGTGATGCAGCGCCTCGTGCTTCTGTCCGTCGCCAATCACCCGCTCATCGTTCATGACGAGCCAGTGGTCGAGAATGGCAAGGTGGTCGGCCTCACCACGTCTGGCGCCAAGGGCGTCCGCACCGGGCTCACCCTGGCGCTGGCGCTGGTGAAGGTGGCGCCTCACGAGACACCTTCGGAAACCGCGCGGCGCTCGTTCGAAGTCGACGTGGCGGGCACGCGCCATGCGGCGACGGTGTTGGCCAGGGTGCCCTACGATCCCGCAGGCGAGAGGATGCGCGCATGACCGACTTTCAGGTGGTGATCATTGGCGGCGGCGCCATGGGCACCTCGCTGCTCTATCACCTCGCCAAGCTCGGCTGGCGCGACATCGTGCTGGTGGAGAAGAACGATCTCACCCACGGCTCGACCTGGCATGCGGCGGGACTCTGCACGCATTTCGCCCACAACCCGACGATCCAGGAACTGCGGGCCACATCGGTGCGGCTCTACCGCGACATCCTGCCGGAGGAAACAGGCGACACCTGCGGCTTCCACCGCTCCGGCGCCATGCGGGTGACCCGCAATCCCGATCGCATGGACGAATTCCGTCATGTGGCGGGACTGTCGGAGTTCACCGGCTACCCGCTCGAGATCCTGACGCTTGAGCGCATCGCCGAACTGCATCCGCTGGCGACCCTCGATGGCCTGACCGGCGGGATCTACGAGCCCGACGACGGGCACGTCGATCCGTCGCTCGCCACCAACGCCATGGCCAAGGTGGCGGTGAAGAATGGTGCCACGATCCAGCGCTACAACCCGGTGCAGGCGATCCGCCGCGAAGGCGGCCGCTGGGTGGTCGAGACCGCCAAGGGCACGCTCACGGCGCAGCACGTCGTCAATGCCGCTGGCACCTGGGGTTTCGAGGTCGGCCGCATGATGGGCGTCAACGTGCCGTCGGTGCCGGTGCTGCACCAATATCTGGTGACCGACAGCGTGCCCGACATCGTCGCCCGGCAGACGGCAGGCCTCGCCGAGTTGCCGATCATCCGTGATCCCGAGGAAAGCTGGTATTGCCGGCAGGAGCGTGACGGCTTCATCCTCGGGCCTTACGAGAAGGAGGCGCAGGTGTGGTCGGTGGACGGCGTGCCGCCTGCCTTTGGCGCCGAGCTGATGCCGCCCGATCTCGAACGCGTCGAGCACATCATCGAGGCGGCGATGGCACGGGTGCCCGCACTCGGAACCGCCGGGGTCAAGACCGTCATCAACGGTCCCATCACCTTCACGCCGGACGCCAATCCGCTGATCGGTCCGGCTTTCGGCGCACCCGGCGCCTGGCTTTTGACCGGCTCGTCGATGGGCGTGATGGAGGGCGGCGGGGCCGGCAAGTTCCTCGCCCACTGGATGGTCCACGGCGCACCGCCCATGGATGCCCTTGCCGTCGACAGCCGGCGCTTCGGGCCATGGGCCGACCGCGACTTCCGCGTGGCCAAGGCGGTCGAGTGCTTCGGGCTGCAGTTCGGCGTTCACTTCCCCTTCGAGGAGCGCACCGCCGGACGAATGATCCGCGTGTCGCCGCTGCACGAGGCGATGGGCGCGCGGGGCGCCGTGATGGGTTCGGCCCACGGCGCCGAGCGGCCAAACTGGTTTTCGTCGACGCCCCATGACG
>CAZECZ010000310.1:0-2258 GCA_964510815.1 uncultured Aestuariivirga sp.
AAGCCCATCGTGGCCGAGGCCGCCAAGAAGTCCGCGGACAAGGTCTTCAACCGTATCTGCGTCACCCATCTCTTGATGGACGAGAGCAAGCAAAACCGCATCGCCGGTGCCGTCGGCTTCAACGTCCGCACCGGCAATTACCACGTCTTCAAGTCCAAGACCGTGATCTGCGGGGCGGGCGGTGCCTCCAACATCTTCAAGCCGCGGTCGGTGGGCGAAGGCTCGGGGCGCACCTGGTACGCGCCATGGTCGTCGGCCTCTGCCTATGGGCTGATGATCAACGCCGGCGCCAAGATGACCCAGATGGAAAATCGCATCGTGCTGGCCCGCTTCAAGGACGGCTACGGTCCGGTCGGTGCCTACTTCCTCCATCTCAAGACCTATACGCAGAACGGTCTGGGCGAGGAGTATGAGTCCAAGTGGTTCCCCGAACTCCAGAAGATGGTGGGCAAGGAATATCTTGACCCCGAGGTCTCGCACCTCACGCACCGGCCGATCCCCACGTGCCTGCGCAACCACGCCCTGATCAGCGAAGTGAACGCTGGACGCGGTCCCATCCATATGGTGACCATGCACGCCTTCCAGGATCCGCATCTGGAAGAAGTCGGCTGGGAAAACTTCCTTGGCATGACGGTGGGCCAGGCAGTGTTGTGGGCCGCCACCGATGTCGATCCCAAATACGAGAACCCCGAACTCACGACGTCCGAGCCCTACGTCATGGGCTCGCACGCGACATGTTCCGGTGCATGGTGTTCGGGACCCGAAGACGTGTCGCCGCCGGAGTATTTCTGGGGCTACAACCGCATGACGACGATCGAGGGCCTGTTCGGTGCCGGCGACGCTGTCGGTGGCACGCCGCATGCCTTCTCGTCGGGGTCCTTCACCGAAGGCCGTCTCGCCGCAAAAGCGGCTTGCAAGTATATCGACGATGGCAAGGGCGAAGGCATCGTCGTGTCCGAGGCGCAAATCGCCCGCCGCCGGAAAGAGATCTACAAGCCGCTGGAGCACTACAAGATCTACCGCAATGCGATCGTGGCAGGTGACGTGAATCCGCATTACATCAATCCCAAGCAGGGTCTCGACCGCCTGCAGAAGCTGATGGACGAGTATTGCGGCGGTGTCACCGTCGGCTACATGACCAACGAGAAGCTCCTCAGCATCGGCCTCAAGAAGCTGAAGATCATGGAAGAAGATCTTGAGAGCCTCGCCGCCAAGGATATCCATGAACTGCTGCGCGCCTGGGAACTGAAGCATCGCCATCGTGCTGCCGAGTGCGTGACCCAGCACACCTTGTTCCGCAAGGAAACCCGGTGGCCGGGGTACTACTACCGTGGCGACGCCATGAAGGTGGATGACGAGAACTGGCACGTGCTGACGGTGTCGCGCCGCGATCCCGACAGCGGTGAATACACCATGGAGAAGGCACCGTGCTATCACCTCGTCGGTGCGGACGAGTAGCCATCGACACAAGCTGGCCGTTGCTCCGGCCAGTGAAGCCGCAGAGAGTCGCGCGTGAACATTGTTGAGAAGACTGACGAGGAACTGCGCGCCATGGCCGATCCGCTATGGCGTGACCTCGTGAAGCATTCGAACGAAGGCAGCTACGGAGAATTCGTCAAGAACTTCTCCAACAAGTTCGCGCTGGCCATGAATCATGTGGAGGCCGGCCGCCAGTTTACCAATAGCGAGCTTGCCCGGAATCTGTCGGAAGACGCCGACTATCTCGGTACTATCCGCCGCGGCGAGCATGTGACGGTGCTCTACCGGCAGCGGAGCACCAAGAAGGAAGGTGAATGGCTTGGCCGTCTCGTTCTCGGTTATGAAAATGGAAAGGTCAGGATCTTCGGAGCATCGATTTTCTGAGCAACGGGTCCGTATTCGATATGAGTGATACCATCCAGGACGGCAAGTTCGTCGAACTGACCTACAAGGTAACAGACCGGAAGTCGGGTCATGTCCTGACCGCGGTCGAGTTCCCGCTGGGCTATGTGCACGGGCACAATGAAATCCTGGCGCCGTCCGTCCACATGCAGCTTCAGGGAAAGAGTGCCGGAGACGTCATCGAAGTGCCCATCGACGGCAATCAGATCTTCGGCCCCAGGGACGAGTCGCTCGTCTTCACCGACAACATCGACAATGTGCCGGAGGAATACCGGCAGGTCGGAACGTCCATCCTCATGGAGAACGACCGCGGCCAGACCCGCAGCTTTCTGGTGACGCGCGTCGACGACGAGACGCTGACGGTCGACGGCAACAAC
>CAZECZ010000311.1:0-2201 GCA_964510815.1 uncultured Aestuariivirga sp.
AGACCCATCGGACGCAAAGGCCTGAAGGCCGGATGCGAGTCGCTTGTCGAACAGGGCTATTTGCACGTGGTGAAAGCAGGACGAAGCCGATTGTTCCGCCCGTCCGATGCGCTGGTTGGCGCAGCGCTCGATCTGCTGATCCCCTTGCCGGCCATGCTGCTGGTGGCGGACAATCTGTCCTACAGGGCGATGCTTCTGTCCGGCGGGACGCCCTGGGTGATGCGGTGCCACGAAGACGGGATCCTTCTTGAAAGTACCAGCGGCCGGGATGCCGGCAATCTCGTCTTCAACGTGATCGGGCGCATGCTGGAAGTGGCGGACGCCGACATCGCCCCGAATGCCGCGCCGTCGCCCGTTCCAGAGGCCTCGCCGAAACCAGGGCGGATGTCCGGCAAACACAACACCCCGCCGCGCAAGGCCAATCCGCCCACGGCGAGCCAGTGCCCGGCTTGTGGTACGAAAATCAAACCTGGACATCTGTTCTGCACCGAATGCGGCGCCCGCATGTCGGCGTGAACGAAATCACATGTCGACATGCACATCGTGACCCGGGTCCCATTGGTGGTGCGGCCCGACGGTTGAAATCCGGCATGGACCCGGACCTGTGGCAGGTTGACCCTTTTCCCGGAAAGTGCTCCCCGGTCCACCTATCTTGAGCGATGCACGACACGATCAGAAATAAGTGCGAGCAGAGCCCCAACTTTCTCTTGCCGAGGCTGGGTCAGTCAGCACAAGTGGGTCGTCAGAATCGAGACGGCGCTGCCGTCGTAATGGATCATCAAGCGCACGGGAACCGCGGCAATCAATGCAAGACCTTGTCGTCAATAACGTCTTCCTGTTGTACGTGGCAGCCATTGTCCTGCTCGGCATATTGTCGAGCATTGCGGCGTTGCGCTTTGGGGCGCCCCTGCTCCTCGTCTTCCTGGTCATCGGCATGCTGCTCGGAGAAGATGGACCTGGGGGGCTGAGGTTCGACAGCTATGTCATCGCCTACCTGATCGGCTCTGCCGCACTGGCAGTGATCCTTTTCGATGGCGGCATGCGGACCCGCCTTTCCGCGATTCGCTCCGTGGCTGCACCGGCCCTGGCGCTTTCCACAATTGGCGTGCTCCTGACTGCCGGTCTCACCGGCCTGTTTGTCCATTATGTCATCGGTCTCGGCTGGATCATAAGCTTCCTGCTTGGGTCCATTGTGGCGTCCACCGATGCAGCGGCAGTGTTCTTCCTGCTGAAGTCCGGGGGGCTCAAACTTCGTGGCAGGGTCGGAACCGTGCTTGAAACGGAATCGGCCACAAACGATCCCATGGCGTTGTTTCTGACGCTGGCACTTCTGGATTTGGCCTTGCTCGGCGCGGCACCCAACACTGCCAGTCCGTTTGCTGGAACTGTCTTGCTGTTCTTCCAGCAATTTGCGCTGGGAGCGCTGATCGGGGTCGCCAGCGGATTTGTGCTCGTATCGATGCTGTCGCGGATGCCCTTGCCGGCAGGACTGCAACCGCTCTTTGTCCTTGCTACCGCGATCACAATATTTTCGGTGTCGACGATCCTGAATGCCAGCGGGTTCCTGGCGGTCTATCTGGCGGGTCTGGTTCTGGGCAACCGTCCGGTTCGGGCATTTCCAACGCTCATGCGATTCATGGACAGCTCAACATGGATGGCGCAACTGGTCATGTTCGTCGTGCTCGGATTGCTGGTGACCCCCAGCAAAATGGCAGACTATGCCTACACCGCCCTCGTTGTTGCAATTTTTCTGATTTTTGTGGCTCGCCTGCTCGGCGTGCTGGCTTCGCTGGCACCGTTTCGTTTCACAATCACAGAAACCACCTACGTGTCATGGGTTGGCCTGAGAGGTGCCGTTTCGATCTTTCTGGCGACCTTGCCGGTGCTCGCGGGCCTGCCCGGCGCGCAGTTGTTTTTCAACCTGACATTCGTGGTTGTGCTGATTTCGTTGCTTGCGCAAGGTTCATCCCTTGGCTGGGCGGCGAGACGACTGAAGCTGGCATTGCCGGATACGGCGCATTCGGTGAACCGTTTTGAGATCGACCTGCCGGGCCAACAGCAACTGGAACTGGTGGCTTATCCCGTGGAGGCAGGTTGCCCTTATTTGTCGGCGACCTATTCGGCGGTCTGGCTCAAGCCGGTCTTCGTCGTGAGGGGCGATGAGGTTGTTTCGGCTGAACAGGCCGGTCCCCTGACCCCTG
>CAZECZ010000312.1:0-2147 GCA_964510815.1 uncultured Aestuariivirga sp.
GAAGTCCTGCTGCCCCCTGTTTGGGCACCGCATTCGCGCAACGCTGCCGCGGCAACGGCCGCGATCTCGCCTGGTGAACATACGGAATTCCTCCTAATCACTCTTTTTCTTGCAGAGCGTTGGACCGTAAAATTGCAGGGATGTCGCGCCGTTGGCAATTCTGTATCTGCGCACAAATTGCGCACTATAGATGCAGCGAAAGTGCCCAAAACTGCGAAAGAGAGTCTTCGAGGTCACTGACCTTGCTTGTCCAATGGGCAATATTTCGCCAACTCCCGATAATCTGCGCGCCAGGCGGGACGTGGTTGCACAATGACGTCTGCCGGGCCCTCAGCGTGAAGAATGCTGCGGCCTCGCGTGCAGCCGATGAGGCCTACTACCGTCTGGAAGACGCACGCACTGCGGGTTACGAGCCGCTGTTCGATTGCACCGATGCCGGCACGGAAGGCGCCATGGGTCAGCACTTTATCAGCAAGTCCCATATATCGGATGGCAAGCTCGACGTGTCCAAGCCGGACTTGCTGATGTATGCACCTCAACCCGACGGGACAATGCATCTTGTGGCGCTGGAATACATCGTGTTCCAGTCACCGTGGAAGGGCAAGGAGGCGCCGGTGATGATGGGCCACCAGCTGCAGCTCAAGCACAAGGTCGGCAGGCATGAGGTCGACCCGTTCTACGAGATGCATGTCTGGCACTGGCGCGACAATCCGTCGGGCGTGACGGCCGGCTACAACCCGAGTGTCACCTGCTCCAGCGCCAAGTGACGCCAAGACGCTCCATCTGATGCCGTTCGCGCCGGATGGGGCGTATTCGCCTGCATCGTTGCAGGTGCCGGAAATCCACCTGCGTTGTCTGCCGGTCCGGACGGTCAACATCGAACATCGACATCAAACAGCAAAGAGGCGGCCTCGTGGCCGCCTGTTTTGATTGTTCAGGCTGCGCGCGAGGCCAGCCATTTGGGCAGATAGCTCAGCGCGTCGATGTTCCTGTCACCGGACGGGGTGACGCCTGCCCGCTCAAACAGCGGCATCAGATCGCCGCGGATATGCAGCGACAGCAGGTCCATGGCCCCACCCACAAGGTGCCCGCCGACGAAGATCTGCGGAATGGTTGGCTGCCCGGTGCGATGGCGCAGGTCCAGCCGGATCTCGCTGCCGAGTCCGGAGCGCTGCATACTGACCGCGTCGAGATCGATGCTGTTGAACGCCACGCCGAGATCGTTGAGGAAGCGGCGCACGGCCCAGCAGAACTCGCACCATTCATGCGCGAACATCACGACTGGCATCGCCCTATTGGAGATGGCTGACCCGACAAATGCATGGGCGCGTTCGGTCGCGGCGGACAGGGGTGCCGTGTCCCGAGACGGCGGGGCCGCCGGGGCGGGCATGCCGAAACGGCAGACGGGAGTCGAATTGGAAATGGCGCGTTCCTCGTCGTCCATCTCCTGGCCGATGTCCTCGAACAATGGCGTCGACAGATAGCGCTCGCCGGTGTCGGGAACCATGAAGAGGATCTGGCTGTCCTTGGGCGCCGATCTTGCCACCTCGAGTGCGGCAGCCATGGTCGCACCAGCCGAGATGCCACAGAAGATGCCTTCCCGCCGGGCAAGCTCCCGCGACAGCCGCAAGGCTTCGGCACCGGCGATCGGCTGCACGGCATCGACCAGGCCAGTTTGCATGGCCTCGTTCGCCAGATGGGGGATGAAGTCGGGCGCCCAGCCCTGGACCGGATGTGGCCGGAACATTGGATGGCTGCCGGAGGGTGTGTGGTCGGCATTGTAGCCCTGCGGTATGCCGCTGGCCAGGACAGGCGAATTCTCGGGCTCGGCGACGATGATGCGGGTCTTCGGTGATGTGGCGCGCAGCACGCGCGCCACGCCTGCCAGCGTGCCGCCCGTTCCAGCCCCGGTGACGAAATAGTCGAGGCCGCGACCTTCGAAGGCGCTGACGATCTCCCGCGCCGTGGTGCGGCTGTGCACCTCGGCATTCGCTTCATTCTCAAATTGGCGCGTCCAGAACCAGCCGTGCCGCGCGGCCAGTTCGCGCGCCTTCTCGATCATGCCGGTGCCTTTTTCCGATGCAGGTGTGAGCACCACCTTGGCGCCGAGGAAGCGCATCAACTTGCGGCGCTCCACCGAGAAGCTC
>CAZECZ010000313.1:0-2138 GCA_964510815.1 uncultured Aestuariivirga sp.
TGTGATTCTGAAACTTGCACTTTCCGCCGATGGGATGATTGCAGGAGGACGGGGTCAACAAACTGCGATCACCGGTCCGGAGGTCAAGGCGCGGGTGCATCTGATGCGGGCCCAGAGCGACGCCATCCTGGTGGGGATGGAGACGGCCCTTGTGGACGATCCGGAACTCACTTGCCGGCTTCCCGGTCTTGAACATCGCTCGCCCAGGCCCTTCGTGATGAGCCGCAGCCGCGACCTGCCGGCCCAGTCGCACCTGGCAAGACGCGGCGCCGAGGTGCTGCGGGGCGGGGTGGCAGAGGTGCTGGCCGATCTTGGGCACCGGGGCATCAACCGGTTGATGGTGGAAGGCGGTGCCAGGATTGCCGCTGCCTTCCTGGCCACAGGATGGGTGGACGAGATCGACCTGTTCCGCTCCGCGGCCGTCGTCGGACCACAGGGCATTCCGGGCTTGGCCGACGGCGCATTGCTGCCATTCGCCGCGACGCAGGAAGAAAGGCTTGGGGCCGATACGCTGACCGTCTATGAACGCCGGACCTGAGAGGATCCATGTTCACCGGCATCATCACCGACATCGGCACCGTGCGCGCCATCAAGAAGCAGGGCGATACCTGCTTCGAGATCGCCTGCGCCTATGACGTTTCCGGTGTCGACATGGGCGCCTCCATTGCCTGCAACGGTTGCTGCCTGACGGTCATCGAAAAGGGCCGGGACTGGTTTGCCGTCGAGGCTTCGGCCGAAACCCTGTCCAAGACCACCTTGGGCCAATGGGCGGAGGGCACCCGCATCAATCTCGAGCGCGCCTTGAAGGTGGGTGACGAGTTGGGCGGCCACATCGTCTCTGGTCATGTGGATGGCGTGGGCGAGATCGTCTCGATCACGCCGGAAGGGGACTCGAAGCGGTTCCGCTTCCGTGTGCCGGAGAACCTGGCCCGCTTCATCGCCTCCAAGGGCTCGGTCGCCATCGATGGCACCTCGCTCACCGTGAATGAAGTGGAGGCCTGCGAGTTTGGGGTCAACATCATCCCGCATACGCAAACCGTCACCACCTGGGGGCAGGCCAGGGCAGGACGACCCGTCAACATTGAAATCGATATGCTGGCGCGCTATGTGGCGCGCCTCGCCGAGTTTGGAAGATCATGAAAGTCGAAAAGAAATCCGCCGCCACCGAGAAGACCAAGGGCCACCTCCTGATCCTGGAAGCCCGCTTCTATGGCGACATCTGTGATGAACTGGCCAAGGGCGCCATTGCCGCCATCGAGCGGGCCGGGGCGACCTGGGACCGCGTGGCGCTTCCGGGTGCGCTGGAAATCCCCGGCGCCATTGCCCATGCGGCTGCATCCGGCCGCTATGACGGCTACGTGGCGCTGGGCTGCGTGCTACGGGGCGAAACCACCCACTATGACATCGTGGCGAACGAAAGCTCCCGCGGCATCATGGAACTGACGCTGGACGGGCTGTGCATCGGCAACGGTATCCTCACCTGTGAGAACGACGAACAGGCCTGGGCCCGTGCCCGGGTGAAGGAGATGGACAAGGGCGGTGGTGCGGCGGAGGCAGCCCTCACCATGATCCGTTTTGCCCGGTCCATGACCAAGAAATCCCGCAAGAAAGCGAAAGCCAAGTGACGGCCAAGCGCCGCGCCAGGCCGAGTGAACGCGCCGCCGCGAGGCTGGGCGCGGTTCAGGCGCTGTACCAGATGGATCTTGCCGGCACCGACGTCGGCGAGACGCTGGCGCAGTTCTCATCCCGCGCGGCAGGCGAGGACTTCGAGGCCGGTCAATGCGGCGAGGCCGACTACCGGCACTTGCGCGAAGTGGTGGACGGCGTGGTGCGTGAGCAGACGGCGATCGATCCCGTCGTCGACAAGATCCTCGATCCGGTGTGGCCGCTGCACCGGCTCGACTCCACCGTACGTGCCATCCTGCGCGCCGGCGCCTACGAGCTGATGTTCATGGACAAGGTGCCCGCCCGCGTCGCCATCAGTGAATATGTCGACGTGGCCGATGCCTTCTTCGACAAGGACGAACCGCGTTTCGTCAACGGCGTACTCGACAAGCTGGCCCGGCAGCGGCGGGCCAACGAATTCGCCTGATGACTGTCGACGCCGCAGAGCACTACGATAACGCGAAGGCCAAGCG
>CAZECZ010000314.1:0-2115 GCA_964510815.1 uncultured Aestuariivirga sp.
GGAGCTTCGGCATCCGGCTCGACACCCATGGCGGGCGTTTCGCCGAAGGGCTCGACTACGAGAAATCGGTGGAGACGGTGGGCCATTGGCTGGGCGTCCATGGCGAGTACAACATCGTGGAGCATGTGCTGGGCGGGCGGGCCTTCCAACTCGACCCCAACAACATCCTGGTGGACAAGGTGCGCCGCATCCTGTTCGGCAAGGGCGTCTCGGCCGCCGCCATCATCCATGTGCGCCGCGCGCTCGACGATGCCGGCTACCGCCGGGCGCAGATCGTCGGCTCGTCCGGCTTCGATCCGCAGAAATGCCAGATCATGGGAGCGGCACGGGTTCCGCTCGACATGGTGGGAACCGGGAGCTTTTTACCCGCCACATTAACCGAGACTTACGCCACAGCTGATATCATCGCCTATGATGGTATCCCGCGCGTGAAGGTCGGCCGCGAGTTCTTGTTCGACAGTGAGTGAGCAACCATCAGGAGTGACAGCAGCGAGAGGGGGCTCTCGAAGGGAGTGGAAGCGATGAAACGAATTGCATCTCTGATTCTCGGTCTGTTCATGACCGTGTTTGCGGCGACCGGTCTGGCCGATGCCAGCACCGACAAGAAGGCCTCGACGGCGGTTGAAATACGCATCGACATTTCCAGCCAGTCGATGTCCGTCAAGGTCAACGGCTTTCCCTATGGCAACTGGAAGGTCTCGACAGCGCGCAGCGGCTATCACACGCCGCGCGGCACATGGCGTCCCTATGTGCTGAAGAAAATGCACTATTCGCGGAAGTACGACAATTCGCCGATGCCGAATTCGATCTTCTTCCTCGGCGGCTATGCCATCCATGGCACGGGTTACATCAAGAGCCTCGGCCGTCCGGCGTCGCACGGCTGCATCCGTCTTCACCCTCAGAACGCTGCCAAGCTGTTCTCGCTGGTGAAGAAATACGGCATGCGCTCGACGCGGATCACCATCACCAACTGAGATGGATCAGGCCGCCGCCATGACACGTGATGGCGGCCTCCAGCTGTTTCTGGACCTGACCGAAGCGGCGATTGCTGCCGGCGCGGTCACGCCAGAACAGCGCGCGGTGGGCGAGACGGTTTTCTCAGCGATGAGAGACCGGGCAGGGCAGGCGTCCCGCCCCGAGCCGCAGCAGGTGCCGGGCTGCCGGCTGTTGCCAGAGATCTTCCGCAACATTTCCGCCGAAGCCCCGCCCATTGCCGATGTCGGGGCGGCGGTGGCGGCCCTGGCGCCGCGCCTCACCTGGACCCGGCGCAAGAACGCCGATGCGGCGGGCCCCAACTTCTATGACGGTCACGCCAATGCGACGGTCGTGGGCGCCGGTGGGCTGGAAGAGCGGGGCGACGTGTGGATCGGCCTGACCCTCATGGCGCCAAATCTCACATACCCAGAACACAACCATCCGCCGGAGGAAATCTACCTCTCTCTCACCCCCGGCGAATGGTGGAACGCCCGCATGGACTGGACCACCCCCGGCATCGGCGGCCTCATCTACAACCCGCACGGCATCCGCCACACGATGCGGTCAGGCGACAAGCCGTTCCTCGCGGTATGGTGCCTGCCGGTGGGGTGAGGGGCAGCCTTTCAGAGATCTAGATGCACTGTCACCGTAACTCCTGTGTTGCTTGCTGTCAGAGAGGTTCTGCCGAGATCAATGACATTTCTATTGTTGTGGCTAATCATAGGATTGTCGTGTTCCATATTCCTTGGATGGGTCACAGGGAGTGGATTCGTGTTTTGGTTTATATTGCTTATTTCGATGATGCCGATTTACTACCACTTTCTTGGCGGCCGGAGCGATGGAGAGTAAATTATGTCGACAAAACAAGACAATATGACATTTCATGATTTTATTCATCCTTCTGATGACATAGCCGCTGCCACTGGAATGGCAATTGATGCTGCCATTACTGCCGATAAGTCCGGACATTTGAGATATTGACTTTATTCCTAGATTGTGCTATCTATCTTCCGTCCGCTCCGCAAGGGGTTCGGGTCATGACGGTGACCCCGAATGGAGGGGATGGCAGGCCCGCGGGTTTGGGGGGACGTAACCCAAGCGCTCGGGGGCGGATGGACGGACCCGGGGACACTACGACCC
>CAZECZ010000315.1:0-2081 GCA_964510815.1 uncultured Aestuariivirga sp.
GGAAGAGAAAGATGAAGCAGACCAGGGCGACGACGATGCCTTCCTCGATCAGCTTCGTCGTGAGATATTCGACCGCCCCTTCGATCAACGGCGCGCGATCATAGACTGTGACAATCTCCACCCCTTTCGGCAGGCCTGCCTGGAGTGTTTCGATCTTCTTTTTGACCGCCTCGATCACGGTTAAGGCGTTCTCGCCCGACCGCATGACGATGATCCCGCTGACGACTTCGCCCTGACCGTTAAGCTCTGTCACACCGCGGCGCAGTTCCGGCCCCTCGGTGACATTGGCGATATCCGACAGCAAGACTGGTGTCCCACTATCAGAGTAGACAACGACATCCTTGAGCTGCTGGAGGTTTTCAACGTAGCCGGTCGAGCGGATGATAAGTTCCGTCTCGGCCTGCTCGATAACGCGACCGCCGACCTCGCTGGAGGCAGCGCGCACGGCCTGATTGATCCGTGACAGCGGGATGTTGTAGGCGCGCAATCGGTTCGGGTCGACAAGGACCTGGTATTCCTTGACGAAGCCTCCGACAGAAGCAACTTCGGAGACACCTGGCACGGTCGCCAGTTCGAACTTCAAGAACCAGTCCTGCAGTGTTCTCAGCTGGGCGAGATCCCGGGTGCCGGTCTTGTCGATCAGTGCGTACTGATAGACCCAGCCAACCCCGGTTGCATCCGGCCCGATCTCGGGCGTTGCATTTGCCGGCAGTGCTCCGGTTGCCGATGACAACGCTTCGATGACGCGCGAGCGGGCCCAATACTGGTCGACGCCGTCCTTGAAGATTACGTAGACGAAACTCGTTCCAAACAGGGAGAAGCCGCGCACGGCCTTGGTTTTGGGTAGCCCCAGAAGTCTCGTCGAAAGTGGATAGGTGACGAGATCCTCGACGATCTGTGGGGATTGCCCGGCAAACTCCGTCCGGATGATGACTTGTGTGTCGGTCAGGTCGGGAATCGCATCAAGCGGTGTCTTCTGGATCGCCAACCACCCCATAACGATGAGCGCTAGGGCACCCACGAGGACGAGCAGTTGGTTTTTCACCGACCAATCGATGATTTTTGCGACACCGGATTGGGTTGGATCGGCGCCGAGGTCGTGTCCTGACATCTTGTTATTCCTGAATGCAGTGATCTGGGCGACGGCGTTAGTGATTGTGCGAAGGCATTGCGGCACGAGTGGCAGTCTCGGCATCGTTACCAGTCGACACTGGAAGTGCGTCGGCGACCGGTTTTTCATCGGGCCACGGCATCAGTTCCGCATTTTCCGATCCAAACGGATTGAGTGGACGACCGGCCATTTGCAGCCACTTCCGACCGCTCAACTGGTCAACATACATCTCGACCTTTTTCTCGGCGTAATGCTGCGGGGCGCCCTCGCGCATCCAGGGCTCGAGTGCCGCGACCAGGTCTGCCAAAGCCGTTCGCACCTCGCTTTCGGTCTGAGCGGCTTTGCCTTTTTCTAGAGCCTTGACGGCGTCCTCCATGACGAACGCCAGCTTCGAATGCTGAAACTGCGGCCACAGCAACGTCTTTATCTCGATTGCCGGATCGAGGCTCTTTGCTTCGACGTCATAGCCGTCGATCAGTGCCTCATGCAGATAGAGCGCGGCATCGACCATGTGGTCGATCATGGCGAGTTGGCCGGAGTCGAGTTTCAGAAGTTGGAGCGGCAATTGCAGCCGCTCCAGCTTTCTGAAGCTTTCACGCAGCGCACTTTCCGAATCGATCATAAACTGGCCTGAGACAACGATGTCATCGCCGGCTTTGATCTCTCCACTTATCTCTGTCCAGGGACCAGCCGTTAGTCCGGTTTTGACAACTCTCGGCTCGAAGCGCCCGCCGCCCAATGAGGTGACGACATAGCGGGCACCGCCACTTCTGAGGATAGCCTCGGAGGGAACCGCCAGCCGCTGCTCGCTCCCCACTTCGAATGCGACATCCGCATACGCACCGGGCCTTAATTGCCCATCCGCGTTGTCGATCACAAGCCGGACCTGCCCGGTTCGCGTGTTCGGATCGACCGTCGGATAAACATACTCAACCTTGGCAAATACCTCACGGCCTGGAATGTTCGGGAA
>CAZECZ010000316.1:0-2053 GCA_964510815.1 uncultured Aestuariivirga sp.
GATCCGTTCGGCGCGGTTACGCAATGCCGCAAAATTCCGCTCCTGCAGATAGGGCGGCAACGGCCCCGAGGCCCCCGGCGCATAGGACCTGCCGAAGGCCTGCCACGCGAAGTAGTTTTCCCGCAGCGGAAAATCGCAGGCCAGCCGCTCCAGCCGCTCTCGCAGGACGCTCGACATCGTCGCGCCATCGGCCAGCGCCTCATACTGCGCCGGCGGAATCCCAAGTCCGTAGAGCGACACGCGGCGATCGGTAATCCACTTCACCGCCCGGCGGTCGAACATCGGGGCCAGCACCTGCGCAAAATACCGTCGCTGCTCGTCAATCGATCGTGCATTCAGCAGCCCGCTCACATCATGGCCATAGGCCCTGGCGAGCAAGTGCCCGATGCCGATGAAACGGCCAAGCAAGCCCTTGCGATAGATGTTGGTCTGGAAGTGGGATAGCCGTTTGCGCCCGGTGAGGCTTCGCGATTCCCAGTACTTGCGTGTCTCCACATCAAGCACCGGACGCAGGAAGCGCCGGTAGTCGGCAAGGTTCTGCCGGTCGTCCGCTTCTCCGAAAAAGCGATAAAAGCTCTGCCACCCCGGAAGATGGCGAAGGCCTGCGAGCTTGAGACGGACCAGCGCCACATGGGCATGGCTGAGGTCGACCGCCGTGATCTTCGCCGGGTCCGCCGTCAAGTAGCTCAATGCGTTGCAGCCGCCAGACGCGATGGTCACCACGTGATGATGCGGCTCGATCTCCATCGCCTTCATGTCGACGACGGGATCCTCCCAGATCTGAGGATAGACGAGGCCATTGAAAGCAAGCGTGAACAGGCGTTCGAGCAGTCCACTCGCACTGACCGCCTTGCTGCGATGAACGGCATCTCCGAGGAGCCTGCGTGCATGTGTCCTGGAACTGTCGCCGGGATATGTGGCCGTCATGTCGATTCCCTGAATTGAGGTCCTTCAGGTCACGGCGCTATGGGAATATCATGACAGTTCCGTAACAGGCGAAGCCGGGAACGTCACATCGCTTATGTCATCAAACCTTCATGGGAGTCAGGATTAAGGGCACTGTCAATCCAGTGATGTCCAGATGCTCTCGCCAGATACACCGACGCAGCGCTATCGCGCCATCTTCATCTCCGACATCCATCTCGGGACGCGCCGCGCGCAGACCGGGGCCCTTCTCGAGTTTCTGCGCGTCACGACATCCGACCAGCTCTACATTGTCGGCGACTTCATCGACAACTGGGCGCTCCGCAAGGCCTGGCATTGGGACCAGTTGCACAACGATGTCATCCAGAAACTCCTGCGCAAGGCGCGCAAAGGCACCAAGCTCATCTACATTCCCGGCAACCACGACGAAAACTTCCGGAACTTCGTCAACCTGCGCTTCGGACGCGTCGCCGTCCTCCAGGAGACGGTGCACCTCGCCGCCAATGGCAAGCGCTATCTCGTCCTGCACGGCGACAAGTTCGATGGCGTGGTGCGCTTCGCGCCGTGGCTGGCAAAGCTGGGCGACACCGCCTACGAAGTGTCGATGGCGCTGAACGCCAGCGTCAATCGTGTCCGCCGGCTCTTTCGCCTGCCCTATTGGTCGCTGTCAGCCTACCTCAAGAATCGCGTCAAGAAAGCGGTCGAGTTCATCTCCCACTTCGAGGACGCCGTGGTGCGCGAAGCCAGGCAGCGAAACTGTCAGGGCGTGATCTGCGGCCACATCCACACCCCAGACGACCGTGAAATCGATGGCATTCATTATCTGAACGACGGCGACTGGGTCGAAAGCTGCACTGCACTGGTCGAACATCTCGACGGCAGATTCGAGATCCTCGACTGGAACAAGATGATATCCACGGAAGCGGAAGCCCCTCATGCGCATCCTGATCGCGACAGACGCCTGGTTCCCGCAGGTTAATGGCGTCGTCCGTACACTGAATGCCGTCATCGGCGAACTCCGTGCGCGCGGCCATGAGGTCCACACCATCAATCCGGAAGGCCGGCCGTCCAGGCCCATGCCATTCTATTCGGAAATCTCCTTGACCAGCACCTCTGTCGCCCAGATGAC
>CAZECZ010000317.1:0-2044 GCA_964510815.1 uncultured Aestuariivirga sp.
CACCCGCCGAGCCGGTAGCCCGCGAACGCCAGAAGCACCACGACGCCGAACCACCGCAGATCGAGCAGCAGGCGCTTGGCCGGCACCATCACGTTGAGAAGCAGCGCGTTCTTCATGCCTTCCAGCACGTCGAAAAAGTTGACGTTGATCCAGCCGACGACGTCGGAAAAGAACGGTCCCGTGGAAACCTTCAGGCCATCCGGATAGTCCTGGACGGCGGGAACGGCGAGACCAATCGCCATGGTCACGGCGACAAAGGCGAGCGCGCCCACCGTATAGGGATGGCGTGCGACGAACCCCTTGTTCGCGGCCGTCTCGTGATGCGGCTTGGCGATCCGGTAGGCGTAGGCCTGGCTCAGCCGGTCGAGCGCGATCGCCAGCGCCACGATCGCCATGCCGGCCTCAAGCCCCGCCCCGATATCGAGCCGTCGCAGGGCGGCGAGCACATCGAAGCCGAGCCCGCCGGCACCGATCATCGAGGCGATGATGACCATGTTGAGCGACAGCATGATGACCTGGTTGACACCCACCATCAGGCTGTCCTTGGCAGACGGTACCATCACCCGCCAGGTCATCTGCCGCGGCGTGCAGCCGACCATGTTGCCAAGGTCGATGACTTCGGACGGCACCTGCCTCAGTGCCAGGATCGTCACCCGCGTCATGGGCGGCAGAGCGTAGATCAGCGTCGCCACCACCGCCGCCGTCGGCCCGAACCCGAACAGGAACAGGATCGGCACCAGATACGCGAAGACGGGGATCGTCTGCATCAGGTCGAGCAGCGGGATGATGGCGCGCTCCAGCGCCGGCCAGCGGTAGGCGACGATACCGAGCAGCAGCCCCAGCACGACGCCGATCGGCACCGCCACCAGGATCGAGGCAAGCGTCACCATGGCGCTATCCCACTGCCCGAACATGGCGAGGAAGGCGAAGCAGCCCGCGACCAGCAGCGCCAGCCTGCGCCCGCCGGCATGCCAGCCGAGCAGCGCAACGATCGCGATCACCGCGATCCACGAAACCGGCGGCAGCAACTGCACCGCGCCCGATCCCTGCCCCTGCAGGAAGCCGGTCGACAGCAGGCTGAGCGCGAGCTTGTAGGGAATGTCGATCATGGCTGCGGTGAAGCGGGTGAGATCGAGAAACGTGAACAGGCCGAACGTCGCCTCGTTCAGCAGCCACTTCATGCCGGAGCTGATCCACGCCTGCGCGGGAATCGCGTAGGCCTTGGGATACTTGAAGGCCCACGCCGCCAGCGGCTTGCCGAACTGCCAGAATACGACGAACGCGGCGATTGCCACGCCCCAGGCCAGCACGGCGCCACGCCGGCGGCGAGCGGACGCTTCCGCCTCGCCGGGCTGGGTATTGTTCTGCGCTTGAGCCGGCGCGCCCATGGCCTCAGCCCCGCATCATGACGTCGACGACGTCGGCGCGCTCCAGCACGCCGAGTTCGCGCCCGGAATCATCGACGACCTTGAGCCGCGTCACGCGGCCTGTAAACAGCGGCGCCGCATCGGCGATCGTCGCCAGCGGCGAGACGCTGTCCCTGGGCATCCGGCCCGTCGCCGGCTTCATCACGGAGCGGACCCGTACCACCTTCGCCTTGGGCACGTTGGGTGCAATGCGGATGAAATCCACAACGAATTCGGAATTGGAATGGGAGATGATCGCCAGGTTGGAGTAAATGCCTTCGGCTACTTCTTCCGACAATTCTATGTTCAGTTGATTGGGCGCTTTTTTTGATTCTGCCATGGTCTTTATTTTTTCTTTCCTTTTGATTTTGTCGCTTTGGGGGCGAAGGCGCCTGGGATCTCCGCCTCGATGAACGATTTGACCTGTTCAAGGGTCAATTCGGCTGCGGACTCCTGCGTAACCTTTTCGCCGTCAATTTTAGGGATTTTCACAAAGTTCTTGCCGAACCGGATAAAGGGGCCCCATCTGCCGTTTTCGATGGCGATGCCTTCCTTGTCCCATTTCTGAATATAACGATTGGCTTCCTTGTCCAGTTTTTTCTCCACCAGTTCAATCGCCTGTTCGAGGGTGATATGAT
>CAZECZ010000318.1:0-1999 GCA_964510815.1 uncultured Aestuariivirga sp.
CGCCTGCCGTGGCCGTGTAGAATTCGCCCACCAGCGGCCGGTAGAGGGCGGCCGCCACCGGACACCCGCGCCGGATCAGGGCGGCACCCACGCACCAGCGGTCGCGGCCCGCGATGAAAGCCCGCGTCCCGTCGATGGGGTCGGCGATCCAGACGTCGTCGTGGGCAAGGCGGTCCGGCGTGTCCGGTGTTTCCTCGGACAGCCAACCGTAAGTGGGCCTGGCTGATGTCAGGCGCTCCTTGAGAAGCTGGTCGATCTGGATGTCGGCTTCGGTGACTTCGGACCCGTCGGGCTTCGACCAGTTGCGGACTCCCTTGCGGCGGAGGTCCAGACCCAGATCTCCCGCCTCGCGCACCGCGGCGTTGAGCAGAGCCGCATCCGCGGCGAGCGCCTCAGACACCGGCAATGGTGAGCCCCTCCACAAGGCAGTTGGGCGCGTTGACCGATGAGCGGAATTCCAGGTTCGAAGCCGGCGTCATGGTCTCGAAGATGCCGCGCAGGTTTCCGGCGATGGTGATTTCGCTCACCGGAAAAGTGAGCTCGCCGTTCTCGATCCAGAATCCGGAGGCGCCACGGCTGTAGTCGCCCGTCACCATGTTGATGCTGGAGCCGATGAGTTCGGTGACGTAGAGGCCGCGTCCGGTCTCCTTGATCTGCGCTTCAGGCGTGAGCGCGCCGGGCTCCAGATAGACGTTGCTGGTCGATGGCCCCGAGCGCGAGCCCTGGCCGGTGGGCGGCAGCCCCAGCTGCCGCGCCGAGCGCAGATCGAGGATCCAGCCGGTGAGCACGCCCTTGTCGATGAGATTGGTGCGGTGGCAGGGCAGGCCTTCGCCGTCGAAGGGGCGCGAGCCGAGGCCACGGCGAATGAACGGATCCTCGACGATGGTGATGCCGCTGCCGAACAGCGGCTTGCCCATGTCCTCCTTGAGGAAGCTGGTGCCGCGCGCGATCGACGCGCCATTGATGGCCGAAAGGAGATGGCCGACGAGACCCGAGGCGACGCGCCGGTCGTAGATCACCGGCACGGCCTGCGACTTCACCTTCTGCGGGTTGAGCCGCTTCACCGCGCGTTCCCCGGCGCTGCGGCCAACCTCTTCCGGCGATTTCAAGTCGGCGAAGTGGATGGCAGAGGAATAATCGTAGTCGCGCTGCATGCCTGTGCCTTCGCCGGCGATGGCCGACATGCTGATGCCCATGCCGGTACGGCGGAAGCCCTGGGCAAAGCCGTTGGACATGACAATCGCGATGGTGCGGTCGGACGCCGATGCGCCGCCGCCGCTCGACTTGGTGACGCCCGGAACCGCCAGTGCCGCCCCTTCGACCGCCAGCGCCAGCCGCTTGAGGCCTTCGGCGTCCGGCAGATCGCCGGCGGCGAGGTCGAGATCGGGAAAGTCGGTGACGAGTTGGCCGGGGTCGGCCAGACCCGCATAAGGATCAGGCGGTGCCAGCTTCGCCATGTTGAGCGCGTTCTCGGCCAGGCGGCGGATGGCCTCGGGCGTCAGCACGCTGCCGGAGATGGTGGCGGAGGATTTTCCCACATAGACCTTGAGGCTGATGTCGCGGGCCTCGGCCTGTTCGACCTTTTCGATCTTGCCATCGCGGACATCGATCTCGGTCGAGCGGCCATCGGCGGCAATCGCGTGAACGGCATCGGCGCCAAGCTTGCGGGCGTGGGTGACGGCCTCGCCCGCCAGAGAAAGAAGATCATCGATCATGAGAGAAGTGAATCCAGAACAAGGCCAAGGGTGATGATGAGGCCGAATATGCGGTTGGAACGGAAAAGTTCAAGGCACAGGGCTGAATTGGCGTGGTCGAAACGGGCCAATTGCCAGGCCGCGTGCATGGCAGCCCCCGCCACGCCGACATGGGCGAGAAGTCCGCCGCCCGCGGCCCAGATCGCCGCATCGATGAGCGCCAGGGCGCCCGCAAAGAACAGGCCGAGCCACGGCAGCGTGCGCGCACCGAATTTCAGCGCCGTGGATTTGACGCCGATCAGGAC
>CAZECZ010000319.1:0-1960 GCA_964510815.1 uncultured Aestuariivirga sp.
TCCCATAGACCATGGTGCGCACCTCGTCGCGGCTGACCTCCACGCCTTGGTCCTTGGCGGCATCCTCGAACCAGTTGGACAGGCAATTGCGGCAGAATCCCGCAAGATTCATCATGTCGATATTCTGCACGTCGGTGCGCTGGCGCAAATGTTCGAGCAGACGCCGGTATACGGCGGCCTCGAGTTCGGTCTTGGTCTTGTCATCAATGTTCATCACGCGTTCTCCCGCCGGGCTGTTCCATACATAATCGGTTCAATGACCTGTGCCAGTCGATCCACCCATTCATCCACACCTGTTTTCGAAGCGATGAGATCCTGCCGGATTTCGACCAGCGCATGCGGCAATTGCCGCAGGGTGGCATGGGTGTAGAGCGTATCACCTTGCAGTGCCCCACTATAGGGCTCGTTGTCGCCCACCACCAGATCGCCCTGGCGCTCGAAGCCTGAAATCATCGCCCGCGCCATCACCTCGTCCTGGTCCCACAGAATGCCGACATGCCACGGCCGGGGAACCCCCTTCCAGGCCGGCGTGAAACTGTGGATCGAGATGATGAGCGGCGTCAGCGACTGCGCCAGAACCCCTTCGATCGTTGCCGTAACGGCCTGGTGGTAGGGCCTGTGGAACCGGTCGATGCGGTGCTGCCGTTCAGCCTCGTCCACGCCCGCATTGCCGGGAACGACGGCACCATCCGAAATTCGCATGATGAGGGTGGGATCATCCATGCCCCGGTTGGGATCGATGAGGAGCCGCGAGAACTTCGACAGCACGGCGCGGCCGCCGAGCTTCGCCGCCAGGCCCAGCACCGTGTCCCTCGCCCCGATGTCGTAGCCGATGTGGCGTTCGAACTGCTCCTTGGGCAAGCCCAGGGCGCCATACTCCGCCGGCACGTGGTTGGCGGCATGATCGCACAGCAGGACGAGCGGATTTCCCGCTTCCCCCACAATTGTTTCGAAGGCTTCGCCGTCATCAATCTTTGTCATGGACTGGCCATATAGTTGAGGCTAATCCGTCCGTCATCCGGTTCCATGTGGATCGGCAAAGGTTTTGGCATGTCCGGCTGTTGACGGACGTGCCGTGCCGGGGAATTGTAGGAACGATTCGCAAGTCGATGTGCGGAGGAAGATGAATGGTTCGGACAGCTTCAACACTCCTGGGGGCAGGTTTCCTGCTCTTGGCTAGCGTGCTTCCGGCCCACGCCGATCTCAAACTGTGCAACAACACGGACAGCCGCGTCGGCGTCGCCATCGGCTACATGAAAGACAAGACGGAAGGCTGGGTAACCGAGGGCTGGTGGACGGTGCCGCCGAAGGCGGAAAGCCCCAAGAACTGCCTTTCCCTCCTCAAGGGCAACCTGATCGCCCGTTACTACTACATTTTCGCGGTGGACTACGACAAGGGCGGCTCCTGGGGCGGCAAGTCCATGATGTGCACCCGCGACAAGGTCTTCACCATCGTCGGCCGCCAGGATTGCGAGAACCGCGGCTACACCAAGACGGGATTCTTCGAGGTCGACACCAACGAAGAGCCCGACTGGACGGTCTCACTGTCTGGCGACAAGACCACACAGGGACAGTAGCTTGAGACGCAACCGGAATGTGAAGGTCGTGGCGACGCTGGGACCAGCATCGTCCACGCCGGAAATGGTGAAAAAGCTCTTCCTTGCTGGAGCAGACGTTTTTCGCATCAACATGAGCCACACGCAACATGACCTGTTGCGCCGCCTTGTCACTGACATTCGCGCTGTGGAGGCCGAGGTTCGCCGTCCCGTGGGCATCCTGGCCGACCTTCAGGGCCCCAAGATCCGCATCGGCACCTTCCAGGCAAAAGAGGTCAAGCTCGCGGCCGGCGGCACCTTCGTGTTCGACACCGACCCCGCGCCCGGCGATGCCAGCCGGGTCTGCCTGCCCCATCCCGAGATCTTCGCCTCCGCCCGCGCCGGCGACAGCCTGCTGCTGAACG
>CAZECZ010000320.1:0-1940 GCA_964510815.1 uncultured Aestuariivirga sp.
CAGCTGTCTACATCGTCAGCACCGTTTGCTATTGGTTATGAGTCCTGAGCCTAGACCACCTGCGTCGCCTGCCCCCGCGCGTTGTAGGCCATGGCGGAGATGTAGTTCCCCGTGCCATTGCCGCCGATGCTGAAGAGCCTGTCGCCCAGGTCGTTGGTCGCCGCACCACTACTCTACAGTCGGCTGTCGTCGACCTCAATCAAGTCCAATGTAATGCACCCATACTCGGATCTCTCTCGGAACCAATTCATGAAATCACTATAGGCTTCGCCGTCAGTCAATTCGTTGATGCTCAACCACTCGCCATCCGGTGTTCGCGCTTGCAGCCGTATGTCGTCGCTGTTGTCGAGATAGTACAAGATGCCATGGATGAATGTTTCCACAGCGCTCTGCGACAAACGCTTGCGTTTCGTTTCATCGCTACCGAATCGCGAGGAAAGCGCAGTCCATCGTCTGTGCTCGACAGGATTAGCCCCCGGTTCATAGTATCCAGTGGATGAGACTGCATAGTTGAAGTTCGAGATGATCATGTCGATGATGTTGTTAAGGGCCTTGGCATGGCCAGCGTCTTTAGGCGTCATGTTTGCCGATCCTCATGGGGTCCAAGGGTGCTTTGTACCTGTATAGTTCTTCACGCCGAGGTCTCGCAACCTGCGGAGCGAAATGGCAACAGCTTGGCGGGCCTTTACCGGATCGTAACCTGCCTTCACGAGTGCTTCAACGGCGATGCGCGTATGATCTCGGAGGGTAGGGGTGATACCGGCCTTCTTCAATGCAGAGTAGGCAGCATTTTGGAAGCCGGTAACCCGGGGACGCGACAGTTTGTTCGCATCTAGAAATTTTTGACTGAAAGAGACCATCCTATTTTCATCAACGATTCCTTCGAAGGCTTTCTTTGCATGAAGATGATGGCCTTTGAAAATACCATACTCGCCAACTCCCGGAGTATCCTTGAGTTCCAGGAATCTCCCAAGCGTCCTGGCTCTTGGCAAATTCTTGCCAATTCCTTTACCCGCGCCGAGAGTCCCGTAGGTAATGCCGTCTGTGACGGCGCGCACACGCGCGATACGCCAATCCTGTCCCGGTACTGGTCGGCTTCTGATTCGACATCGATAGCTCCCAACGGACCGGACGTCGCCGCAACTTCCGAAGCTCGGATTTCAGCATCCAAGTAGTTACCGGAATTCTCCAGATCTGCTTCTTCTTGCGACATGAACAGGTCGATTATCGGTGAATGCCCATTCGCATCGCTCCCATTGATGGGATCATCTCCGGCATAGGCGTAGCGGTTGATGTCGACGCCGGCGAGGATGGGGTCCCAGGTGGCGGGAGAGAGGGTGAGCCTGCGAACGCCGAGCTTGGGGTCGTAATAGCGGGCGTGGAGATATTGCAGGCCCGTCTCGGGATCGAAGCGTTCGTTGATATAGGCCTTGCCGTTCAGCACCGAGGAGCCGTTGGTGGCCAGCGGTTGGCCAAAGGGGCCATAGTCGTGGGTGGTGGCGGCCGTGCTGCCCATGAGCGACACCCGGCGATTGGAAGCGAGGTGATCCTTGTGCAGCCACGAGGTGACGGCACCCTCGCGCTTCACATCGGGGTGGATGTAAGAGGTGAGGATGCCCGGATCGCCGCTGATGGCGCTGTTGAACAGCATCTCGGCATCGCCGCCCAGATAGCGGGTGGTGAGGGTGCCGAAGGCCTTTGCCGCCCGCTCGCCGTCCGGCCCATAGCTGAAGCTGGCGGTGTTGCCATTGGTGGTGACGGCGGTGGGACGGTTTTCACCGTCATAGGCGAGCGTCAGCGGGAGGTCTGAGCCCGCTGCGCCGTCGCGGTCATAGCTCAGCGTGTTGCCATCGGCATCGTAGACGACGGCCACGCCGCAGATCGAGGTGGGCGCGTGGGGGCGCACCGCAGTGGGGCCGGGGGTGGGATAGACCAGATTG
>CAZECZ010000321.1:0-1924 GCA_964510815.1 uncultured Aestuariivirga sp.
CCATGCCATTCTATTCGGAAATCTCCTTGACCAGCACCTCTGTCGCCCAGATGACGCATGAAATTGCCAGCATCCGGCCGGATGTGATCCATATTGCCACCGAAGGTCCCTTGGGCTGGACGGCGCGGCGTGCCTGCCTTCGCGCCGGCCTGCGTTTCACCACGGGGTTCCACACGAGGTTCGCGGAATATGCCGCCGCCCGCATTCCGTTGCCCGGCGTGCTGCAACTTGGCTGGAAGATCCTGCAGCAGTTTCACAAGCCCAGCCAGGCCGTCATGGTCCCCACCAAATCGATCGGTTCGGAATTGGGGCGCCGCCGCTTCGACAATGTCCGGATCTGGACGCGTGGTGTCGATCGCACGCTGTTCAAGCCCTATGCGCGGGACCATCTCGATCTCCCGCGTCCCATCGTGCTCTATGCCGGCCGTCTTGCCATCGAGAAGGGTATCGACGATTTCATGGCGCTCAAGACCTCCGGCAGCAAGGTTCTGGTCGGCGACGGTCCCGAGCGCCAGCGGCTTGAGCGGCTCAATCCGGATGCTCATTTCCTGGGGTTCCGCCATGGCGAGGACTACGCGCGAACGCTTGCTTCCGCTGATGTCATGGTCTTCCCGAGCCGCACGGACACATTCGGCCTGGTGATGCTCGAGGCAATGGCGTGCGGCACGCCCGTGGCCGCCTACAATGCGCCGAGCCCGCTCGATGTCGTCGAAGACGGCGTCACCGGCTGCATCGCGGATACGCTCGAAGGGGCGGTTGCCCGCGCATCCCTGCTCGACAGGGACATGGTTCAGAAGGGCTCCATGCATTTCAGCTGGCAGAAATGCGCGGCAATGTTCGAATCATGGCTGGTGCCATGCGGGTCGATCCAACAGCCGCGCCAAGACCGGCTCGGCGGAATCGTCCCGTCCCGCTGAATGCGGCGCTTGCCACAACACGCCTTCACACCAACGTCACGGAACTCCCACACACCCGTCATGTCGCGTTGAAACAAGGGACAGACAGATGACGGAATGGGCTGAACAGCTGCTCAGCAATGGGAATGAAGCGGCAAGCGAGGAAGTGCGTTTCTCGTATTCCCGGCCCGAGCAGCCTTGGCTCAACCGCGAAACCATCCGGGTCATCGAACGCTTGAGCGGCCAGCGCCACCTCGAGCGCCTGTATCGGGAATGGGCGCGAAGGCCTGTGCCCGGTGAGAACATCTTTGCAGCCGCCATGCGTCTGATGAAGATCGAGTTCGATGTCGACTCAGCCGCCGTGTCTCGTGTGCCGAGGAGCGGGCCCGTCCTGTTCGTCGCCAATCATCCCTTCGGCGTGATCGATGGCCTGGCCGTGGGTCACCTCACCACCACGGTCCGGCCGGATACCAAGATCATGACTCACAGCCTGCTGTGCCAGGCCCCCGAGGCGCGGGAATATCTCCTGCCCGTCGATTTCGGCGGCACGCCGGAGGCTCAGCAAACTTCGCTCCTCACGCGGCGGCGCACCATGGATTGGCTGGCCGCCGGCCACGCAGTGGCAGTGTTTCCAGCCGGTGGTGTGTCAACCGCGCAACACCCATTCTCCGGTCCGGCCCTCGATTCACCCTGGCATCCTTTCGTAGGCAAACTCGCCCGCATGCCCGGCGTGACAACCGTGCCGCTGTTCTTTCATGGACAGAATTCCCGGCTCTTCCAGCTCATGAGTCATGTGCACTACGCGCTCCGCATCGCGCTTCTGTTTCGCGAGACGGTACGGCGCATCGGCAAGCCGCTCAAGATATCGGTGGGTGAACCGATCAGGTCCGGCGAACTCTCCGGCCTAGCCACGCGTGATGACATCGTGAGAACCCTGCGCCAGCGGACACTGTCGCTAGCCGGTCCGAACGGCCCAGATCCCGATCTGGCGTTCCGCTGGCCATCCCATATCGGCTTCGACTGAGACG
>CAZECZ010000322.1:0-1909 GCA_964510815.1 uncultured Aestuariivirga sp.
TGAGGATGTGGGCTCCGGCGGAAGGTATGCCATCGTCGAGATTCACACAGCTCCCAAGGGTAGCGGGACGGTTGGCTATGCAACGGCAATAATCGTTCCCATCTATCTGACGATCAATGGCACAGAGATCGTCACGACTGGAGAGATCGCCGGGATCGAGGTCTCAGAAGATGAAGTTTTGTCGATATCTTTTGAGAACACTGGAAACTACTTCTACGGCGTAACTGCCGAGGTGGTTCTTAGAGATGAGGGCGGCGATGTCGTCAAGACGATCTCCAAAGGTATCATCGCACCGGATGCGGTTGCTGACGGACAACAATTCATCATCATCATGATGGCAGCGCTTTGCTCTGCGGCCGTCTGGGTCAATCTGGCAACCTATATCGGCGCGCCGGTATCGACCACGCACGCTGTTGTCGGAGGTGTCGTTGGGGCTGGTGTCGCTGCCGTTGGAGCCGGGCTGATCAACTGGCCGATCATGATGGCAATTGCTGCAAGCTGGGTTATTTCACCGCTAATCGGCGGTGGCGTTGCCGCCCTGTTTCTGGCCATTGTGAAGTTCAATATCATCTACAAAAAAGACAAGATTTCCGCTGCGCGGGTTTGGGTGCCAGCACTGGTCGCCATCATGGCTGCGGCGTTTACCGCCTATCTCATGTTGAAGGGCTTCAAGCACGTCTACCGGATCTCTCCGCCGATCATTGCAGGTCTATCGCTGGCCGTTCTCATCGTTTCATTTCTAGTCCTGAAACCGATCATTCACCGCCAATCCGAAGGGTTGGAAAACCGCAACCAGTCGCTGCGCAAGCTCTTCAGGATCCCACTCATTGTCTCGGCTGCCTTGTTATCTTTTGCCCATGGCGCCAACGATGTTGCCAACGCGGTGGGGCCGCTGGCGGGCATATTCGACAGCCTGAAGACCGGTCATGTTTCGTCGAGCGTCTCAGTTCCGTTCTGGATCATGGTGATTGGCGCCATCGGTATCAGCATGGGATTGTTCTTGTTTGGCCCTCGGCTCATCCGCACCGTGGGCGAACGCATCACCCGATTGAACCCGATCCGGGCGTTTTGCGTCGCGCTTTCCGCTGCAATTACCGTGATCGCGGCATCAGCGCTTGGACTGCCGGTCAGTTCGACACATATCGCCGTCGGCGCAGTTTTCGGGGTGGGCTTTTATCGAGAGTACTTCATCACCCACAGCCCGGTGCGTCGCCGTTATCTTGAGGCGAAGGGTCTGGCCGCAGGCTCAGACGTCCGTCCCATGCTGAGCGAGCAGGAGGTCATCAAGCGCAAGCTCGTGCGGCGCTCGCATTTCACCGTCATCATCGCCGCCTGGCTCATCACCGTTCCCGCCGCCGCGCTGCTCTCGGCAATGATCTATGTCCTGCTGACGTTCATAATGTGAAGGGTAAAACGCGTCTGATGAGGACGGTGGCCGCAGATCGAAGTGTTGGTCTGGTCGGGAAGCGTAAGGCTATTCCTCGACTGAGGTGAGGCACTGCGGATGAGCTACAATCGGCATTGGGTCGTTGTGCAGTGTGCACACCCATTCCCTGAGCCTCGTGGTGTCGGCACTTGGAAAAACAATCCTGGCGCGGAACGCCACCGCCAATCGTGCCAATGGGTTGGCAAATCAAAGTGGTGGCTTTGAAGGAGAAACTTCGAACGCGCAAGCGTTCCAGCGTCCAAGGGCGCGGGGCGAGAGCCCGCCCCGTCGGAGCAATTTCATTGCGTGAGACAAATAGTGGCGCCCCGTACGGGACTCGAACCCGTGTTCCCAACGTGAGAGGCTGGTGTCCTAGGCCACTAGACGAACGGGACAGCGCGGCGGCCACCTATATGTCAGGCATGCGCCGCAATCAAGCTCCGTGATCGAGCTCTGTGGTCAGGCTCTGTTGCCAAACGCGGG
>CAZECZ010000323.1:0-1844 GCA_964510815.1 uncultured Aestuariivirga sp.
TGTCCACCACCCCATCATGACGACCTGCCAGTTTCAGAAGCGACAGCCACGCGGATGACCAATCTTCTCGGGCCTTACCCTTGCCTTCAACATTGGCAAACCAGAGCTCGCGA
This sequence comes from uncultured Aestuariivirga sp., assembly GCA_964510815.1. Lineage (GTDB taxonomy): Bacteria > Pseudomonadota > Alphaproteobacteria > Rhizobiales > Aestuariivirgaceae > Aestuariivirga. The sequence continues at coordinate 114 of CAZECZ010000323.1, forward strand.
AATTTTTCCTCAGACACGAAAGGTTCCAAGAAATGCGAAAAGCACAGGGCAAGCCAAGCAGGCAGCCCAGGATCATAATCTGAGAGGCGAAGACTGTGGGCATCCGCCTGACCTTGAGAAAAGTCTAGAACATCCGCTCGATTTCGGAACAGGACAAGAAGGTCTCGCGGAGCATCTGCAGGGTGCTGTTTGATGAATTCGTCGAAATCACCAGCAGAAAGATCCTCAATCGCTTTTGCCACCCAATCTCGAAGCTCTAGAACCTGATGCTCCGACTTCATCAACTCGGTGCGCAAATCCGAATAGATTGTCTTTAGTTGAGCCGAAGATGTGCGATGAACTTGACCGAGAGGCAGACTTGAGAAATTCCCGAGTTTTCCGGCGCGTACCCGCTCTAGCAAAGATCCGTCATTGGAACGAATGTTGCGCTTGGAATTACGCTTGGAGAAACCATAGATCGCCTGAGCCTCGTCAGCAAAAATTGTCACCCCACAATCAGTCGGTAGATGCCCAACCATTGATTCTATGAGTTCGGCACGGGCCCCGACAATGTCCTGGGCCTCATCAATTATGACATGCTCGACTCTGGAATACTCGTCAGCCACATCCTCATCAGACGTGAGCAATGCGATTACGCTCTCAATGTTATCGTCGTACGAACGTGTCAGACGGGCACTGGGGTCGTGCCCAGATCGGACCGCCCACGCGTGGGAGTCGATTGTCGCGTTGTGAATAGCATAGGATGCTTCACCGACGTACGAGTGAAGGCGTGCACGTATTTCCGCCGCGGCTGCTCTGGTGAAGCTAATCATCAAGATGTTACTCGGCTCGATGTCTTCTTCAGTGATCAGGTGTGCAAGACGAGCACATGCGACAGCTGTCTTGCCCGTGCCAGGTCCTGCTTCGACTATCAGTCGAGCATCACTGTCCGCAGTGATCACGCGCATCTGCTCGGCGTCCCAGGCCGTAAGCAAATGGCTTGCTTCAACTACTGTGCCCTCATCCAACATTGGGTACTCATCACCCGTTTCAGCCGAGTCACCAACGTGTGCCCGGCATCCAACTGAATCCTCTCTGTTCTGATCCTGAATGATTGCTACCTCCGGCTGAAAAAGAAGAAAGGGGGGAACGCGACGATTCTCGGCGTCAGGACGAAACCGGAGGAAGCCCAAGGTTCATTCAGTGTGTCAAGTTCAGTGTCGTCTGGACTCAGGACGACCGTTGCACAGCCCTGACCTCTTACATGGTTCACATAACCCGGTGGCTTGTGGCTATTCTTCTGGTTCTTGTTCGCGAGTATCTCCCACAGGTCGTATGTGAGGTTGCGCGACAGGGCGCCGACGCATGGACCCTCGTTGCCAGCACGAATTCTGTATCGCCAATCGAGATTGGGATCGGCTTCCAGCTTATAGGTGGTTACGATATCGGCGACCTTGGCAAGAAATGCCTGTCCCGCTGCGGCGTCGGCTTTGCTGAATTCGCTTCGACCAACGAGACCGCGCGCAGTGATGTCGCCATCGCGGCCGATCTCAACCATTGTTGATTTGCCGTTTCTGGCCGAACGATGAACCCGTCCTGATGGCAATGTTGATGCTCTGAAGGAGTTGCTCTCCCCGACGATCAGGGATGCGCGTGCACGCGTGGCTCCGACAAAGAGCACACGCGTTTCCTCAATTTCGTCCTCGATGCTCTCGAACTCTGCGCCGTTCGGCAGCAGCAGAACGACGTTGC
>CAZECZ010000324.1:0-1842 GCA_964510815.1 uncultured Aestuariivirga sp.
GGTGGCAAAGGTCGAAATGCGTGTTGTATCGGTTCCAGCTGTGGGTTCTGTCACGCCAAAGGCCTGGAGACGCAGTTGGCCACTGGCGATGAGCGGCAGATAATGTTGCTTCTGTTCGCTGCTGCCGTGTTTCAGGAGAGTGCCCATGGTATACATCTGGGCGTGGCAGGCGCCGCCGTTGCAGCCGGCACGGTGGATTTCCTCGAGAATGGCAATCGCTGCACCAAGGCCAAGACCGGAGCCACCAAACTCTTCCGGAATGAGCACAGAAAGGAAGCCGCCCTCGGTGAGCGCCTTCACGAATTCTTTGGGGTAAGCGCGTTCGCGGTCGAGTGCCTGCCAGTAAGACCCGGGGAAGTCCTGACAAAGGCGCCGAACCGCTTCTCTTATCTCCCTGTGGGTGGCGAGGCTATCGAAATGCATGGCATGGTGGTCCTGAAGTGTACCCTGCCAATATAATGTGCAAACAAGCCATTCAATAGCGGCAATCTGACACCTGTGCTATGTCGCACGGTAATAGCACATTGGCACTGGTGCGCACGGCCTCCGCCCAGCGAGCGCCGGCGCGACCCTCCGTACGCCGCGCATACGCTAAAGGAGGCTGGACGAAGAGAAGCCCGGGTGGAAACGCCGGGGACCCGGGATCAGCCGATAATTCTCGCTATGCCAGCCTCACTCCCCCAACACCCATGCACAAGTACTTCGATTCCATATAGTCTTCTAGTCCGTACTTCGAGCCTTCGCGACCGAGGCCAGACTGCTTGATACCACCAAAAGGCGCTACCTCGGTCGAGATGAGGCCGGTGTTGATACCGACCATCCCTGCCTCAAGTGCTTCAGCCACCCGCCACACGCGTGAGAGATCACGTGCGTAGAAGTAGCTAGCAAGGCCAAACTCACTGTCGTTGGCCAGGCGAATGGCCTCGGCTTCGTCTGTGAATCGAATCACTCCAGCGAGCGGCCCAAAGGTCTCATCACGCGCAATCATCATGTCGGGCGCAACATCGGCCAGCACCGTCGGCAAGAAATACGACCCGCCGAGTTCGCTGCGCCGGCCGCCAGCAAGTACCCGCGCTCCGCCAACAACGGCGTCTGCGAGGTGCTCCTCCACCTTCTGAACAGCTGCATCATCGATCAATGGTCCAATCTGAGTACCAGCATCCAGCCCGTACCCCAGCTTCAATTCGCCCACACGCTGCGCAAGCTTGCCGACAAATTGATCATAGACGCCCGCCTGCACATAAAAACGATTGGTGCACACGCAAGTCTGGCCGGCGTTGCGAAACTTAGAGGCTATTGCCCCTTCTACGGCGGCGTCAATGTCGGCATCGTCGAAGACCAGAAAAGGTGCGTTGCCGCCGAGTTCCATGCTGCATTTCTTGATGGTTTCAGCCGATTGACGCAGGAGATTGCGACCGATCTCGGTCGACCCGGTAAATGAAATCTTGCGTACGGTCGGATTGCCCGTCAGTTCATCCCCGATAGCACCGGCGCTCCCGGTAACAACGTTGACAACACCTGAAGGAATGCCGGCTATCTCGCACAACTGGGCGATGGCCAGCGCCGAGAACGGCGTCGCAGATGCAGGCTTGATCACGATAGTACAGCCCGCAGCCAGTGCCGGACCAAGCTTGCGGGCGACAAGTGCGTTGGGAAAGTTCCAAGGAGTGATCGCCCCGACCACGCCGACCCCCTGCTGGATGACCACGATGCGCCGGTCGTTTGCGTGCGAGGGGATGACGTCACCATAAGCCCGCTTGCCCTCTTCGGAAAACCATTCAATGTAGCTTGCCCCATAGGCAATTTCACCCTTGGCCTCAGCCAGCGGCTTGCCCTGTTCGC
>CAZECZ010000325.1:0-1820 GCA_964510815.1 uncultured Aestuariivirga sp.
CCCTGGGTCCAGCCATGGGGATCGGCCGCGGCCAAGGCGCCGCTCGCCATGCCCCGCAACGCTGCGACCGAACGGCACTATTCCGGCATCAACGTGCTCATCCTCTGGGGGGCGGTGATCCAGCACGGCTTCCCCGGCCAGAGTTGGCTCACCTTCCGCCAGGCGCTGTCGCTGGGCGGCAATGTCCGCAAAGGCGAGCACGGCACGACCGTCGTCTATGCCGACCGCTTCACGCCGGAGGACGAGAAGCGCCGAGCCCGCGAGACTGGTGAGGACGCCGCCGCGATTCCGTTCCTCAAGCGCTTTACCGTCTTCAACGCCGCGCAATGCGACGGCCTGCCGGACGACATCGCCGCCATCGCTCCACCGCCACCGCCTGGCCTCATCGAGCCGCGCGTCGAGGCTCTGATCGAAGCGACGGGCATCGATTTCCGCATCGGCGGCGATCGCGCCTTCTATGTGCCAGCGCACGACTATGTGCAGGTGCCGCCGCCGCAGGCCTATTTCGAGCCGATCAACTGGCACCGCACGGCCCTGCACGAACTTGGGCACGCCAGCGGCCATGCCTCCCGGCTCGGTCGCGATCTGACCGGCGGTTTCGGCACGAAGAAATACGCCTTCGAGGAGTTGGTGGCCGAGATCAACGCCGCTTTCTGCTGCGCGTCCCTCGGCATCGTGCCGACCGTCCGCCACGCTGATTATATCGGCGCCTGGCTGGAGGTCCTGCGCGAGGACAATCGCGCCATCGTCCGCGCCGCCTCCCAGGCCAGCAAGGCGGCCGATTGGCTGCTCGGCTTCCTGCCCGACGCCGATGTCGGCATGGCCGGTCACGGACGGGAAGCGGCGTGATGGACACACATGGTGAAATCGGCCCACGCAAGGCTTAACAGTCCATTACTGACCTTGCTGTAGACTTCCCCCAGCCTTTGCAGGCAACAGGACGCAGTGGGATTCGCAACTCGTGATGGAAAACACCTTGGGGCCAGATAACGCCATATGGGATGATGGTGAATGGGTGAGCTGGGACGAAATCAATCAGCAAATTCAATATAAAGAGTGGCGTGCGCGCTATCCCAATGCGGACCTGTCGCTTGTATCGGTCTTTGAGTCGCTGATCGGCACCGCCGAGGAATACTACCATCTCACCGGCAGACACCTGCAAGTATATGGTGATATTGGCGAGCTGTATGGTGCGATCACCCATGGCATCAAGCTGCACCGCAATTACGCCAAAGGGTCCGATGGTCGTCTTGGCAATGACTTCGTTGAGGTGAAAACCATCACGCCATTCAAGAATTGCGATGTTGTCGAGATCAATCTTGAGCGCAATTTCAGCAAAATCCTGATCGTGAAGATCAACGCGGATTTTGAGGTGCGAGGCAAGTTGATCGACCGCAAAGCCCTCCCCAAAGGCAAGGGAAGGGGGAACCGGCTACGCATCGACTGGTCGCTGGTGGAAGCGTAGCCGGCGATAGCAAGCCGCACTCCGACATGAATGGATTGTGTGTGGCCCGATTAATGGGAGGCCTCGCGCGGCGTGACGATCCTGAAAACCGGAAAGGCGGAAAATCGGGTCTCCGGCTTCACGCCTTTCCGTTTCCCTGGTGCTGCCCTTCTTAGAGTGAGAGGGCGGCGCTTCGCTTCGTGACGGGTTGGAGGTCGAGAGAGAGTCTCCCGGCCGCCCGTCGCGGAGTAACGAACATGGCGACTGCCATCCAGAAAATCACCCTGTCGTCGGCACGCGACATCCCCTTCAACAGGCTGATGCTGAGCCAGTCCAACGTCCGCCGCGTCAAGGCCGGCGTCTCGATCGAGGAAAT
>CAZECZ010000326.1:0-1716 GCA_964510815.1 uncultured Aestuariivirga sp.
GCATTTTCCGACGAAGTGGACACCGGTTCGTCGAAGAAAATGCGACCAAACAAGTTGCTAGAGCATTTTCCGACGAAGTGGACGCCGTTTCGTCGAAGAAAATGCGACCAAAAAAGAAGCTAAAGCGCCGATCCGATTCAATCGGATCTGAATGCGCTCTAGCCAACATCGAGAGCCTTGAAGCCCAGCGGAGGAATGCCCTGCGTTGCGCCGTAGTATTTAAACGGCAGGAATTTTCCTGACATGGTCAACTTGACCCGATCGCCTTTCTCATCAGGCAAACGTTCCAAATCCATATCGAAGTCAATGGCTGACATGATTCCATCGCCGAACTCTTCTTCGATGAGTGCCTTCCAGGCGGGTCCGTTGACGAGAATAAGTTCATAGAAGCGATAGAGCAGTGGGTCTGTCGGCGGCATGGAGATGTCTTCGCCGCGCATTGGCACCTCGTTGAGCATTGCTTCCTCAGCAGCACTCAAGCCGAACAGCGCTGCTGCCTTCCGGGCAAGCGGCTTGACCAGCCGATGCTGGCCCAACAATGCACCGACAATCAAAACAGGACTCATGCCACCGATTTCATCAACGATATGAGCCCAGCTCCAGCCCTTTTCTCTTTTTATGTCGAGAATTTTCTCCGTCAGGTCCTTACGTTGCATTAACCGGTCCTTTCCTTGCAAACAACTGAGCAAACGACTGAGCGAACGACTGAATATTCGTAACGCTGTGGCATTCAATTTCTTCGCAGATGCATTGCACCGCGGTGCCGTTACCATTGCGGCAGGCTATAAACGTGGACTCTCACCCATCCTCTCGTGAGGGACTGCATCGCGCGCGCACCAACTCAAATCCACGCAGTTGCCATGCGCAGATCCTGCAATCGCTGGTGTCATCAAAAATGAGACTTGCCGATCCCAACAAGGTGCGCCGCACGAAAGCGGACCGATATCTCACCCCTATCCGTCGCCTTTGTTCAGGTCGCGTAGATTGGCGCTCCAATATTTGCCAAGCGTTGACAGCGACCGGAGTCCTTCCTGAGTGCCGGGATCCGAAGCAAGCTTCAAAACTCCGCCAAGCCCACCTTTGGATGGTTCCGTCGAAGCCAGTTCACGGCTCATGGAACTCAGGGCATCAGCAAAGCTCAAAAGCAGCTTCTGGCTTTCCGGCTTGTCCAGAACCTGGAGAAGCCGCATGACCCCCTGATTACGAGTCAATCGATCAAGTAGGATCATACCTTCGCTGAGCGCAGAAGACAGTCGGGTGACCATGTCGTCTGACAGTGCATCGCGCGCCGCGCTCACAATGGAGGCGAGTTCAGTCAGATCACTCAGGCTATTCGCCGAAGCGTCGTCCAGTTCGATCTGTTCTGGTTGCATGCTCATTTCATGCCCTCACAAAAGTCCGCGGACGCTGGTCCAGTACATTTGGTTGTAAGATGTCTTGAACCAGTGCATCGATTTGTTGGGTGGCTTCAAATCGGGCGGATTGTAGTAGTTGAACATGGCATAGGTCGCCTTGTCGTGACCTGCCTCGATGAAGCAGTAGACCTTGCCATCGTAATCGCGAACGGGCATGCCGATCTTGATCATGGAAGCTATGTTTTCAGAAATCACTTCCGCCTCGAAGTGGGCAGCAGACCCCGTCTTGCTTACAGGCAGGTTGGTCGTATCTCCTACGACGTAAACATTGTCCCGGCCCTCCATCTTCAATTGATGGCGA
>CAZECZ010000327.1:0-1714 GCA_964510815.1 uncultured Aestuariivirga sp.
GCGGCACCCACGGTATGGATCGCGTCGCCGTGGCGGTCCGGCCGGAAGCTCTGCAGCTTGTCGTCGAAGCGGATCTTGCCGCCGTTGTGGCACCACAGGTGCAACGCCGGATTCCAGCCGCCCGACATGGCGATGAAATCACAATCCGCCTTCTTCTCCTTGATGACGCGGCCTTGGCCCTTGCGATAGGCGGCGATCTTGACGCCGTGGATCGACAGGCCGCCCATGCTGGTCTGAACGGCGGAAATCACCGACCCCGCATCGACGTCGATGCCGGCTTCGCGCGCCTTGTGCGGCAAAGCTCCTTCGGCCCGGCCACGGGAGTCGACCACTCGCACATTGACGCCGGCAGCCTTCAGCACCAGCGCCGTCTGATAGGCATCGTCATTGTTGGTGAACACCACACCCGAAGTGCCTGGCGCGACGGCGTAGCGCTCCACCAGGCCGCGCGCCGCCGAAGCCAGCATGACACCGGGCCGGTCGTTGTTGGCGAAGGCGATGGGGCGTTCGATGGAGCCAGTGGCCAGGATGATCTGCGTTGCCCGCACCTTCCACAGGCGGTGGCGCGGCGCGCCGGCGGCCAGCAGGCCAGGGTCGTGGTCGGCCACGCGCTCGAACAGCATGACGTGGTTGTGATGCCAGTGGCCGACGACGGTAGTGCGGGCCAGCACATGGACGTTTTCTGCCTCGGCCAGAGCGACGGACTTGGCGGCGACCCAGTCCAGCTGTGAAGTGCCGTCGATGGTGCCGCCTGAAATGTCGGCAAGACCGCCGAAACGGGGGTTTTCGTCGGCGATGATGACCTTGGCGCCCGAGGCCGCCGCAGCTTCGGCCGCCGCAAGTCCGGCGACGCCCGCTCCGATCACCAGTACATCGCAATGCGCATGAATGTGTTCGTAAGTGTCGGGATCACGGCCTTCCGGTGCCTTGCCGAGGCCCGCCGCACGGCGGATGAAAGGCTCATAGACGTGTTTCCAGAACGCCTTCGGCCACATGAAGGTCTTGTAGTAGAAACCGCCGGGGAAAAAGCGCGACATCTTGTTGTTGATGGCGCCGACGTCGAAGTTGAGCGACGGCCAGCGGTTCTGCGACACCGCCGTGAGACCCGGAAAGAGCTCGACCTGAGTGGCGCGAAGATTGGGCTCATGGCGCGCGCCGTCGCCCACGCCGACCAGCGCATTCATTTCCTCGGAGCCAAGTCCGATGACGCCGCGGGGCCGGTGATACTTGAAGCTCCGCCCGAACACGCGTTGGCCCGAGGCCATGACGGCGGAGGCGACCGTGTCGCCGGCCAGGCCGGTCATCGGCTTGCCGTCGAAGGAGAAGTGAACCGTCTTCGTGCGGTCGATCAGCCGGCCGCCAGAGGCAAGGCGATAGGGTTTGCCACTCATGCCTGGCTCTCCGACTTGAGGCGCTCAGCAAAATACTCAGCCCACGGCCCCTTGGCCTCGGCGATCAGTTCAGCCGGCGGCAGCTCGGTGATGCCGTAGAAGGCCCTGAATTCCATCGTCACCGTATTGCGTGCTGCATGGAACCACTTGCCGCAGCCGCGATCGCAGCGCCACCGCTCGAAGTGGAGGCCCTTGGGATTGTGGCGAATGAAAAGATAGTCCCGCTGTTCGTCATCGCTCACATTTGCGGGATCGTGGGTTGCCGGCCTACGGACATGGGCCTGGCCTCCGGCATGGAAATCCGTCTCGTCGCCTTCGGCGCC
>CAZECZ010000328.1:0-1669 GCA_964510815.1 uncultured Aestuariivirga sp.
TCGAAGAGGTTGGCGTAGATCGGAGCGGTGAAGCTCGGATCGTCGAGCTTGAGGCCCAGATAGTCGCGGCCCTCGTTGGAGCGCTTGGACCAGGCGGCGCCGATTTCGGCGCGGCCGACCAGGACCCGGTGGCTGGGGGCGTTCTCGCCGGTGGCGCGCTGGTCGGGGACGATGCGCACGCCCTTGGCCTGGACGCTGAGGGTGACGATTTCGCCGGTGAACTCGTTCGAGCCGGTCTTCTTGAAGGTGCCGATGGTCGCCATGATAAGTCTCCGTTTTCCGTTCCGAGTCCGCACCATTGCGGCCTCGATGGCGATCGACCGGCCGGAGGCGAGCGCCGACACATCGCTTGCGACCGCAGCGCAGCGGAGGATGGCGCAGGCGCGGCTTTGTTGTTTCGCGAGGAATGGCGGCTCTGCCGTCAGGGGAAGAAAGTCGGGACCAGCCGTTGTGGCATAGGCGCTCGAGGCGAAGCCGTCCTTCGGTCAGATCAGGCCATTGAAGAGGCCGTTTTGGAGCGGGCACTGGGAGGATGGATGACGGAGACAGTGGCGACCCTCATACCTGGCACAGAGACCTGACCGGCAATCACAGGTGGACGATGCCCTTAACCAGGCCAAGGTGCTCATTTCCCTGTCCCGCCAGCCTTGACGGGATGCCTCGGCACCGGGAATCTCTCGGCCGCTCAGTTGCCGTCCCCCACGCGCTCCAACTTGCCGAGACCAGAGGGCACAACCGGTACTCCATATCTCCGCTCCCTACCGGGGCAATCCGATGATGCGGACGGCGATGCAATTTGCTCTCTCGTCCGCTGAACGGATGATGCGGGGTTAGGCCTGGGACATTTGCCCGGCCGATGGGCCGGGTGCCGCCATTCTGGTGAGGCGCGCGAAAGCGGCGATGCCGACTGCGACGGCTCCGATGACCGAAAATGCGAGCTGCCATGTCTCCGACGGCATGGTGTGTTTCACGATGCCGTGGGTGGCATGGAAACCTGCGACCACGGCCGGGGCGACGAACGCGGCAGCGACGAGCAGACGCGCCCAGGTCGGGCGCACCGTGGCGAGCAGGATCTGGCCGAGGCCGAAAGTCAAACCGGCGGCGACCAAACCGACCAGGATAGCGCCGAGCCATCCCGCGCCGGTGCCGTAGGCCCACATGCCAACGGTCACGCCCGCGAAGAATGGGAGCGCGAACACCGCAAGCGTGAAGAGGAGCCAGCAGAGGAAGCCGATGGCGGCGATGCTGAGCAGAATGCTGATGAAGATCATGGCGGTGTCTCCGAACAATGTCAGACGGATGCGCCTCCACCACCACCATGGCGCGACAGCGAGATTAGCAGAAATCGTGTCGCCGTGGGAGCGAAACGCGCAGCGTCCGCCGTGTGTGCGACCCTGTTCGCCTCACGAGGCGAAGGGGTCGATTTCGCTGACGATGGCGGCTTCGTCGCCATCGTATTCGGCCGCTGGTGTGACTGAGAGCGTGCCGTCGCCGGCGCGGAAGACGATGATGGCGGCCATCAGGGTGGTGGCGAGGCTGAAGGCGAAGGCGTGAGCGGTTTGGAAGGACATCGACCTGGCTCCTGCTTGAGCGGAGGTCCATCCCCCGCTGACAGGCGCCCGAAGAGTCCGGCCGACGGCCGCAATCACCGCGTGAGGCGAAGCCGCAG
>CAZECZ010000329.1:0-1632 GCA_964510815.1 uncultured Aestuariivirga sp.
GCGAGGCATAGACCTGATAGAGCGCGCCATCGACGAAGGGATAGACCTGCATCGAATTGATGAAGCCGTTACGCACCGGCTGCATCCGCGCGGCGGCATTGGCCTGGTTGACGCGCACGGTCGGATCGGCGGCTTCTGGCTCGGGCTTGCCGTCCTTGCCGACCGGTTTCAACTGGCCGGGAAGCGGCAGCGGCTTGGGCAGCTCGACGACCTGTACGGGCTTGGGCGGATCGGCGGCGATGACGGCCGGGGCCGCATCGTCATAGGAAATCTCCGGCGGTGGGGTGTGCCCCGCGCAGCCCGCGAGGGCGGAAGCGGAAAGCAGGAAAGCCGCGAGTGAGGCATTGCGGAAAGCCGGCCTCCCAGCTTTGCGGAAGGTCGGTGTCATTGTCCAAGCTCCTTCGACCAGTTGATGGCGTTGATGTAGATTCCCAGCGGGTTCTTCCGCAGCGTGTCGGCATCGCGGGGCGGCTGCACGGCGACGGTGAGGATCGCGGACCAGCGTTCGGTGCTGGCGAGCGAACCGTCCTGATAGCGGCGCTCGATCCAGGCGACGCGGAAGCTCGATGGCGAGGCGCGGATGACCGATGACACCTCGACCGCGACTTGGCTCTTGCCGACCTTGGCGAACGGATCGTTCGAGCGCGCATAGTCGTTGAGCGCCAGCGCGCCAGCCTGCGTGGTGAAGTCATAGGCGCGCAGCCAGTTCTGCCGCACGATGATGGCGTCGGCCGGAATGCCCCGGACCTGCTCGATGAACCGCGCGAGGTAGAAGGCGATCTGCGCGTCGTTCGGCTGATAGTCGGCGGTCGCGGGCGCAATCGCCTGCGACTGTCCAAGCCGATCGACCTGCACCACCCATGGCACGATCGAACCGTTCATCGACTGCCAGAACAGTCCGGCCGAGAGAGCGGCGGAGAGCGCCAGCGAGCCGAAGGCCATCAGCCGCCAGTTCTTCGCCTGTACACGGGCCGAGCCGATGCGGTCGTCCCAGACCTGGGCGGCGCGCTGATAGGGCGTCTCGGGTTCGGGGGATTTGCCGTAGTGGGTGGAAGGTCGCTTGAACATGGTCAGTCGCTTTCGGAGAGGTTGACGGAAGAGCCGCCGCCATGGGCATCGCCGGATTTGACGGCGTGGGCAGCGGCCTGGACGCCATGCGTCAACTGCTGGCCGCGCTTCATGCGTTTGGCCCAGGCGGGCGGGCTGTCGGCGGACGATGGCGTGGCGGAGGCGGCGGGTGCAGATGCGGCGGAGCTGGCATCTGCCTCGGCCGCGCCCGCATCACCGGATACGGCGCGGCCACCCGCTTCAAAGCTCGCGCGCATCGAGGCGGCGGCACGCCGGAATGGGCTGGCGATGGCAGAGCCGGCTTTCGATGCGCCGGTCGATGCGACATTGCCAAGACCGGAGGCAACGCCGGATGCGCCGGACTGGCCGGCCGCGCCAAGGCTGTAGGCGGTGGACGCGCCACCCGCGAGTGTGGCCCCGCCACGGGCGGCAGCGGCAGCGCCTCCGGCAAGGGCAGCTCCACCCGATGCCACGGCGCCGACCGTCGCTGCACCCGCCGCGACCATGCCACCGGCGGCGAGACCCGTGCCGACCGCCGCGCCCGCACCAAGCTGCGGGCCGCCG
>CAZECZ010000330.1:0-1591 GCA_964510815.1 uncultured Aestuariivirga sp.
CAACCCGTCACGGAAACCCCGTCCGCACTCTCACTCTCCAGGGGGCGTTGCGGGGCAGGCTGTGCAAAAACTCATTCGTCTAATCCGCCGCCGCCAGCACCGCGACGCGCGTCTCACCCCGCTGGCGTCAGTCGCTCGGCACCGAAGGCATTTACTGCATGGAGGATGTTGAAGGCGACAATCGAGAGAGCCGCTTCGGCCTTTACCGCTCTGAGACCTCGCGTGAGGAACCTTCCGCCGCCGGACATCCGTTTAATCGTGCCGAAGGGGTGCTCTACAGTACATCGGCGGGTCACCATCAAGCTCGGATCCGCGTAGATTCTGGCCTCCATACGATCCAGCGCCGCCTGATCGAACAACCGATGGATGGTCCGTTGGGCGCCGGACGTGCATCGGCTCTTCAGCCGACAGTCTTTGCATGCGGGCGTTCTATATCGGATCGCACGGTTGCGGGTATGTTTGCCGGATGGTCTCAACGTCTTGCCGGCGGGGCACCGGATTGTGTCGGTCTCCTCATCATACACGAACTGCGCTGGCCGGAAAAAGTCGGTGCTCATGGCGCCGCGTTTGATCGGCGCCGCGACCTCAATATGGTCGCGCTCGCATTGCGCGACCGCCTGGGCGTTGGAGTAACCGCCGTCGGCCAGGACTTTGAGCTCGTTAACCTCAAGCACCTCCATCGTCGCCATCGACATTGGATGCAGGAGCTGGCTGTCGTTTGCCTCGTTGGTCACGTCGTGATGTATGATCAGGCCGCTATCTACATCGACCACGCTTTGCATGTTGTAGCAGGGTGTCTTGGGAGAACGTCCATAGCCCATCGGCCGCGCGTCGGACTCGCCAAAGACCAAAGCCGTCTCGTCGCGATCCTTCAGGATGTCCTGCCGGCGCACGAGCCTGTCTTTGCGGCGCCCGAGGGTCTCCATCGCAGTGGTGAACGCCTCCCGATGTTTGGGCTGATCGTCGAACCCCTGGGCCACTGCCTCATCTATGATGTCGAGCCGTTCAAGGTAGTAGGCGATCTCCTTTTCGGTGTGCGCAACGTCACGGGCCAGCCGGTCGGCGCCAGCGATGTTCTTTGGGCTCGCGACCGCGCGCATCTTCGTCCCGTCCAGCGCGACCAATCGACCGCTGATCAAGCCGGTTTCGCGGCAGAACTGGATGAATGCAGCGCTGGCGCCGACAATGGCTTCCGGATTGTCATGACGAAAGGAGGCGATCGTTCGGTAATCCGGGGCGAGCCGGCGCATTAGCCAAAGCGCTTCGAGGTCGCGGACACACGCTCGTTCCAATTGGCGTGAGGACCGTACCTGGTTGAGGTAGCCCCAGATGTACAGCCGGAGCATATCGCCTGGATGGTATCCAGGGCGGCCGGTGACCGCAGCGATAGCGCGACCGAAGCCAAGCTCAGCCAAGTTCAAGCTGGTAACAAAAGCATCGACGACTCGGACCAATGCGTCCGGGGAAACATAGTCATCAACACAAGGAGGAAGCAGGTTGACCTGATCTCGCGCGAGTCCCTCAATAAAACTCATGCACACCCCGGCGCGGAAGATGGGAAGATAATTGGATTCTACACTGACAGGTTCAT
>CAZECZ010000331.1:0-1560 GCA_964510815.1 uncultured Aestuariivirga sp.
CAGTGCGGCCTGCCGAAGAAGATGGCGCTCGAACTGTTCAAGCCGTTCATCTACTCGCGTCTTGACGCCAAGGGCTATTCCTCGACCGTCAAGCAGGCCAAGAAGCTGGTCGAGAAAGAGCGTCCGGAAGTCTGGGACATTCTCGACGAGGTCATTCGCGAGCATCCGGTTCTGCTGAACCGCGCTCCGACCCTGCACCGTCTCGGCATTCAGGCGTTCGAACCTGTCCTCATCGAGGGCAAGGCAATCCAGCTTCATCCGCTGGTTTGTGCCGCGTTCAACGCGGACTTCGACGGCGACCAGATGGCCGTGCACGTTCCGCTGTCGCTGGAAGCGCAGCTGGAAGCACGCGTGCTGATGATGTCGACCAACAACATCCTGCACCCGGCAAACGGCCAGCCGATCATCGTTCCTTCGCAGGACATGGTTCTCGGCCTCTACTACCTCTCGATCATGAACGAGAACGAGCCGGGCGAGGGCATGGCCTTCGCCGACATGGGCGAACTGCATCACGCTCTGGAAACCAAAGCTGTCACCCTGCACTCCAAGGTGAAGGGCCGCTTCAAGACCGTGGACGAGGATGGCAACCCGGTTTCTAAAATCTACGAAACCACCCCGGGCCGCATGATCATCGGCGAGCTTCTGCCGAAGAACCACGCGGTTCCTTTCGACATCGTCAACACGGAAATGACCAAGAAAGCCATCTCCAAGACGATCGACACCGTCTACCGTCACACCGGCCAGAAAGAGACGGTCATCTTCTGTGACCGCATCATGCAGCTCGGCTTCAGCCATGCGTGCCGGGCCGGCATTTCGTTCGGCAAGGACGACATGGTGATTCCGGATACCAAGGCTGGCCTGGTTGCTGAAACCGAGGCCCTGACCAAGGAATACGAGCAGCAGTACAATGACGGCCTGATCACCCAGGGCGAGAAGTACAACAAGGTTGTCGACGCCTGGGCCAAGTGTGGCGACAAGGTTGCCGACGAGATGATGCAGCGCATTCGCGCCATCGAGTTCGACGAGGAAACCAGGCGTCAGAAACCGATGAACTCGATCTACATGATGAGTCACTCGGGTGCCCGTGGTTCGCCGACCCAGATGAAGCAGCTGGCCGGCATGCGCGGACTGATGGCCAAACCGTCGGGCGAGATCATCGAAACGCCGATCATCTCGAACTTCAAGGAAGGCCTGACCGTGATGGAGTACTTCAACTCCACCCACGGCGCCCGCAAGGGCCTTGCCGACACGGCGCTGAAGACGGCCAACTCCGGCTACCTGACGCGGCGTCTGGTCGACGTGGCGCAGGACTGCATCGTCGTCGAGGGGGATTGCGGCACCGACGCCGGCCTGAAGATGACCGCGGTCGTCGACTCGGGCCAGGTCGTGGCGACGCTCGGCCATCGCGTGCTGGGCCGCACCGCGGCCGAGGACGTGATCGCGCCGGCGACCGGCGAGGTCGTCGTGCCGGCCGGCACCCTCATCGAGGAGCGCGACGTCGAGGCCATCGAGAAGGCCAACGTCCAGTCGATCCGGATCCGTTCGGTGCTGACCTGCGAG
>CAZECZ010000332.1:0-1506 GCA_964510815.1 uncultured Aestuariivirga sp.
GCTACGGCATCATCGCCGTGCCCACCGGCATCTACACGGCGGAACTGGCGAATACACTGCGGGAGAAGCAGCTAGACTCAAGTCGATGCCCTTCCTGCAACGTCCCGACCCCGCTTGCAGATGCGACGTATTGCCACGCATGCGGAGCACTCCTGAAGGAAAAGGAATAGGAGGATCCTGCGAGCATGAACTCTCCCCCTATAAAAACACAGATCGCGCTAGTCCAGAAACGGATACTGGCAGAACCGGGTTTCCTGGATCCACCATCAATTTTGGCGGCATACCGGACTCTTGGGTTTTTGGTGGAGCCGGAACCAACCGCTGCAACGGTGACGGAATCACTGTTGGAGGCCATGCGTAGCGGGCAACCATATTCGGTCATACGCATCGGTGACAGCGAAGCCGCCATGCTCGCCCATGGTGACAATCCGAGCCTGGCATCGCTGGAGCACTTCGCTGTTTCACGCAGCGTGGCGATCCATTCGACGTTGACAGATGTCGATACCGCTACCGCCATGATGCTGGGTGACTGGATGCACCGAAGCATCGAGGCCGCCAACGTCGTCGGTGTACTTGGGCTTTGGAGACCCGTAGGCACTGACAGCCACACATTCGCCGCAAGAATGGAAAAGGACCCTCGCGGAATGTTGGGACAGTGGTATGGGGCGATCAAACCACTTGAGATGGCGACGAAAGGACTTCTCGACGGGAAGCTGATTGCCAGCGCACACCTATACTTCGGAATCATCACCCGGATTCAGGTGTTGCTGAGGGCAGCGAAGTCCGTTCTACTGATCACAAGCCACGAGGGCCTCGCAGCGCGCATGCTTCGCCTCAACCCTCAAATTCATATCCACACGATCGTCGCGAACAAGCCATCCGCCGAGAATGTGGCATCGCCATCAAGATTTCTTGAGGAAGTGCGCGACCAGCTGCCGCCCCGCCTGACCGGAACGCTATGCCTTGTCGGCTCCGGCCCCTGGGCGGAGATCTATTGCACCTGGGTCAAGGAACGAGGCGGGATTGCGGTGGACGTCGGAAGCGGGATGGATCTTCTGATGGGGCGGGTTACACGTCCGGTCCATCGCCGGATCGAGGCGGCCATGGAGGGCCGGTTCGAAATACGGGCCTGATGATTGCCAGCGACACTGACGCGAAGCAGCTTTGCCCGACAGGACTGACGAATCAGCAGTCGATAATCTTGGCTATCGATACTCAGGGCGCCCGCAAGACGGGGCATCATTCATCGCGAAGGCGCAACGGAAATCCGTTCCTATCAGCAGGCTATGGCCGTAGCACCCGCAGCGCGATCAGCATTTGACGACACACGTTTCCCCTCTTGTTGTTTATAACGAGTGCGCGCAGACGCCATCAACTTCGATAGTGAGGCTCGGCTAGCCAGGCCGAGCCTCACCGGGAAACACCTCTACTCGAAACCGCTGCCAAAAATGGCGTCGTATGCCGCTCGACGCAGCACCACGATCGCGTTGTCGATGTTCGCCACGA